>DASYYR010000002.1:0-15416 GCA_035933575.1 Candidatus Acidiferrales bacterium | reverse complement strand
GAGCGCATGAGCGTCTCGACTTCCTGCGGAGTCGGCCAAATATCGCGCAGATAGACCGGCTTGCCTGTTTTGTCCGTGCCCAGCGGTTCTTTGTCCATGTCAAAATCCATGCGGCCTGCGAGCGCGTACGCAACAACCAGCGGGGGCGACGCCAGATAATTTGCGCGGCAGTATGGGTTGATGCGCCCTTCGAAATTGCGGTTCCCGCTGAGAACCGATACGGCAACCAGATCGCTTTCCTTTATGGCTTTGCCGATTGCTTCCGGCAGCGGCCCACTGTTCCCGATGCACGTGGTGCAGCCGTAGCCCACCAGATGGAAGCGTAGTTCTTCTAGGAAATGCATCAGTCCGGATTTCTTCAAATAATCGCTGACGACCATCGAGCCCGGAGCCAAGCTGGTTTTCACCCAGGGCTTCGTTTTCAAGCCGCGCTCCACGGCTTTTTTCGCCAGGATTCCCGCGCCGAGCATCAGCGATGGATTCGAAGTATTTGTGCAGCTGGTGATGGCGGCGATCACCACGGAACCGTCGTGAAGCTCGAAGCGGTCGCCATTGTTTTGCACGTTGGTGCGCTTCGCCGGACCCGCGAGCGATTTTTCGAAGACTGTTTTCGCTTGCGTCAGCGGCACTTTGTCCTGCGGGCGCTTCGGCCCCGCAATCGTCGGCACCACGTCGCCGAGGTTCAGTTCCAGCTTGTCGGAAAATTCAGGATCGGGCGTCGCGTCGGTGCGGAAAAGCCCTTGTTCCTTCGTATAGGCCTCGACGAGTTTCACCTGCGCCTCGTCGCGCGAAGTGAAGCGCAGATAGGCGAGTGTTTCGGCGTCCACGGGGAAGAAGCCCATCGTTGCGCCATACTCCGGTGCCATGTTGCCGATCGTGGCGCGGTCGGGAAGCGTAAGGCTCGAAAGCCCGGCGCCGTAGAACTCCACGAATTTCCCCACTACGCCCTTCTTGCGCAACATCTCGGTTACGGTAAGAACAAGGTCCGTCGCCGTTGCGCCTTCGTGCAAGCGCCCGTGCAATTTGAATCCCACCACTTGCGGAATCAGCATCGAAAGAGGCTGGCCGAGCATTGCTGCTTCCGCTTCGATTCCGCCCACGCCCCAGCCGAACACGCCCAAGCCGTTGACCATCGTTGTGTGCGAATCCGTCCCAACAAGCGAATCGGGATACGCCCACTGTTTGCCGTCCGCTTCCCTGCGGAAAACAACGCGCGATAAATATTCCAGATTTACTTGATGGCATATCCCGGTATCCGGCGGCACAACTTTGAAATTGTGGAAGCTGTTCTGTCCCCAGCGGAGCAGTGCGTAACGTTCAATATTGCGCATGAATTCGAGTTCGGCGTTGAATGCGAACGATTGCGCTGTGCCGAACTGGTCGACCTGCACGGAATGATCGATCACCAGTTCCGCCGGAAAGAGCGGATTGATTTTCTTCGGGTCGCCTCCGAGCTTGCTCATAGCTTGGCGCATTGCCGCCAGGTCGACGATGGCCGGAACGCCCGTGAAGTCCTGCAACAGCACGCGCGCGGGCAGGAACGAAATTTCTTTCGAGGGCTCCGCGGCAGGCTCCCAGTTCGCCACGGCGCGAATATCGTTCGCATGCACAAATTGTCCGTCTTCCTGCCGCAACAAATTTTCGAGCAGGATTTTCATCGAGAATGGCAGGCGCGAAATTTTTCCTGCGCCGGAACGCTCGACGGGCTCGAGGCGGTAGATTTCAAAAGATTCGCTGCCAACTTTGAGCGTGGAACGTGTGCTGAACGAGTTCTTCGAAACGAAACCCATGGCGCTCGCTCGACTCCTCTCCGGAACACTCTATGATAGCGCAATCGCGCCCTCGCACTTTCCGGATTTTAGTATCCCCACTGCGACGTTCGGATTTGTGCCTCCTCTCCGCGCATGCCATAATTTCAGAATCGCCGGCAGCCATGAAAATCGTGCTCATTTCGACGTACGAGCTGGGACGGCAGCCTTTCGGGCTGGCTTCTCCTGCGGCGTGGCTGCGCACGGGCGGCTCGGAAGTTCTCTGCGTGGACTTGTCGCGGGAATCATTTCGCGAAGAGGCAATCCGCGACGCCGCGCTTATCGCATTTTACGTCCCGATGCACACCGCGGCGCGGCTCGCTGTCGAACTCCTAAAAACAATTCGGAAACTGAATCCTGATGCGCACGTTTGTTTTTATGGTCTTTACGCGCCGATGAATGAGTTGTGGCTTCGCGCGCTGGGCGTGCAGACAATTCTCGGCGGCGAATTCGAACAGGGGTTGACGGATCTCGCGAGGAGAATCGCGGTTGGTCACGGTGCGGATGTGCAATCCGAACCAGTCATATCACTCGCGCGGCAGAAATTCGCGGTCCCGGATCGCACCGGACTCGTCGCTTTGGATCAATATGCGCGGCTGGCGCTGCCGGACGGCGAAAAACGAACAGTCGGTTACACGGAGGCGAGCCGAGGGTGCAAACATCTGTGCCGTCACTGTCCCATTGTGCCCATCTATAAGGGTGTTTTTCGCGTCGTGGACCGCGATATTGTGCTCGCCGACATCCGCCAGCAAGTTGCGGCAGGAGCGCAACACATCACCTTCGGCGATCCTGATTTTTTCAACGGCATCGGGCACGCAATCCCTCTCGTCGAGGCGTTGCACAACGAATTTCCACAAATCACGTACGACGTGACAATCAAGATCGAGCATTTGCTGAAGCATTCCGAATTTTTGCCTGTGCTGCGTCAGACAGGATGCCTGTTCGTCACGAGCGCTGTCGAATCAGTGGACGATATGGTTCTCGAAAAACTCGACAAGCATCATACGCGCGCCGATTTCTTAGATGTGGTCCGCCGCTTCCAAAAAATCGGTCTGATCTTGCAGCCCACGTTTTTGCCCTTTACGCCCTGGACGAACCTCGAAAGCTACCTCGAGCTTTTGGAAGTTTTGCGCGAAAACGGACTGGTCGAAAATGTTGCACCCATCCAGCTTGCGATTCGCCTGTTAGTCCCCGCCGGCTCGTGCCTGCTTGAATTAAGCGAAATACGCGCTCTTGTGGCGCCGTTCGACGAATCGGCGATGGTCTATCCGTGGAAGCATTTTGATCCTCGCGTCGACACCCTGTCTCAGGAACTGCAGCAAATCGTTCACGCGGGCGAGAAATTGAACCAGTCCCGCTCGCGAATCTTTGAACGCATTGAAACGGCGGCTCGGCACGCCGCAGGGACTGCGGCGTTTCCAAAGCGGCCGCCTATGGTTTCGCGCGCCACGATCCCGTATCTCACCGAGCCCTGGTATTGTTGAGCTGAGCCCACCGGGGACCAGTTGGCCCCCATCGAGGAAGCCAGAAAATCGATTGGACAGACGGACGGCTTTATTTGATGAATGTCTCGCGCAAAAGATTACTGATTCTGGCAAGCAAGCTGGGCTACCAAACTCGTGGCTTCGCGGATGCTGCAGAAACTCTCGGCGTTCAGGTGCATTTCGCCACGGATCGCTGCCACAAGCTCGACGATCCCTGGAGCGACGGCGCGGTGCCGCTGCACTTCGAAAAGCCGCAGGACGCCGCCAAAGAAATCATCCAGCGATTTGCGGGCGATCCGCCGGATGCAATTCTTGCGTTGGGTGACCGCCCGACACCGACAGCGGCTTACGCCGCGCGTGCCTTGGGCATCGCTGGTAACGCACCGGAAGCTGTCGAACGTTGCCGCAGCAAACTGATGCAGCGCGAAACGCTGCACGCAGCGGGCTTGCCAGTTCCCGAATTCTTGTCATTTGCTCTCAATGAACCTGTCGAAGATATCGTGGCGCAAATTAGATTTCCCTGTGTAGTAAAACCGCTTTCCCTCGCGGCAAGCCAGGGCGTGATCCGTGCGGACAACGAAAAGCAATTTCGTGCCGCGGTATCGCGAATCCAGTCGCTCCTCCAGTCACCGGAAATCCAAGTAACGCGCGAGCCTACTCTCGATCGTTTGCTAATTGAAGAATACATTCCGGGAAGGGAAGTCGCGGTGGAAGGCCTGCTCGATCAAGGGAATCTTAAGATTCTCGCCATGTTTGACAAGCCCGATTCCCTCGAAGGTCCGTATTTCGAAGAGACAATTTACGTGACGCCATCGCGCTTGCCCGGCGCGCAGCAATCAGCGCTGCGTGATTGCGCCGCGCGCGCCGTCCACACTCTCGGACTGACGCATGGTCCTGTGCACGCGGAATTCAGGATCAATGAGCGAGGTCCGTATGTTCTCGAAATCGCGCCGCGCCCGATTGGCGGCCTGTGTTCGCGTGCGCTACGTTTCGGGCCGCAGCGAATTTCGCTCGAGGAGCTTTTGCTGCGCCACGCGCTTGCCCTTGGCGGCACAAACGTCGTGCGCGAGCCGGACGCGTCTGGCGTGATGATGATTCCAGTGCCGCAGAGCGGCATTTTCGAGCGCTTCCAAGGTCTCGGAGAAGCGGAGCGCGTTCCAAACGTCACGGAGATCCGCATCACAGCGCGGTTAAAAGATTACGTCGCGGCTTGGCCGGAGGGTTCGAGCTATCTCGGGTTCATCTTCGCGCGCGCCGAAACGCCAAACGAGGCTGAAGTAGCGCTCCGTACGGCGCATGCAAAATTATCTTTTGAATTCTCTCCTCGCTTGCCGGTAGAACATCCCGTCACCGGAAGAATTTCCGCGTAGGCTGGAGCTGGAATCTGGCTTACTAGCTTTTCGATTTCTGCGCAACGTAGCCGGGTGGCAACTGCGCGCCCTCGCCAAAAAAGAAATTCTCCATCTGCTCGGCGATAATTTTCTGTGATTGAGGGTCAAGAGGGTTCAGCCGGTACTCGTTCATAATCATTTTCGAGTGTTCAATCCACATCTTCCATCCCTCTTTGGACACATTGTCGTAGATGCGCTGGCCGAGTTCGCCCTTCCATGGCGGACGGTCGAGGCCGGGCATCTCGCGCCCGAACTTTACGCATTTCACCATGTGTGCGCCTTCCGCCGCGGGCTGCGATGTGGATTGCGGCTGCTGCGGATTCTCACACTTCTCGTCGGCCATTCGTTCCTCCGGGTCTAGCTACAACACTTTGAAGATACTGCAAACGCGGGCGAATTCCTAGAGGCGCTCGTTAGATGTGCAGAGATGGCACGAAGCGAGTGATACGAAAGACGATGTTACAGTCCGATGGACATCGGCGCCGGAAACCGGAGAAACGCCACATCGGCGAAACCCGATTGTGAATATTCTGTAACGGTGCAGCCGTCTTCTTGCTGACGCGCACGCCTTCCGCTATGCTCTCGCTATCGTGAATCCTCAGTCGCGAATCCTCATCGTAGAAGACGATAAAGACATTGTCGAGCTGGTTCGTTACAATCTTGAAAAAGACATCTTCCAGGTCATGGCGTGCGGCGATGGCGTCAGCGGACTGGCGCAAATCAGGAAATCACCTCCTGACTTGCTCATTCTCGACCTGATGCTTCCGAAACTCTCCGGCCTGGAAATCTGCAAGGAAATTCGCCGTGACGAAAAACTGAATCGCCTGCCCATTCTGATGCTGACGGCGCGCGGCGAGGAAGCGGACCGCGTTGTAGGCCTTGAACTGGGGGCCGACGACTACGTCACCAAACCGTTTAGTCCACGCGAGCTTGTGGCCCGCGTCAAGGCGCTGCTTCGACGCGTTCATCCGGCAGGGGAAGAAGCAAAACCCCTCGAAGTGGGTTCACTCCGCGTGGATCCGATTTCTTATCGCGCCCAGCGCGAAGGCAAAACGCTTCCACTCAGCACCCTCGAATTCCGGTTGCTCTATTATTTGGCGTCCCGGCCCAATCGCGTTTTTTCGCGCGATCAGTTGCTCGATGCGGTGTGGGGAGACAACCGCTTTGTCACGCCCCGCAGCGTCGACGTTTACGTTCGGCGGCTGCGGGAAAAAATGGAAAAAAATCCGGAAAAGCCCGAGTATCTCAAAACTGTTCGGGGCGCAGGCTACATCTTTGAAACCAGTGCGAGTTAATCCCGTCTGGAAGCTCGGACTCGCCTACCTGGTCCTCTTGCTCGGCGCTCTGGCTGGCGTCGATTTCTGCGTGGCGCGCATCTTTCACGGCAATGCGATTCTTTCCGCGATGCCTCTCGAGCCGATCGATCAGGGCCTCGCGAACGCCGGACGCACCGTGTTGGAAATCTCTTTCGTTGTTCTCCTTATCGGGATCGGCGTCACACTGCTCGTTTCGAGCCACTATGTAAATCGTGTGCAGGGCCTTGAGGATTTTTCCCGCCGTCTGGCTGCAGGCGACTTCCGCCCGTTGCCGCAGGAGCGCAGTAACGACGAGCTTGGCGATTTGGCGCGCATCCTCAACGAGACAGCCGCTCATCTGAACGCTACAATTCGCTCGCTAACCGAGGAACGCAATCGTTCTGCCGCAATCCTGCGCAGCATGGTGGAGGGTATCGCCGTGGTCGATGCCCGCGAGCGTGTCACTTTTTGCAATCAAGCATTTTCGAGAATCTGGAACGTGGGTCCAATCGGTATCGAAGGCAAACCTGCCATAGAGGTGATTCGCCAAACTCATATTCTCGAATTAATCCGCCAAGCCATTTCCGGCGAAGAAACTCTTCATGGCGAGATTTCTTTGGGAACCGCACAGCCACGCAATTTCTCCGTAACCGTTGCGCCCATTCGCTCGTTCAATGGCGTTGTCACCGGCTCCGAGACGCAGGAAAAAAAAGAGACATTCGGAGCCGTTGTTGTGCTCCACGAAATCACGGACCTTCGCCGCCTCGAACAAGTGCGAAAGGATTTCGTCGCCAACGTTTCCCACGAACTGCGTACTCCGCTCACCGCAATTCAAGGTTTTGCTGAAACGCTTCTCAGCGGCGCCCTCGAAGATCCGCAAAATAACCGGCACTTCGTCGAAATCATTCGAAACCACGCCGCTCGTTTGTCGCGCCTGACTGACGATCTCCTGAAACTCTCTCGCATCGAGGCGGGGAAGTTGGACATGGATTTTCAGCCGGTTGATCTTGAGGCGTTGATTGGAGCCGCCGTCGAATCCGCGCGCGGTGCGGCCAGCCAGAGGCAGCTCTCTCTGGCCCCTGCGGATGTCCCGCGAAATCTTCCCCATATCCTCGGCGACCCAAATCTTCTCCGCGAAGTGATGCGCAATTTGCTCGACAACGCTATTCAGTACACGCCTGCCGGCGGCAGTATCAGTGTTAGTGCCGAGAGGAGGGAAGGTTCGGTGGCGATCACGGTTGCCGACACGGGGATTGGAATCCCGCAAGCCGACCAGGTCCGTATCTTCGAGCGATTTTACCGTGTCGACGCAGCACGCTCGCGCGAAGTTGGCGGCACGGGTCTCGGCCTCGCCATCGCCAAGCACATTGTCGAAGCCCACGGCGGGCAGATCTGGGTCGAAAGCACGGTTGCAGAGGGCTCGCAATTCCATTTTTCGCTGCCTGTCGCTGCTTGACTCTTTCTCGCAGACTTCATACGCGCGTCATCTTTCTGCAACGTCCTCCATTCATGCTTCTCGCGTAAGTCCCATCCACGATAAGGCTTTTTGAAAAAGGAGGCCAAGACCATGGCATCGCCTGCCACCGGCACCGGAAACGTCTATCAAACGGCTCTCGAAAGTTATCTTGTCTCCATGGCGCGTACGGTCGAAAGCTCGGTCAGCCGGGCCCTCGAGGCTCTGCTTTCCAGCAACGAGGAAATCGCCAGCGGAGTGTTCGTTACGGAGCCGCGCATCAACGAAATGGAGATCATTATCGACGATCACGCGGTGCGCCAGCTTCGCGGCGGTAACTTGCCTGAAGACGAAGTGCGCCACATCGTCGCCACCTTGAAAATTAACAACGATTTGGAGCGCATGGGCGATCTCGCCGTCAACATCTGCCAACGCGTCATTTCTCTTTCCCAGATGCCCGGCGTTGAGCCGCCAGCCGAGCTCGAGCCGATGGCGGCTTCGGTGCGGGCGATGGTCGGCCGTTGCCTAGGTGCGCTCATCTATCGCAACCTCACGCTCGCCAACGAAGTCCTCGAAAGTGAAGAGGCAATTGACGACTTCCGTGACCAAATCTTCGAGTACTTACTTTCGGCCATGAAGCGCGACTCTTCATTGGTTTCGGCCCATGTGCAGTACATGCTGGCCACCCGAAACATGGAGCGCATCGCTGACCACACCACAAACATTGCGGAGGACATCGTGTTCTGGCTGCGGGGCCTCGACATCCGCCACAAGAGGCCTAACTCGTTCAATATCAGTAGCTGTAAATCCGCCACCGAGTAGTTGTAACAGAACATTCATCTTCTCCTTATCTTCCGTTCAAATGCATATCGCAGACTCTCCTCGATCCACGGAGCAGAACTTGTCCAACACCCACAGCGTCAACACGACGGAAGAGTCTGCTGCGTCACCCCGATTGGCTGGCACCCCCCGGTGCCAGCCACCCATTTTTGGTCGCCGAGCGGCTACCCGAGTTTCCATACAGTTTGCGTCTCGAGGGCCTATACTGTGATTCCCGGCATTCAATCCCTCGCAGGAACGCGCAAAAATTCCCAAGGAGGAGCAAGATGAGAATGATTTTGGTTGGTTTTGTGGCAGTGGCGCTCACGTCAGCGATGCCCACATTTGCAAATTCCGATGGAGACAGGAGTAAGGATAAGTCCGCCAAATCCTCGCCGGCGACTTCGACAACGACACCCAAGAAAGCTGCGTCCGCCGCGCCGAAGCCCGAAGCGGTTGTTCCGGCCACGGAGCTTCAGAAGCTTCGGGATTTGATTCAAGCGCAACAGCAGCAACTGACCGAACAACGCAAAGCCCTGGATGACCAACAACGAGAAATAAACGCGCTCGAGCGGCAAGGCCACGATGCATCCGTCTCTCCTGCGCCGGTTACGCTCGAAAAAGGCCCAAATTCTTTCGGCGTCTCATTGGCGGCCCGTGCGGAATCGAGTTCGACGACGAAAAATGCGGTAACGACCAGTAACGAAAGTTCGTCGGTGGCAACGAATGCAACCGCTGCTGGCTCGGCGGCAGTAGCGACGACCCCAGCCTCCGTGGCATCCCCGGCAGCCGCGCAAGGTGACGAGGCGAATCAGTCGCCACTCTCGTTCAAAATTGGCAGCGCCTACATTACCCCTGTCGGATTTATGGATTTCACAAGCGTGTGGCGCAGCAGGGACGGGGGAAGCGGCATCGGCACAAACTTCGCCGGCATCCCGTATGGCGGCTCTTCCGTATTTCAGACGAATGAAAGCGAGCTTCGCTTCAGCATGCAGAACTCGCGTATCGGGTTCCGCGTGGACGCAAACGTAAAAGGTTCTCACGTGATCGGCTACATGGAGGCCGATTTCCTGGGTAATGCTCCCGCAAACCTAGCCGTAAGCAGCAACAGCAACACATTGCGCTCGCGCTTGTATTGGGTTGACCTTCGCCGAGGTGCTTGGGAGGTATTGGGCGGCCAAACGTGGAGCCTCGCAACGCCGAATCGGGTAGGCGTGTCACCACTGCCAGGAGATATTTTCTTCTCCGATCTCATGGATACAAACTACCAACTCGGCGACGTCTGGGGACGCATTCCGGAACTCCGTCTGGCCTACCATTTTCCCAACGACAAGGCAGCGTTCGCTATCGCCTTGGATTCCCCGGATCAGTATATGGGCGGGACGAACGGGTCAGCGGCCATCACCCTCCCTGCATGCTGCGCCGTCTACGCAGGCGGTGAACTGGACAATGGGACCACGACCCTGAGCCCGCCAAACCGCGCTCCAGATATCATTTCCAAGGTTGTCTTCGATCCCTCCAAGCGGCTCCACCTCGAAGTTGGCGGAATCGCGCGATTCTTTCAACTGTACAACCCGGCAACGACAACTCACCACTCGGCAACGGGCGGTGCAGGGTTCGTGAACTTGGACTTCGGCATAACCAATGGCTTGCGTGTGCTCACCCATAACTACTGGGGCGACGGCGGCGGCCGCTACATCTTCGGTCAAACTCCGGATCTGGTCATACGAGCTGACGGCAGCCCTTCTTTGGTGCATTCGGGATCCACAGTTGATGGTCTTGAATTTACGCAACATAACACCACGCTCTTCGGCTATTACGGCTTGGTGTACATCTCCCGGAATGTGCAGACCGACACCAACGGATGCTTTGTCGGTTGGGGTTTTTCTCCCTCCACCGTCACCGGATGCCCATCTCCGTCGTCCGGGCACAATCGGTCCATACAGGAGGGTAGCTTCGGTTTCAGTAACAACTTCTGGAAGGATGCGAAGTACGGGGCACTGAGCCTGATCGGCCAGTATTCGTATGTGACCAGAAACCCATGGTTCGTTGCCACGGGGCAACCCGCGAATGCGCATACCAGCATCGTCTTCTTGGACTTGCGCTATACGCTCCCGGGTTCCGCGCCATCACTTGGCAAACCCGGCAAGGAGTAATGTGACTCGGCCGAGGTTCAGCGCCGCCCAGCTCCGGTGCAACACTGACTGCGCCGAGCCTCGCAGCCGAAAGCTTTACATGCGGGCAATAACTCAAAAGCTCTTGAAAAAGGAGAATCGAATCGTGAAACAATCCCTTTGCGCTCTATTCCTCGCTATCCTGGCCGTAGCGGGCTGCTCTTCGAAGACTGGCCAGTCTTCGGAAAATGCATCGCAGACCGTCCGCCTTACTGGCGCGGGCAGCACCTTCGTGTATCCCATCATGTCGCAGTGGGAGAGCCAGTTTCAGACCGCACACCCTACCGTGCAGATCAATTACCAGTCCATCGGCAGCGGCGGCGGAATTCAGCAGGTCAAAGCCGGCTTGGTGGACTTCGGCGCCAGCGACGCCGCTCTCGACGACAAGCAGCTCGCCTCGATGCAGCCCATGATCCAAATCCCGGAGAGCGCCGGTCCTGTTTGCATCACCTATAACTTGCCGGAGCTGAAGCAGCCGTTGCGGCTGACGGCAGCTGCGCTTTCAGGCATCTATCTCGGCACGATTAAGAACTGGCGAGATCCGGCAATCGCTCATAGCAACCCTGGCGTCACACTCCCGAACAAAACAATTATCGTTGTCCATCGCTCTGAGGGCAGCGGGACCACCAACATTTTCACAACATACCTGAGTACGGTAAATCCCATTTGGGCCAAGAAAGTGGGCAAGGGAATTGCCGTGAACTGGCCCGCGCCCGGCGCTCTGGGCGGGAAGGGAAGCGAAGGGGTTACTGGTATCGTGAAGCAAAGCGAAGGATCTATCGGCTACACGGAGCTTAATTACGCGACCAACAATCATCTTCCGGTCGCTATGATCGAAAATAAGGCTGGGAAATGGGTCACTCCTACATCGGCCGGTGCCACTGCCGCCATTGCAGCGTTTACCGACGCGCTCGCGAAGGATGTCAGAACACCGATCGTCGATCCTCCCGCATCCGCTCCCGACGCTTATCCCATCAGCGGTTTTACTTTCTTGCTAGTTCCCAAGGACGGAGCTAACAAGACTACCCGCGAAGCTCTTAAGGCCTTTGTGCAATTCATCATTACCACGGGACAGGATCAGGCAGATTCGCTGGATTATTCCAAACTGCCCGATTCGGTCGTTCAGCTTGACGGCACGTTGATTGGTCAGATGACTGCGGCGGGCCAGCCGCTGCAGTAGCCTGTTGGAATTCGAAAACGGGGTATCCGTCGCATCATCAAACAATGGGTGCCCTGTTTTTCGAGTCGCGTTTCTGCCCTGGTCTTTACGTTCTTCGACTTGGGTTGTAGCATCCTTCCGGCTATCTCAGAGGGCAAAATGTCTGAATCTCCTAACGCGGCTACTTTCACATGACTACTACCGACCTAGCCGCCCCCACCGGCAATGGTTTTACGGGAGTTTGGCGCCGATTAAGAAACTTTGATCTCGGCGATTCTGTCGCCTACAGCATCACTCTGTTGGCCGGTACGGGAATTTTCATCCTCGTCGGCGTCCTTCTTGTCGAGCTCTGGCTTAATTCCCGTCTCGCGCGCGAGGAATTCGGATGGAAATTCCTGGTCACCAGTATCTGGGACCCTATCGCGCAGCATTTTGGCGCGCTGCCTTTCCTATACGGCACGCTCGTTACTTCGCTCCTCGCTCTGATCATTGCAATTCCGCTCGGCTTGGGCACCGCGATCTTCCTCGTTGAGCTTGTCCCCGCATGGCTGTCCGATTGGCTCGCCTTCATCATTGACCTACTCGCTGCGGTGCCCAGCGTCGTCTATGGCCTGCTCGGTATTTTCGTCCTCGTTCCAATCATTCGTTCCAGCATCGAGCCCTTCTTGCAGGCAACTCTGGGTTCTCTACCGTTTTTTCAAGGTCCTGCTTATGGTTTCGGATTCCTCGCGGCAGGCGTGGTTCTCGGAATCATGGTTGTTCCCTTCATCGTTTCCGTATCCCGTGAAGTGCTCCTCGCGGTTCCGCAGGAGCAGCGCGAAGCCGCCCTGTCCTTGGGAGCGACACAATGGGAAGCGGCTTCGCAAGTTGTTGTACCCTACGCTCGCTCCGGCATCTTCGGTTCTATTTTTCTGGCCCTCGCGCGCGCCCTGGGTGAAACCATGGCCGTAACCATGGTCATCGGCAACGACCCTAGCATTCACACGTCCCTTTTTGCTTCCGGCTATTCGATTGCCGCCGTCATCGCCAACGAATTCGCCGAGGCCACATCCACGCTTTACATCCACGTTCTCATCGAGCTCGGTCTTATTCTCTTCGGACTTACGTTTGTACTTAACGCCTTCGCGCGCTTGCTGATTCTTGCCACAGTCCGACGCGGCACGGTGCGCCCGTGAACACCACTTCCAGACGCCCGACCGGAAGCCCGTCCAGAAAAACGACCCGGCGTTCCGTCACCAATGTCGTCATGCTCACCCTCACTGGCGCCTGTGCTTTTCTCACCGTTTCAGTCATGTTTTACATTCTCGGGTACCTCGCCTGGCACGGTGCCAGCGCCTTGAGCTGGAATTTCTTCACAAAATTGCCCGCTCCCGTCAATGTCCCCGGTGGCGGCATGGCCAACGCAATCGTGGGCAGCGCCAAGCTACTGCTTCTCGCCTGTTGCATCGGAGTTCCGGTGGGGATTTTCGCGGGTATTTATCTTTCTGAGTTCGCCGGCCACACAATCGCGTCCGTCCTCCGCTTCACGGTAGACTTGCTTAACGGCGTCCCTTCCATCGTTATTGGGATCTTCGCGTATACGCTCGTCGTCTTGCCCATGCACACTTTTTCCACTCTCGCCGGCGGCTTCGCTCTGGGAATCATGATGATTCCGATCTCCGTTCGCAGCACCGAGGAGTATCTTCGCGCCGTTCCTTCCAGTCTTCGCGAGGCGTCCTTGGCCCTCGGCGCGGCGCGATGGGCTACAATTACGCGCGTTGTCGTTCCGGCGGCATTTCGCGGTATTCTCACGGGTGTAATGCTGGCGCTCGCCCGCGTTGCGGGCGAAACCGCCCCGCTCATTTTTACCGCTTTCGGCAATAATTCCTGGAGCCAGGGTTGGTCGCAGCCCACCGCGTCATTGCCTTTTATGATTTACACGTACGCGGTTTCGCCCTATGACGATTGGCACCGGCAAGCTTGGGCCGCCGGGCTGGTACTAGTGACGCTCGTCCTGCTCGTCAACATCGTCACGCGTTTGGCCCTCGCGCGCAAAATGCCGCTATCGAGGTAGAAAATTATGGCCAGCGTGGGTACAGTACATAGTGGAAATAACGTGAACCTCAAATCGGAACAGTCCGTGGACACGCCTCAGAGATTCTCGCTGCCGCCGAAGCCTTCCGTCACGGCGGATAGCAGTCTGCGTTTCAAAATCTCCGGCCTGAAAGTGTTTTATGGGCCGAAGGAAGTTCTTCACGGTATCGACATCAACATTTCCTCGAATGTTGTCACCGCTCTTATCGGCCCCTCCGGCTGCGGAAAATCCACATTCCTGCGCAGCTTGAATCGCATGACCGAAACGGTCCGCACCGCGCGCGTCGAAGGAGACATCCTCCTCGACGGTGAAAATATCGCGGACATGGACGTCGTCAAACTCCGCCGCCGCGTCGGCATGGTTTTTCAGCGTCCCAATCCATTTCCGAAATCCATTTTCGATAACGTTGCTTACGGCCTCCGCATTAACGGCTACAAAGGCAGCCTCTCCGAATCCGTCGAGCACAGCTTGCGTCGTGCCGCTCTTTGGGACGAAGTGAAAGATCAGCTTCACAAGTCGGCTTACACTCTTTCCGGAGGCCAGCAGCAGCGCCTTTGCATCGCCCGCGCCCTTGCCGTCGACCCGGAGGTCCTCCTCCTCGATGAGCCTTGCTCCGCGCTCGATCCGGTCACCACCGCGAAGATCGAGGAGCTCCTGTTTCAGTTGAAGCCCTCTTGCACCATCGTCATTGTCACACACAACATGCAACAGGCCGCGCGCGCCAGCGATTTCACCGCATTCCTTCTCGAGGGCCGGCTCATCGAGTATCAACCCACGCCGAAATTGTTCACCACGCCCTCAGATCCGCGCACCGAGGCATATATCACCGGACGGTTCGGCTAAAATTTCTGCTGCATATTCTCGCAAAGGAGATCCTAAGGAGTCTTGATGGAACGCCATTTCGAACACGATCTAGAAGAATTGAAGGAGCGCCTGCTCTGGATGGCCGGCCTAGCCGAGCGCGCCGTCCATCAGGCTGTGCAGGCCGTCTTTCAAAAAGACGAAGCGCTGGCGAAGCGCGTCCTCGATGAAGAAAAAGCCATAAATGAGATGCAAATCGAAATTGACGATCGCGTCATGCAGCTCGTCGCTTTGCAACAGCCCATGGCCGTCGACTTGCGCTTCATCCTATCCGCTTCGCGCATCAACAACGACCTCGAACGCATCGGCGATCAGGCCGTCAATATCGCTCAATCCGCATTGCGCATTCTGCGCCATCCGCAGGTCAAGCCTTACGTCGATTTGCCGCGCATGAGTGAACTCGCCGAGGGAATGGTTCGCGACAGCCTCAACTCTCTCGTTCGCCGTGACGCCGACCTTGCGAAATCCGTTCTCGTCCGCGACGATCAGGTGGATAATCTCCGCGATCAGATTTTCCGCGAGCTCCTCACCTACATGATGGAAAATTCCGCGGTCGTGTTTCCGGCCTTTGAGCTCGTGCTAGTCACCAAAAATCTCGAACGCATCGGCGACCACGCCACCAACATCGCGGAAGATGTCATTTACATGGTCGCTGGCCGCGACGTTCGCCACCTTGCGGCAGACCGCCGGTAGGCTTCCTTCAGTCTCGCGGATGCTATTTTTCGCGCTGCCAGGTCATGTCCACGCGCACCGGTACGTCGTTCTTAATTGGGACCATCAACAGTTTCGGAGGGTCGATCTTGAAACCGGATACCGTCATGGGAATGGTTCCGGTTATCTCAGTATCGTTTCCATGGGTCACCGCCTGGAATGGAACCTGCTTATAAGTCGCTGTCTG
>DASYYR010000113.1:0-21676 GCA_035933575.1 Candidatus Acidiferrales bacterium | reverse complement strand
AGCCCACTCGCGCGTGTACTTCATAGGAAGCGTGAAGCTGCCGTTCATCACTCCAGCGACGACCAACAGGATGATTGCGGCCATGGCGTTATTCATGAGAATCCTCTCCGGCGAAAGACGGGACGCACACGAAAGTATGCGCCGCCGACCCGCGACTTAGCTGGGAATGGCTGAGAAAACTGTTGCCAAGAGAAAAGCGGCACCATCGCGGTTAGCATATATCTTCACTGGATATTGTCCACCGGATATCTTCACGGGCACGGGCTTAGTGCGTTGTACGACGCAGAGCTGGACGCCTTCATAACCAGGATTTCTCCAGACCAAACTCGGGCAATAGCGCTTGGTATGAGGTGTGGAGAGGCGTATCTTTAAAAAAGATGGGCCGAATAAATCGTATTGCCGCAGCGAAGGAGAACGACGTGGAAGGGCCTAGCCTTGTACCCGAGGAGAGTCTTCGGCTGACGGAGCAGCCGCAAAAGGATGCTCGACGTCGCGTGGCCATCGAACAAGTAAGTCCGGAAATCGATGGCGGCAGGTTCGCGATCAAGCGCGTTGTAGGGGAAAGCGTTGTGGTGGAAGCTGATATCTTTGCCGATGGCCACGATCAGCTTGCATGTCGCGTTCTGTATTGGCAGGGGACGGAGGAGGAGCCGCAGTCGTCGCCAATGTTGCCTCTTGTCAACGATCGCTGGCGGGGCGAGTTTCGCGTGTCCAAGATTGGGACGTATCGGTACACGGTGGAGGGATGGACCGACCGTTTCAAAACCTGGCGCGATGACTTGAGCAAGCGAATCGCAGCAGGTCAAGACGTTCAAATCGAACTGCTAATTGGAGCCGAGCTCATCGCAGATGCAGCCAAGCGCGCCGCGGGCGGGGACAGCGAATTGCTTCGTGAATGGGCGCGCCGCCTGCATGACAGCGCGTCAGAAGAATCCGGCAAATCCATCGCATTGGAAGAAGAGTTGCTCCCGGTAATGGAACGCTATCCCGATCCGAAGCTCGCAACCTGTTACGAGAAAGAACTCCGCGTAACGGTGGATCGCCCTAAAGCGCGCTTTTCCACGTGGTACGAAATTTTCCCGCGTTCATGCTCGCCCGAAGCTGGGCGTCACGGCACGTTGCAGGATTGCGAGACTTGGCTTCCCTATATTGCGTCCATGGGCTTCGACGTCGTGTATTTGACACCCATTCATCCGATTGGGAGCACTTATCGCAAAGGAAGAAATAATTCAGTCGTGGCGGAATCCGAAGACCCGGGCAGTCCCTGGGCGATTGGATCCGCCGAGGGCGGTCACAAGTCGATTCATCCGCAGTTGGGCACACTGCAAGATTTTCGCCGGTTTGTCTCCAAGGCGGAAGAACACGGGCTGGAAGTTGCGCTCGATATCGCGTTCCAATCCTCACCGGATCATCCCTACACACGCGAGCATCCCGAGTGGTTCTGGAAACGTCCGGACGGAACGATCCAGTACGCAGAAAATCCACCAAAGAAGTATCAGGACATATATCCACTCAATTTCGAAACTCCAGATGCTCTTGGATTGTGGGACGAATTGAAGAGTGTTTTTCAGTTCTGGATCGATCAAGGAGTGCACATCTTCCGGGTCGACAACCCCCATACGAAGCCCTTTCCCTTCTGGGAATGGGTCATCGGCGAAATCAAGGGACAACATCCCGACGTGATTTTCCTTGCGGAAGCTTTTACACGGCCCCACGTTATGTTGCGACTGGCGAAAATCGGCTTTTCTCAGTCCTACACTTATTTTGCATGGCGGAATACCAAGCAGGAATTGACGGAATACTTCACGGAATTGACACAGACGGATGTCCGGGAATATTTTCGTGCCAACCTTTGGCCGACGACGCCCGATATCCTTCCGCAATTTCTGCAAGCTGGAGGTCCCGCCGCATTTATGATCCGTCTGGTGTTGGCGGGCATGTTGGGAGCCAACTATGGAATCTACGGACCTGCTTTCGAGCTGTGCGAAAACGCCGCGCTGGAGCCCGGCAGCGAGGAGTTCCTCTACTCGGAGAAATATGAAATCAAGCATAGAGACTTGAATGCGGAGGGAAGTCTGAGGGACTTGATCGCCCGGGTCAATAGAATCCGAAGAGACAATCCGGCATTGCAAAGCGACCGCAGACTTCGATTTCACGAAACGGACAATCCACTGCTGCTGGGCTTTAGCAAGTCGACCGATGATCTTTCCAATGTGATTGTCGTCGTTGTGAATCTCGATTCCTTCAACAAACAGTCTGGCTGGGTGAATTTGGACTTGAGTTCGCTGGGACTCGACGCGGATCACGCGTTCGAAGCTCATGATCTTCTCAGCGATGGGCGATTTCTGTGGCGAGGGGCCCGGAATTATGTGGAATTGACCCCTGGAAGTCTGCCGGCGCATGTTCTCCACGTGCGGCCAAAGGATTCATACGGAGCCGGATTTTGATTGCCACTTCTAACCGGAAGTTTCCCCGTTTCCAGCCGCAGTTTGCGAATACTCCTTGAGGTCCTAGGAAAGCCTTTATGGCGAAACGGCACGGCAGTGCAGCGGACCCTCTTTGGTACAAGGATGCGATCATTTACGAGCTGCACGTGCGCGCGTTTAAGGACAGCAATGACGATGGTATCGGTGATTTCCCCGGCTTGATTCAGAAACTGGATTATCTTCAGGACCTCGGCGTCACGTGTCTGTGGTTGTTGCCCTTTTTTCCTTCGCCGCTCAAGGACGACGGCTACGACATCTCCGACTATCTCGGCGTTCATCCCATGTATGGCACGATTGAAGACTTCCAAGCCTTTCTAAACGCCGCTCATGATCGAAGCCTTCAAGTTGTAATCGAGCTGGTGATCAATCACACCTCGGAAGAGCATCCTTGGTTTCAAGCCGCCCGCCACGCTGCCCCCGGTTCGCCACAACGCGACTTTTACGTTTGGAGTGATACGGACCAAAAATACCGCGGCGTCCGGATTATCTTCAGCGACACGGAAAAGTCCAATTGGACGTGGGATCCGGTTGCCAAAGCCTATTACTGGCACCGGTTTTTCTCTCACCAACCCGACTTGAACTACGACAACCCAAGAGTGGTTGAAGAAGTCATCAAAGTCATGCGGTACTGGCTGGATATGGGAGTGGACGCCTTGCGGGTGGACGCGATCCCTTATTTAGTGGAGCGCGAGGGGACGAGTTGCGAAAATCTTCCGGAGACACACGCCGTCATCAAGAGACTTCGGGAGGAGATCGATGCAAATTACTCCGACCGTATGCTTCTTGCCGAAGCGAACCAGTGGCCAACCGACGTGCGCCCATATTTCGGCGACGGAGACGAATGCCATATGGCGTTCCATTTTCCGTTGATGCCACGCATTTATATGGCGCTGCGCCAGGAAGACCGGCTGCCCATCACCGACATCATCGCGGAAACCCCCAGTATTCCTGAAACCTGTCAGTGGGCGCTGTTTCTGCGAAACCATGACGAATTGACGCTGGAAATGGTGACGGACGATGAGCGTGACTATATGTACCTGGCCTATAGCGCCGACCCGAGAATGCGCATCAATCTCGGTATACGCCGACGCCTGGCTCCTCTGGTCGACAACAATCGACGGCGAATCGAACTTTTGATCAGCTTGCTCTTCTCGTTTCCGGGCTCCCCGATCCTCTACTACGGCGACGAAATCGGGATGGGAGACAACATATATCTTGGCGACCGCAACGGCGTGAGAACGCCGATGCAGTGGAGCGGGGATAGAAATGCCGGATTCTCCAGCGCCACTCCTGCGCGGCTTTACAGCCCCGTGATCATGGACCCGGTGTGGGGCTACGAAGCGATCAACGTGGAAGCTCAGCAGAGCGATCCTTCGTCGCTTTTGAACTGGATGCGCAACATGATTGCTTTGCGAAAGCTCTTTCGCGTTTTCGGGCGCGGCAGCATTGAATTTCTCGATCCGGCGAATCGGAAGGTGCTGGCCTATCTGCGAAGGGATGGAGATGAGCAAGTCCTGTGCGTGGCGAATCTTTCCCGCTTTGCCCAGCCTGTGGATCTGGATCTATCGAAATTGGAGGGAATGCTCCCGATCGAGATGCTGGGGTATGTGGAATTCCCGATCTTCGAGCAGCACCCTTATCGACTTACGCTGGCGCCGTACGGTTTCATGTGGCTGGAGTTACACCCCAGGCAAGAAGCCAGCACCGCCGGCGTAGGCCTCACGGAAAACTCGCCCCTGGCTTTCGGGAATAACTGGGAAACTATCCTTGAGGGCACGGAAAGCCGCCGCCTCGAGACTTCGTATCTGATGAAGTTTCTGCCGGCGCAACGCTGGTTCGCGGCAAAGTCCCGCCAGATCAAAGCAACCCGAATTCTGGACTGGGCGGTCTTGCAGACGTCGAAATCAGCACTGGTTCTGCTGGAAGTGCAGTACAACGCCGGAGCACCCGACACTTATCTGCTCACGCTGGCGGTGACCCTGGGCGAACGCGCAGAGGAACTGCGCCGTGCGGCCCCTAACGCTGTCATCGCGCCGGTAGTCGTGCGGGAGAATTCTGGTTTGCTTCACGACGCCGTGTTAGACGACGAAACGTGCCACGCGTTGCTTGCGCTGATCGAAAACGAAGAACAGATTCCTGCCCGCCACGGCGCTATACGAGGTGACCGGGGAAAGGCCTTTCAGGATGTCTTGGGTTCTGCAGAAACTCCCTTGCAGGTGCGACGCGACTCCGCGGAACAGAGCAATACGTCGATTCTCTTTGGAGACCGGTTCATTTTGAAAGTGTTTCGTCGTCAAGAAGCGGGTGTGAATCCCGAGTGCGAGATCGGAAGATACCTAACCGAAAAGGTAGGCTTCAATCGGGTTCCGCCCTTTGCTGGGTTGATCGAGTACACTCCCACGGAGAATGGCAATACATCCACACTCGGAATTTTGCAGGGCCTGGTTGCAAACGAAGGCGACGGATGGAAGTGGACGATCGAAGAGCTCGACCGCTACTACGAAACCTGTGCTCCTCTCGCCATTCCCGGAAACTTGAACAGCGAAGTGGGCGGCATCATGGAACTTGCCGAACGTCCACCATCTGAACTGGCGCGAGACCACGTAGGTATTTATCTGGATGCGGCCGCCGCCCTAGGGCGGTGCACTGCCGAACTTCATTTGGCGCTGGCATTGCCGACTGACGATCCGGCGTTTTTGCCAGAGCCTCTGAGCGCTGACGATCTGAAAGCGTTGATTGCCGATGTTCGCCAACACGCATTGGCTGTGTTTGACATTCTTAAAGACAGAGTGCCGTCTTTGTCGGATGAAGTAATCGAGATCGCTGGCGCTGTACTCACTCGACGTCGCCGGATTCTACAACGTCTGGAAGCGTTGGGCAGCTCCGACCTTAGAACGCAGCGCATCCGAATTCACGGCGACTATCATCTGGGACAAGTACTGCGGGTGAAGACAGATTTCGTAATTCTGGATTTCGAAGGGGAACCAGCGCGCTCGTTGGCGTACCGGCGATCCAAGCAAAGCGCGTTGAAGGACGTCGCTGGTATGGTGCGTTCCTTCAGCTATGCCGCATACGCCAGCCTGATTGCCTACATTGCGAGACACCCCGGTGATTTCGAAACGCTCCAACCCTGGGCGCAGCTCTGGGAGCGCTCGGTTTCCGCTGAATTCGTGCGAGCTTATCGGCAAACGCTTGGGAAGGTGGACTTCGTGCCGGCCAGCACGGAGGGGTTTTGCACGCTTCTGGACACGTTCTTGCTTGAAAAGGTGTTTTACGAAGTGCGCTACGAACTGAACAGCCGTCCCACGTGGCTACGAATTCCCTTGATGGGGATTCTGTCCATGTCGCTGTGAAAAAATCTGAAGCTTGAGGTTCGAACCTTGGAAGTGGACTCCGCTCCGCAACAAGCGGTACAAGAAATTGGACAAATCAATAGCGCTGACCTTGTTGTCGGCATTGTGGCCGATCTGAGCCAGGAAAATGTTGCCGAAGTCTGTGGCGCCCTTCGAACGCTCCCGGGAAATCCGCGAATCGTGGTGCTGCAAAACCGCCTTGCTTCCGATTCCACGCCGGCAGATTCCGCTGCCCCCGCGCAGGATTCGTCATTGTCTCTAATCCCTTGGGCTTTGCATACGCAAAGCTTACCGACGACACCTCCGGGGAGCATGTTGGCTGCTTACCAGTCCACTCTCACGGTTGGCGCGAGACTTGGAGTCCGTGGCTGCTGTGTCATCGCCTCAAAGCTGGAACATGCACCATCGAAGTGGGTCTGCCAACTCGCGGAGCCCTTACTCGAAGCGAGTTGCGATTTCATCGCGCCAAGCTATGCCCGCCGGAAATTTGATGGATTACTAAATGGCAGCATTATCTCCCCGCTCATGCGAAGTCTTTACGGATTGCGGATTCAAAATCCGATGGGGCCAGACCTGGGAATTTCTCAAAGGCTCTTCCAGAAACTCCTGGACGGAAATCAGAATGGCAAGACAGGCGGGAGTGGGATGCATCTGCTCGCATCGCTTGTTCCACTGGTTCTGTGCGGCAACTTTCAAACGTCTCAAGCCTATCTGGGAGCGCGTAGCTATCCGCCTACCGACTGGACGAATGTGAGTTCCCTGCTAAGCGAGATCCTTGGGCCCGTTTTTCTCGCCATGGAGAAAAATGCAGCCTGTTGGCAAAGAACGCGAACCTCCAGTCCGGTGAAGGTGCTGAACGAGCCAACTTCGGCGCCTCAGACGGCAGGAACCGTGGAGATCGACCGGTTGGTGCATTCGTTCCAACTGGGCATTCGAGATTTGCAGGAAATATGGGGACTCGTCCTGCCTCCTGCTAGTTTATTGGAACTGAGAAAACTGGCGCGCCTGCCACTCGAGCAATTCCATATTCCGGACGAACTCTGGGTGCGCATCATCTACGACTTTGCGCTCGCTCATCGTCTGCGGACGATTAACCGTGATCATCTTCTGCGTTCGCTGACGCCACTGTATCTGGGATGGGTTGCTTCCTACGCACGCGAATTGGAAACCGCCGAGGAAAATACGATCGAACACCGGCTGGAGCGGCTCGCGCTTGCCTACGAGATGGGGAAGCCATACCTCGTGTCGCGATGGCGCTGGCCGGATCGCTTCAATCCGTAGCTCTGCAAAGGAGGGATCTATGTGGGAACAAGTCAAGCAAGCACTGTATCAGTCGACGACCAGATTCGTTACGAGACTGGCTACGCTGGTGCCGGGTTTCATTGCCCTCTTGGTGGCGCTTCTGATTTCGCTTCTATTGGCTTGGATTGTAGGGATGGTCGTACGGCGATTGCTCTCGAGCATGCGATTCGATGAACGAGTGTCTCGTTGGGGCCTTGCCTCTCTTGCAGAGTGGTCGCCTCAAAACAGTCCCACGCTGCTAGTGTCCGGAACGATAGCCTGCGCGATTGTCGTGGCCGGATTTCTGATTGGCATTGCGGCCTTCAATTCTGACATGACCTCTTCGTTGGTGCGAAGCGTCGTCGCTTATGTACCGAACTTGGTGGGCGCCATTGTTGTTCTGGCGGTCGGAGCGCTCGTTGCTCGCTACGTGTCCAGAAGTGTCTTGATCGGAGCCGTCAATCTGAACTTGGGGTACGCGCGCCTGCTCAGCGTTGGCACCCGGTGGCTCGTAATGGTGTTAACGATCGCAATGGCGCTCGTACATCTGAGAATCGCCGTCGGCATCGTGGAGCTTGCTTTCGGCATTCTCTTCGGCGGAATTGTTTTCGCCCTGGCGCTGGCGGTAGGTCTCGGTTCCAAGGAACTAGTAACCAAATCGCTGGAGCGGGACGCGAAGAGAACTCCGGCTGACACGGTCGAGGAACCTTTGCGCCATTTGTAGCGGTCCTCGGCAGGAGGCGCGGTGATTGTTCTCCTCATCGCAGCATCTCGGAGGCTGAAGCGCGGGCCTGTGACCTGGTCGCGAATCGCTGTGACGCTCGAACAATCCTTGGGGAAAGGGCTGGTTCAGTCCTGTGGAGGCTGTCGTCGAAGGGTTCTGATGTCCGCGCAGTATGATCTGCGGCAGAGGTTCAGCTTCCGGCCAGGTGCTCAAGCGCTTCCTTGTTAGACAGAATCAGCGTCGAGCCTTTAACTTGCAATAGTTGCTTCTTCTTGAAGTCAGTAAAAAGGCGAGTGACCGTCTCGCGGGAAGCCCCGATCATTTGGGCGATTTCCTCGTGAGTCAGCGTCAATTTCGCGCTGGTTTCTCCTTTTCCATTTCCATGGCTGGCGCACCAGTCGAGCAGAAACCGAGCGAGTTTCTCTCCCGCGGAGTGCGCGAGCCCAATGGAGCGCATTTCAGCGATGGCGGCGTGATAGGTTTCGCCCAATTGCTGGGCCACGCGCAGAGCCGCTTCCCCATGGTCGCGAAGAAAGTTTAGAAAATCAGTCCGTGAGATAAAATTCGCCTGCACTGGCTCGACCGCATCTGCCGTGAGCTCGTACGGTTTGCCGGTAATCGTGGCCGGCAAACCCAGCACTTCTCCCGGATCCGCAATTCTGACGATCAGAGTTTTCCCGTCGATTGACGATGTCGAAAGTTTCACGCGGCCATTGCACAGAACAAACACTCCGCGCGCCATTTGCCCTTCCACGAAGAGAGTTGCACCTTTTGGATAAGAAGAAGCCGACGTGATAGCGGAAAGACGTTGCAACGCTGGCGGCGAAAGATTACAAAAAACCCGATCTTGCAGATGCGGGCAAGTAAGGCAATTTTCGATTATTTCCAAGCCATAAGGGGCGCGCATATAGGAACCGCGCCTTATTGTACACCCGTTCCGGCGCGGAACGATTCTGAAGCCGCCGGTGCTCTCATCCGCCACTTCGTCGATCCTTCTTCCTTCCGTGTAAGTCTGTCTCGAATTTTCGCTTTGGCAAGTGACAGGGGTCACACACGCGCGTGATAGAGGTCACGCTACGGCCATCGGCGAATGCGGGATAGTCAATGGCGACTCCGCCGGTGCAAAGCAATTGCGATATGATTGTAATCGCTCGGTAGTCTCGCCACGGACGCTTGACTCCAAATGGGGAACACCTCTATGGCTTCGGCAGGATCGGCAATTCCCTCTGAATCCAAGCAACTGTCCTCCGAAGAACTGCGCAAGATGCATGCGTATTGGCGCGCGGCGAATTATGTCTCGGTCGGGCAAATCTACCTTCTGAAGAATCCTCTTCTGCGCGAGCCGCTGAAGCTCGAACATATCAAGCCCCGCCTGCTGGGCCATTGGGGCACGACGCCGGGATTGAACTTCATCTATGTTCATTTCAATCGCCTCATCAAGAAGCACGATCTGAACGTCATCTATATCGCCGGACCTGGACATGGAGGGCCGGGCCTGGTGGGAAACACATTTCTAGAAGGCACATACAGCGAGTTCTATCCGAACATTTCACAGACCGAAGACGGCATGCGGAAGTTGTTCCAGCAATTCTCATTTCCGGGCGGCATTCCGAGCCATGTCGCTCCAGATACGCCAGGCTCGATTCATGAAGGCGGCGAACTGGGCTATTCGATTGCGCACGCCTACGGCGCAGCGTTTGATAATCCGAATCTCCTGGTTTGCTGCGTGGTCGGCGACGGCGAAGCGGAAACGGGCCCGCTCGCGACGAGCTGGCATTCGAACAAGTTTCTGAATCCGGCACGCGACGGCGCCGTTCTTCCTATCCTGCACTTGAACGGTTACAAGATTGCTAACCCAACGGTGCTTGGCCGCATGGATGATGCCCGGCTGACTCAACTTTTCACAGGATACGGCTACAAACCATACTTTGTGGAGGGTCGCGAACCGCAGACCATGCACCAACTGATGGCGCACACGCTCGACACGGTGCTTCAAGAAATCCACACGATTCAGCGCAACGCGCGAGCGGACAAATCCACGGGCTTGCCTGAATGGCCGATGATTATTCTTCGAACGCCGAAGGGATGGACTGGGCCGAAAATGGTGGACGGAAAACCGGTCGAAGACACGTGGCGGGCGCACCAGGTTCCGATCACGGACTTCGCATCACATCCCGGTCATTTGAAAATCCTGGAAGATTGGATGAAGAGTTACAAGCCCGAGGAGCTCTTCGATGAAAAAGGCAAGCTGGTTCCAGAATTGAAGGAGCTTGCGCCGGAGGGCAACCGCAGAATGGGCGCGAACCCTCATGCCAATGGCGGACTGTTACTAAAAGATCTGATCCTTCCGGATTTTCGCGATTACGCGGTCGACGTTGTAAAACCGGGGACGCAATTCGTGGAAGGGACCCGCGTCCTTGGAAAATTCCTGCGCGACATAATGAAACTGAACGCCGGATCCAAAAACTTTCGCGTATGGGGTCCGGATGAGACTGCATCGAACCGACTGGATGCGTTGTATGAGGCAACCGACAAAGTCTTCATGGAACCGATTCTGGCAACTGACGAGCACCTTTCAGCACATGGCCGCGTGATGGAAGTCCTCAGCGAGCATATGTGCCAGGGTTGGCTGGAAGGTTATCTTTTGACGGGGCGGCACGGCTTTTTCTCCTGCTACGAAGCATTCATTCACATTGTGGATTCCATGTTCAATCAGCATGCGAAATGGCTGAAGGTGACGCGAAAGATTTCGTGGCGGCGTCCAATCGCCTCGTTGAATTACTTGCTCACGTCGCACGTGTGGCGACAGGACCATAATGGTTTTACACACCAAGACCCCGGCTTCATCGATCACGTCATCAACAAGAAGGCTGACATCGTCCGCGTGTATCTGCCCCCCGACGCGAACACGCTGCTTTCTGTTGCTGATCATTGCCTGCGCAGCCGCAACTACGTGAATGTGATTGTCGCCGGCAAGCAATCGGCGCTGCAGTGGCTTGACATGGAAAGCGCCATCGAGCATTGCACGACTGGAATCGGGATTTGGGAATGGGCCTGTACCGACCAAGGGGCAGAGCCGGATGTCGTCATGGCCTGCGCTGGGGATATTCCAACCCTGGAGACACTCGCGGCGGTGGATCTGCTTCGCCAACACTTCCCGGACATCAAGATCCGCGTCGTCAATGTGGTGGACTTGATGACCATCCAATCACCAACCGAACACCCACACGGGCTTTCTGACCGCGACTTCGACTCGATGTTCACCACGGACAAGCCCATCATATTCGCCTATCACGGCTATCCCTGGCTGATCCATCGCCTGACTTACCGGCGCACGAACCACGACAATCTTCACGTCCGCGGATACAAAGAGGAAGGAACGACAACCACTCCTTTCGATATGACCGTACTCAACGATTTGGATCGATTTCACCTTGCAGGTGACGTCGTCGACCGTGTTCCTCGCTTAGAACGCATTGGCGCGCATTTCAAGCATTTCCTTCGGGAGAAGTTGGTCCAGCACAAGGAATACATCTGCGAGCACGGAGACGACCTTCCGGAAATCCGCGATTGGAAGTGGCCCTATTAAGCAATGAAAGTACTGGTGCTCAATTCCGGTTCGAGCAGCCAGAAAATGTCTCTCTATCGCATCGCAAACGAAGCGCCAAAATCTCCGCCTGCGCCCATTTGGAAAGCGACAATCGAATGGAATGGGGATCGGGCAGAGGTGCGAATTCAAGCATCCCAAGGTGAAAGGCTCAAAAAACAGACTGCGATTGGATCTCGCCAACAAGGGATTGATTTGCTGCTCGATAGCCTGTGCTCCGGCAAGACGCGTGCCGTTTCCAAATCTTCCGAGATTGATGTCGTGGGCCACCGCATTGTGAACGGGGGCCTCGAATACGAGAAGCCAACTTTCATCACATCCGACGTCAAAGCCGCCATAGAGAAGATGTCTTCTTTTGCCCCGCTGCATAATCGCGTCGAGAAGGAAGGAATTGCTATCATCGAGAAGCGATTTGGAACTGTTCCGCAGGTGGCCGTGTTTGACACTGGATTTCATAGCCGGCTGACCGAATCCGCGTTTGTGTATCCGGGACCTTACGAATGGCTCGCGCGCGGCATTCGCCGCTACGGCTTCCACGGAATCAATCATCAATATTGCGCCGAGCGCACTGCTCAACTGCTCGGCAAGAAACTAAACGCGCTCAAACTAGTGACTTGCCACCTTGGGAATGGTTGCTCTCTGGCTGCGATCCGAAATGGCCACAGCGTGGACACAACAATGGGCTTCACTCCTCTGGAAGGACTCATGATGGGTACTCGCTCCGGCTCAGTCGACCCTGGCATCCTTACTTACTTGATGCGACAGGGCGAATTCAAAGGAGGCGAGCTCGATCAATTACTAAACACGAAATCCGGTCTGTTGGGAATCTCTGGGATCTCCGGTGACATGCGGCAGATCGTGGCCGCAATGAAGAAAGGTCACACGCGCGCCAAGCTTGCCTTCCAGATATTTGTCCATCGCCTCGTTTCCCACATCGGCGCGATGATTGCGGTCCTGGACGGGATAGACGCCTTGGTTTTCACGGCTGGAATTGGGGAAAATTCGCCGGAAGTGCGGGCG
Organism: Candidatus Acidiferrales bacterium; assembly: GCA_035933575.1. Classification (GTDB taxonomy): domain Bacteria; phylum Acidobacteriota; class Terriglobia; order Acidiferrales; family UBA7541; genus DAHUXN01. The sequence goes on along the minus strand of DASYYR010000113.1, from coordinate 9,205 downwards.
GCAGCTTGCGCCAACTTCGAATATCTCGGTCTTAGACTCGACTCGCGAAAGAATCGGCGGCCTGCTACAGATCGCGAAATCTCCGCTCGCAATTCCGCCGTCCTCGTCCTAATTGTTCGCGCACAGGAAGATTGGGCAATTGCAAGAGATTGCTGGAAGCTTGCTTCTCATCGCTGACCGCAAATCCTAAATCACGCGGCCTTGGCAATAAAAGCTTTCTTGTTTGCGCCGCCTTTACTCAGCTTGATCTCGAGCAGACGGCCGTGCGCTCTTAGCTTCAGGGAGGATGGCTCGACTTCGTCTGCCAAGGGAAGCACTCGATAAACCGCAGTTGGCCCAATCGTCGAATTCGAGTCGTTGCGCGCCATAACGATCAAGCGATGCGGTTCAGCGCAAACGTCAATATCCTTGGCACTAAGTGAAGAACGGCATATTGAGACGTTAATGCCATCTTTCGATTTCAAAACTCCACAGCTAAGAGGCTTGATGATTTCACTCTCGGCCAGAAACCAGTTTTTGCGATCAGAGCCCGGCTGGCGCCCCGAGCGTTCATAGATTTCGTAGGCACGCTTTGCTACAGCGTCCGAAATTGACTTGGAGCACTCCGTCGCGTTCCCGATTTTCACACTCGGGGCTCGCGCTTCCACGGGTTCCGAGGTTGGTGGCTTGTCCGTCATTTTCCTTCCCTTTATCCCGCCAACAGCGTCGTTCAAGTCATTTGTAGCAGCAGGGCTGACTGGAGCGTGATGATCTGCGTCACTGGTGACTGTGACGTGCGTCACGGGACACAAATGATTGGTTACAGACGGTTATGACGAAGATGCAAGCTAAATACTCAGAGTGTAAGCATGGTGCATTCTCAGAAATCGGTCAGGACGTTGAACGGCAATGCAACGCGCACGGCATTCAAGACGGCAAGGAGATCAATCACTTCCTGCGCGATCGCTCCGCCGACCGGCGGGAGATAACCGAGAGCCGCCGTTATCATACCCACTACGCTGAGCGCCATGCCGCCAACCGCGCTCTCCAGTGCGATACGCCGCATCCGGCGGCCAATATGCATCAGTTCATCTACCTTCCCCAGCGAAGTCTCCATCACGACCGCGTCAGCCGCTTCTGAAGTGATGTCGCTGCTTAAACCGAAGGCCACACCCACAGTCGCTGCCTGCATCGCCGGCGCATCATTGATTCCGTCGCCAACAAAGAGTGTCTTCTGCCACCTCGCCGCTTCGCGCACAATTTCGACTTTTTCTTCCGGGCTCTTCGCCGAATGCACATCGTTGATTCCAACTATTCCGGCCAGATAACGGACTTCCGATTCCCGGTCTCCAGAGACGAGCATCACCTTGGTGATCGCGTGGTGCGGTTTCAAATGCTCCAGGAAGAGCCGGCTGTCCTTGCGCGGTGCATCGTGGAAGTGAAACGCCGCCGCAAAATTGCCATCGAGAAACACCAGGCATTCCAGTCCAGGTGCAACGGGGGGCAGCTTTTCCCTCTGCACCGCGACTTTATTCCTGCCGGTGATCAGGACTTGCCGATCTCCCACCATCCCCCGCAATCCTTCGCCCGGACGCTCGCTGATTTCCGAAACGGATTCTGTCCACAGGCCCTCTGCTTGGGCGGCATCAAGAATGGCCATGGCGAGCGGATGCTTCGAATAGACCTCCAAACTAGCTGCTAGCCTAAGAACATCCTTGCGTTCATAACCATCGGCGCACTTTATTTCAGACAGTTTCGGTTTTCCGTATGTGAGCGTTCCCGTCTTGTCGAAAATCAGAGTCCGGCAACGATCAATCTCCTCCAGCACGCCAGGATTCTTGATGATGATTCCGCGGCGCGCGGAAAGGGAAATGGCGCCAATCACTGCAACAGGAATGGCGATCAACAACGGGCAGGGCGTCGCAACAACCAATACGGCGAGAAAACGACGGGACTCCTGCGTTGCTGCCCAGGTGCCAATGGCGAGAAGCAGTGCAATCGGCGTATACCACGCGCCCAGTTTGTCACCTAGGCGCCGGAGTCGCGGCCGTTTCTGCTCTGTCTCCTGCATTACACGCATGATGGTCGCGTATCGGGAATCCACCGCTAGCTTCTCGGCTCGAATCGTCAACGCCGAGTCGCCATTGATGGCGCCGGAAAGCACCAGCGAGCCGGGAGTTTTCGAGATTTCGAATGGCTCGCCCGTCAAATACGCCTCATCCATTTTTCCGTGGCCTTCGATGACCGCGCCGTCTACCGGGCAAATTTCATGCGGGAATACGACCAACACGTCCCCGACCGCGACGGCGTCGAGCGGCACGTCAGAGAAATTCGAGCCCGTCTTGCGGTGCGCAGTCTGAGGAATGCGTTTCGCCAGGGCATCGAGCACCGACGAAGCGCGCCGGGATGCAAACTCCTCGAGCGCCGTCCCTCCCGAAAGCATCAGCACGACGATCGCGCCAACCAGGTATTCTCCAAGCAGCACCGCCGTGACAATCGAAATTCCCGCAAGCAAATCCGCGCCAAATTCCCGTGCGAACACTTTCTTCGTCAACGTGAAAACAAGGGGAATGCCCCCAAAGATCAGCGCGGCAATGAGCGGAGCAAGATAAATTGTCCTAGTGGTCCCTAGCGCATAGCGAAAAATCAAATGAAGAGAAATGGCGATGATGGTCAGAAAGGAAATCGCCGGAGCCCCGGTCCAGCGAGCAAACAGCGCTCTCATGGCGCGCCGCGGATCGGGCGACAAGCACACGCTTCTCTTTAGCGCAAGTTCTCTCTCGACCTTGGAGACCGAACTCACGATTCGATGAGTCTCCTGCCTACACTATCCTCGAATGACCTCCACCGAGCAATGGGCGTGCAATGCCACTGATTCCGAGACGCTTCCCATGAGTATACGGTCCATTCCCCGACGCCCATACGAGCCAAGAACAATCAAATCCGCGTCCCATTCCTTCGCTTGAGCAAGCAAAACAACACGCGGGTCTCCGTCTGGCGTCGTTTCTCCCATCGCGATTTTCATCCCTGCGGCTTCCAGCGTCTTTCGCGCCTCGGCGACCGCCTCATGTGCACTACTACGAACTTCACTCCACACCTCTTCGAGGAGACTTGTTGGGTAAACAGGGGAGGACGACGACATCATCAGCTCGTTTCCAGGTACGAGCAACTGAACTGCACTGATGATCTTGACCTCGCTGCACGCAGGCCACGGACGACTCGTCACCGATTTTATGGCAGCCGCGGCGCCGTCAGACCCGTCGGTGCCAAGCAATATTCTCATCCCCCGGCGGGAAGGAGACTCGGGGATCCGACGGACAAGTTCAACGGAACACGGTGCCGTGCGAAGCACCGCTTGCGCAACGCTGCCGAGTAGAAATCGAGAGAGCGCGCCCTGACCGTGCGAGCCAACCATGACAAAATCGGCACCCCATTCCTTAGCGTATTGCACGACGGCCTTTCGCGGGAAGCCGACCAAAATGTCCGAGCTTGTTTCGTGCCCGGCGCGAACCAACTTTTCAGCCGCTGCTGCGACGAGAGTTTGCCCGTAGCGTTTTTCCTCATCGATCATCCATCGCCAACGACCGCCCCATGCCCAAAACATCCACGATATGGAGAACGCAAAACCTCGTTCCGGAGGGCCATCGCCGGGTCGCCGCTTCGACGATCACATTCTGTGATGCACTCGATGAATCGATTGCCAGTAGGATTTTCATTCCGTGCCTCTCATCCAATTCTTTTGAAGGCTCTCTAACTTCCCAGCAAGAATTCCCCTTGAGCACAGTTTCGCAAGGCGGAAACCAGCCCACTGTGACCAGCGTCACCTCGGCTAGTGACACGTAAACCCGCCTAATGAGCGGAATAAAATGGAGAATCAGTTGCGTGGGGGAGGTTTTGCCATTTCAGAAATTCGCGTCTTGCTGGAAGTGAACTAACTGCAAACCCTCTGCCGCTTGCGTGCTTTTGCTCTCTGGGGCAAATCGCAGCAGCAAACCTTCCGTCGACGTCCAGATGATGAACGGGGGATGCAGCGGGACCTTCAATTCGAATTTGTCCGCGCGCCATTTCTTACCTGCCAGAGTAATCTCCTCTTGTGTAAGGTATTTCAAGTTCCCGTCCAGTGTAGACACAAAAACCGGGTTCCGTGGACTCGGCTCTTCAACGGTCACCAGTTGGACAGGAGTTAATTTGTCGTGGATTTTCGCGGCGCGACGCGTGATGTTGCTTAACGAAAAGGCGGAAATCGGCCACAGGAAACCATACGCATCCTTCATAGGTACGTTTAGGTTGACAGATTGGCTTGGATCCTTTGCGCTGGAAGTGCACATCATTTCTGCCGGCTGAAATTCGCAACTGAGTGGCCCCGAATCCGGCTTCCAGCGCAGTTTTCTAAATTCCTTCACGCCCAGCGTGCGGAAATCCGGAGAAAGATGAACCGAAAATCGATTGCTGTGCAGCTCGTCTTTTGGAGATTCGTATTCCCTTTCCCCTTCTACGTCAAAGCTGCCATTCGCTAATCGCCAAAGCGTCCAAGATTCGCGGAAGTTATATACGCCTGGAGCGTACGAGCCAATTCCACCAGTATTGGCTCCCTGAAGAATTTTATACTCTCCAGCGGCAACGCGAACACGCGCGGAGCTTTCGTCCTGGGCGTTCTGTGCCGTTGTAATTGCGACCCTCATGTGTGCGACATGATGATTGAAATCGGGCCAGCCCATCGCCGGAAGCAGAACCAGGGTACCGAACAGACATGTACAGGCGCCCAACGTATTTTTAAATCGCATCATGTGCGCTAAGTGTACGCCGAAATTATGTATTGAGCTTCGGCAAAACATGTATCGCACATGACCCAGAATGCCCTGGATGTCACGCACGCGAGCCAGTCAGTTTGTTACCGGCGTCATTTTTGTCATCGGATTATTTGCGGAAAAAGTTCGTGATTTCAGGGTTTCAGGGTGTCGCGGCCGAGCAATGTCACAATTCGGCAGGAAAGAAGGTCTGGTCTTGAAGAACGGCGTCCACAGCAGTCACCAGGGTCAACGCCGCTTGCGATTTGCGTACATAGCCCTGTATTCCTATCTTCTGTGCCTCTTCCATATATTCTTTGTCGCGATGCATGCTGAGAATCACAATGGGAGTTTCCGGAGAGAATTCCTTGATCTTTCGAGCGGCATCAAAGCCGCTCAAAATCGGCATGGTGATGTCTAAAATGATCAGGTCGGGCTTCAGTTCCCGGGCCTTCTCGACGGCTTCCTGACCGTTTGCCGCTTCGAAACACACCTCAAAGCCTTCACGAGACTCCAAGAGAGCGCGGACTCCTCGCCTGACGAATTCGTGGTCGTCAGCGATTAGAATCCGCACCGCTACCATGAGATGAAGCGAGCCCTGTGCCAAACCATATGTCGGAAGCATACATCACAACTGGAGAACATGCCTAGACCAGAAATGTATGTATTGTTTCGCTTTATACAGGAATCACTGTATGCCCCTCTGTATGGCTTTCATGGTACCAAATTAGACTTCCTTATCTGAAAATGGACGAGATACAGCCCTCGATATTGTCAAGCGAAGCAGTGGAGAAGTTGAGTAGCGACGCAGGCGCGCGCGGCAAACAATGGACATCCTTACTTCTTGCCGTTTGCTCCACACGCAGTGATGCAAGGGTAGTTTGGAGACCAGTATGAAAAAAAGCGACCACAACCCTGCAATCCCTAGCGCCAGCGGGGAATCGCAGGCTACATTGGAAAACAACGGGCGAGGCAAGGGGACACCCGGCATCGCCGATCTCAGCGTCATACTGGCCAGCCTGCAAACAATGCGCGACGGTGACTTCTCTGTGCGTCTGCCTGGCGCTTGGACAGGCGTAGAAGGAAAAATCGCCGACACTTTCAACGAGATTGCCGCAGCCAATCAGCAGATGGCGCAGGAACTAAAGCGCGTCGGACAGGTGGTCGGCAAGGAAGGCAGAACGCGAGAACGGACAAGATTCAATCAGTCGAGAGGCGCCTGGGGTGAGATGGGGGTTTCCGTCAACATGCTCGTCGAGGACTTGCTCCGTCCAACTACGGAAGTGACTCGCGCGATTGCCGCCGTCGCGCAAGGAAACCTGACACAGACTGTAAGGTTGGACGTGGACGGCCGGCCACTCGAAGGCGAGTTCCTGCGTTCCGCAAATATCGTTAACACCATGATTCAACAGCTTGGCGTTTTCACCGCTGAGGTGACACGCGTCGCGCGCGAGGTTGGCACGGACGGCAAACTGGGTGGCCAGGCGCAAGTTCCTGGCGTCGCGGGAACTTGGAAAGACCTCACCGACTCGGTCAATTCGATGGCCAGCAACTTAACGGGCCAGGTGCGTAACATCGCCGAAGTCGCAACGGCTGTCGCCAGCGGAGATCTTTCGCGCAAGATCACAGTCGACGTCCGCGGTGAAATTCTGCAGCTCAAAGAAGCCATCAACACAATGGTTGACCAGTTGCGGTCATTTGCATCGGAAGTGACGCGCGTCGCGCGGGAGGTTGGCACGGACGGCAAGCTCGGCGGCCAGGCCGTCGTGCCCGGCGTCGCCGGCACTTGGAAGGACTTGACCGACTCCGTGAACGCCATGGCGGGAAACCTGACAGCTCAGGTGCGCAACATCGCCGAAGTGACCACTGCCGTGGCGCGCGGCGACTTGTCGCGCAAAATCACCGTGGACGTGAAGGGCGAAATCCTCGAACTCAAAGACACCATCAACACCATGGTCGACCAGCTCAACGCTTTCGCGGGCGAAGTGACCCGCGTGGCCCGCGAAGTCGGCACCGAAGGCAAACTCGGCGGGCAGGCTCAAGTGCCCGGCGTCGGCGGTACGTGGAAAGACTTAACCGACAACGTGAATTTCATGGCCAGCAACTTGACCGGTCAAGTCCGCAACATCGCTGAAGTCGCCACCGCCATCGCCACCGGAGACCTGTCGCGCAAGATCACCGTCGACGTGCGCGGCGAGATTTTGCAGCTTAAAGAAACACTCAACACCATGGTGGACCAACTGAACCGCTTCGCGGGCGAGGTGACGCGCGTAGCGCGCGAGGTTGGCAGTGAAGGCAAACTCGGCGGCCAAGCGCAAGTCCCCGGCGTGGCCGGCACATGGAAGGACCTCACAGACTCGGTTAACTCGATGGCCGGAAACTTGACTGGTCAAGTACGCAACATCGCCGAAGTCACGACTGCCGTCGCACGCGGCGACTTGTCGCGCAAAATCACCGTGGACGTGAAGGGCGAAATCCTCGAACTCAAAGACACCATCAACACCATGGTCGACCAGCTCAACGCCTTCGCGGGCGAAGTGACCCGCGTGGCCCGCGAAGTCGGCACCGAAGGCAAACTCGGCGGGCAGGCTCAAGTGCCCGGCGTCGCCGGTACGTGGAAAGATTTAACCGACAATGTGAACTTCATGGCCAGCAACCTCACCGGTCAAGTCCGCAACATCGCTGAGGTGGCTACTGCCGTGGCGCGGGGCGACTTGTCGCGCAAAATCACCGTGGACGTGAAGGGCGAAATCCTCGAACTCAAAGACACCATCAACACCATGGTCGACCAGTTGCGGTCTTTCGCGTCTGAGGTTACGCGCGTGGCCCGCGAAGTCGGCACCGACGGCAAGCTCGGCGGCCAAGCTCAAGTCCCTGGCGTGGCTGGTACGTGGAAGGACCTCACCGACTCGGTCAACTCGATGGCCAGCAACTTGACAGGTCAGGTGCGCAACATCGCCGAGGTATCCACGGCAATTGCCAGCGGCGACCTGTCGAAGAAGATCACCGTGAACGTCAGCGGCGAAATTCTCCTCCTGAAAGAAACCATTAACACAACGGTGGACCAGCTCAATGCTTTCGCCGGCGAAGTAACTCGCGTTGCCCGCGAGGTCGGCACCGAAGGGCGACTGGGCGGTCAAGCCAACGTGCCGGGCGTGGCGGGCACGTGGAAGGACCTCACTGACTCGGTCAACTCAATGGCCGGCAATTTGACTGGCCAGGTGCGTAACATCGCCGAAGTAACTACCGCCGTGGCGCGCGGCGATTTGTCGCGCAAAATCACTGTGGACGTGAAGGGCGAAATTCTCGAACTCAAAGACACCATCAATACCATGGTCGACCAGCTCAATGCCTTCGCGGGCGAAGTGACCCGCGTGGCCCGCGAAGTCGGCACCGAAGGCAAGCTGGGCGGTCAGGCCAACGTGCCCGGAGTAGCGGGCACATGGAAAGACTTGACCGACAACGTGAATTTCATGGCCAGCAACTTGACCGGTCAAGTCCGCAACATCGCTGAAGTCGCCACCGCCATCGCCAATGGAGACCTCTCCAAGAAAATCACAGTGGATGTGCGCGGCGAGATTTTGCGGTTGAAGGAAACGCTCAACACGATGGTCGAGCAGTTGCGATCGTTCGCCGCAGAAGTCACTCGCGTGGCGCGCGAAGTCGGCAGCGAGGGCCGACTGGGCGGTCAGGCCAACGTCCCGGGCGTTGCGGGTACATGGAAGGACTTGACCGATTCGGTTAACGCTATGGCCGGAAACCTGACCGGCCAGGTGCGTAACATCGCCGAAGTAACTACCGCTGTGGCGCGCGGCGACTTGTCGCGCAAGATCACCGTGGACGTGAAAGGCGAAATCCTCGAACTCAAGAACACCATTAACACCATGGTGGACCAACTCAACGCCTTCGCCGCGGAAGTCACGCGCGTGGCGCGCGAAGTCGGCACTGACGGCAAACTCGGCGGACAGGCGCAAGTGCCGGGCGTCGCCGGCACGTGGAAAGATCTGACGGACAACGTGAACGTCATGGCCGCGAACCTTACAGAGCAGGTCCGCGGAATCGTCAAGGTGGTGACGGCCGTCGCAAACGGCGAACTTACGCAGAAACTAACTGTTAACGCCAAGGGCGAAGTCGCGGCGCTCGCTGAAACGATTAACAATATGACAGGCACCCTTGCCACATTCGCGGACCAAGTCACGACCGTGGCCCGCGAAGTAGGCGTGGAAGGCCGCCTTGGCGGCCAGGCCAACGTGCCCGGCGCCGCCGGCACTTGGAAGGACCTCACCGGCAACGTCAACCTGCTCGCCGACAATTTGACGAACCAGGTTCGAGCCATCGCCGAAGTCGCAACGGCCGTGACCAAGGGCGACCTGACCCGTTCGATTCAGGTGGAGGCCAGCGGAGAGGTCGCGGAGCTGAAAGACAACATCAACACCATG
>DASYYR010000099.1:0-53662 GCA_035933575.1 Candidatus Acidiferrales bacterium | reverse complement strand
CCGCTTCAACGGTCCAGCGAATCGCATTGGGTAACGAGTCCAGGTTCACCGGTACAGGGCCTGCTTAAGAATGTAATCTTCCACGCCCTCGGGCACAAGGGCATGAATCGAAGCGCCGTTTTTGCAGCAGCGGCGGATTTCTGTGGATGAAACTTCGCTCGACACGGCTGTGAGCAAATGAACCGTGGACTTGCGCAACGCGATGGCGTTTGGCTCGCGCGCGGGTTTGCCTCCAAGCATTCTTGCCGGGAGCACCTGGCGTACCGTGTCTATGCGGAAACCCGGACGGCTGGCGATGATGAAATCGCAGCAATCGAGAAGCGCCTCAAACCTTTTCCACATGGTGATTTCGAGAAACGAATCCGCGCCCAAGATGAAATAAATGCGCTCGCGCGGATGTTCCCGCCGGAAGTGCCGGACGGTGTCGATGGAATAGAAAGCTTCAGTCTTGCCCGATTTGGGTGGAGCTTCGGCGAGCGAGGGAATAAATTTGGAATGCCCCGCGGCCGCAATCGCCACCATCGCGTATCTATGCGAAAATTCGGCGAGTTTCTCGCGCTGTTTATGGGGCGGGCGCGACGACGGCACCAGATAAATTGCATCGAGACAGAAGAGACGTTCCGCCGCTTCGGCGACCGCCAAATGGCCGGAATGAATCGGGTCGAACGTCCCGCCGAAAATAGCAATCGAACGCGACGTTCGCGTTTTTTTCGATCCGGCCGCTTTCAATGCTTCTCCGGATGCCGCGAGACGCTGGCGGATGCGGATTCGACGGCAGGATTGCCCAGCTCGACGACGGGACGATCTTCCGCGTGTGGTTGCTGCGGCTTCGGCAAGCGATCCAGCGCGTCCGCCATCGCGCGCACCAAGGGCTGAACGCCCTCTCCGGTGGCCGAAGAAATCGCGAAGAAAGGTAGCCCGCGTTTCTGCGCAAATTCCCGCAGGCGGTCGAGACGTTCGTGATCGCTGGTGGCGTCGAGCTTGGTGGCAATAACGAATTCGGGTTTCGTGGTTAAGGTTTCGCTGAAGGCGCGCAGTTCGCCCTGGATAATTTCAAAATCGCGAACTGGGTCGCGATCGGTCGCGTCGCTCGTGTCCACCAGGTGAGCAATCAAGCGCGTGCGCTCGATGTGGCGCAGAAACCGAATGCCCAGGCCGGCGCCTTCGTGCGCGCCTTCGATCAGACCGGGCAAATCCGCGACGACGAAAGTGCGCCCCGAGCCGGGTGTCGCGTCGGGATCGGCGGACACAACGCCGAGATGCGGTTCGAGAGTCGTGAAGGGATAATCGGCTATCTTGGGCTTTGCCGCGGAAATGCGCGAGATGAGTGTGGATTTTCCGGCATTGGGAAATCCGACAAGACCCACATCGGCGAGCAAACGCAACTCGAGCCGCAAACGTCGCTCTTCGCCAACTTCGCCTTTATCATGCTCGCGCGGCGCCTGATGCCAGGGACGCACGAAATGGGAATTTCCCCGTCCGCCGCGTCCACCGCGTGCCGCTCGAAAACGCTGCCCGGAAGCGGTGAAATCGTAGAGCTGCTCCCCGCTGCCTTCATCAAAAACGATGGTTCCAACAGGCACGTGAAGGAGCATGTCTTCGGCGGACTTGCCGTGGCAGTTTGAGCCTTCGCCGTGACCCCCGCGTCCCGCCTTGAACTCGCGATTGTACCGATAGCGCAGCAGCGTGTTGTCGTTTTCAGTGGCTTCGATAATGACGTCGCCGCCGTTGCCGCCATCACCTCCGGAGGGGCCGCCGCGCGGAACGTACTTTTCTCGGCGGAAGGCGACGCAGCCATCGCCGCCGTCTCCTGCTTTCACGTAAATCTTCGCTTCGTCAACAAACACGTCTGCACCTTAGCTTTCTATTTGGTTGTCAGGGAGAGAATACGCCAGCGCGTGCCGTGAAGACAAAGGGAACCGCACCATGAGCGCGAGGTACGAAAAAACCTAAGGCGTCCGTGGTTAAATCTTAGGGCGATACGCAGGAATCTCTAAGCCTCGGCGGGAACTTCTCCGGAGACGGCTTCGACTTCTTCTACGGGGAGAACGCTGATGAAGCGCCCTTTTCCGCCTTTATCCTCGAACAGGACGATTCCGGTGATGCGCGCGAAGAGCGTGTCATCTTTGCCGCGGCTGACGTTTCTGCCGGCCTTAAACGGCGTGCCGCGCTGGCGCACCAGAATGCTCCCGCCCGTGACGAGCTGTCCCCCGAAACGCTTGATGCCCAGCCGCTGGCCGTGAGAGTCGCGTCCGTTAACTGATGAACCGCCGCCTTTTTTGTGTGCCATGGTCGAAACCCCTATTCCATCTTGATGTCGCTGACTTCCACGGCCGTATATGCCTGCCGGTGTCCGCGGGTAATCTTGTACTGGCCGCCCGTCTTGTACTTCATCACCAAGTGCTTTACTCCGCGGCCCTGCTCGACGATCTTTCCAGTCACTTTGGCCTTTGAGGCATGCGTACCGTGGACGAGCTCTTTGTCGTCGTTGTGCACGGCGAGCACTTCGTCGAAAGTGATCTTTCCGCCGACCTTGCCTTCCAGCTTCTCGACGCGGATGGTCTCACCCGGCGCGACGCGATACTGCTTACCTCCACTGCGAATCACGGCGTACATACAGCCTCCCGAGGCATATGCGAATTCATGATTATACGGGCCTAGGCGCGTCTTCGTCAACGCAATCCCAGACGGCCAGTCTGAATTGTCACGGGCTTCTCGGGATTGCTATGGAATGATTGGTGCCGGCGGGGGGAATCGAACCCCCGACCTAGGGATTATGAGACCCTCGCTCTACCACTGAGCTACACCGGCACACGCGGAGCTTCATGATGCTAATGGCTCGATTCCTACAGTGTCAACACATGAGGAAAAACTGTTGAGGGCGGCCTTCGCGCCTGCTTCCGGTCACTGAGCACTGGCCACTGATCACTGTTTTGCTGGATTCTTCTTCGCCGCAGCATCAGCATATTTGCGCTGGAAGCGTTCGACGCGCCCCGCCGTGTCGATCAGTTTTTGCTTGCCCGTGAAAAATGGGTGGCAGCTCGAGCAAATTTCCACGCGTATCAGCTCGCCTTTGTGCGTCGACCGCGTTTCGAACGTGCTCCCGCACGCGCAATGAACCTTCACCGCGTGGTAATCCGGATGTATTCCTTCTTTCATTTGCTGGCTCCCCTCCGTCAGGACCGGTCTGCGCGTGTCTGCCGGACGAATACACCGCCCAGCCGCGTCGCTAGGTCCGCGGACAAACAACCATGATACGCGAAAGGAGGTTCTTGTGCCAATGGCGTTTCGGATGCTCACGGACGGTTCATCAGAGACTTATCTGGAAACAGAAAGACCGTTTTCGCCAGGTCAGACGCCAGCGTCTCTTCGCGGTAATATTTTTTCAACACATTATCTTTCCAAGTGAGCAGGTCCGCATTCGCGGCAGAAAACTCCTTCCAGGTCTGGTCCCACCCGGTGCGGGCCAGGCGCTCGCGGATCAGGAACATAAACGCCCACGTAATCGTCTCGTTGTAAAGCTGCGGCTTACCGTTTGCCGCGACGAAACGGGCCAGGGCTGCTGAAAAACGTTCGAGCGCTTGCAGTGGCGGGTAGCGGCAAAGATACAAGAATGCCATTCGGACATGATCGCGATGATGAAATGATTCGTTTGGCAACGTGCCAGACTCGAAATTCGTCATGAATTCGTCATCGGTCATGCGACACCTCTCGTGCTGAATCTGCCGGCGTACGCCAGGCAACGCAAAATCATTTTGCGCGTTTCTCCTTCCTCGCCGGATGAGCTTTCGGCGAATGTCCCGCTCCCGCTTCAACCAGACGATGACTGGCGCGCGAATCCAAATCGAGGCCGTAAAACCGTTTCAATTCCTGAATGCGTTTTAGGCTTTCTCGCCCAAACGGGCACTTCCCGTCGAACGCGTGCAGCACGATGCCTTCGAGCAAATCTCCCAGGGTCAAATCGTGGTATTCGGCAAAAGCCTTAAGGACCTTCAGCAGGCGCTTTTCCATGCGGACGCCCGTCTGCACCCGCTCGACCGTGTATCGTTTGGCACCTACCATCGGCTGCCTCCGTTATTCTTAGTAAGGTACCAATGTACCATGGTACAATTTACTTGGCAATGCCCAAGCTTTCCCTGCCCGAGATATGTTTTTGCCGCCGAGCGTTCGACGTTGAGTTGAGATATTATGGAAAACGAAAAGGATAATCTTCAGACTTGCATGCCGACACGCCCATTTATTCCGCCGCGTGATTTCCGCGCCGTGCTCCGCCGCGTGGTTGCGCTAACACCTTCGACAAAGCATTTTGAATGGGAAGCGATAGAGGGCGGCGCGTTCGAATTTTATGCCGGGCAGTTTGTGTCGCTGGAGGTTCCGCGGAACGGCGAGCCGGAAGCGCGCCCGTATTCGATTGCCTCCGCGCCGCGAGGCGATTCACGTTTTGATTTGTGCCTGAATCGCGTCGAGGGTGGCTACGTCTCGAATTATTTGTGCGACCTGGAAGCAAACGCGATCGTAAATATGAAAGGTCCGCACGGTTCGTTTGTCGTTTCGCAACCCGTGGAACAGGATTTAGTGTTCATCGCGACCGGCACGGGAATCGCGCCGATTCGCGGAATGCTGGCAGAGATTTTCGCATCACGCAAACAGCTTTCCCGCGATGTGTGGCTCTTATTCGGCGTGCGGCATCCAGACACGATTCTGTACCGTGAGGAATTCGAAGCCTGGGCCGCGGCGCATCAGCGATTTCATTTCGTTCCCACGCTTAGCCGGCCTCCTGCGGATTGGCGCGGCGAGACGGGCTACGTCCAGGATCACTTGCGAAAATTGTTCGCAGGCCGCAGTGATTTCAAGGCTTACATCTGCGGGCTAAAAGCGATGGTCGACGAGGTGCGATTCATCTTGAAGGAGGATTTTGGATTGGACCGCAAGCAAATCCGCTTCGAGAAATACGATTAATCTTGTAATCGCCGTCTCTTCAGATCGGAGAATTATCTGACGGGTACGCTGCGGGAGAAACCACCACCCGAGCACCAATGGCAACGGGAACTTCCAGCGTAACGCTGGCGCCATAGGGCTGACGGTTGGCTAGATGGATATCGCCGCCGCACTCGCGAATGATGCCGTAGCAGATACTGAGACCGAGGCCCGTTCCCTTGCCGACGGCCTTCGTGGTGTAGAAAGGATCGAATGCCCGATTCAGCTCCAGGAATCCCGGACCCGTATCCTCGAAGCCGATAACAATTCGTCCGTTGCGTTTGCTGGCATGGATGCGGATCGAGCGTTGCCGGCTTTCCTCAAGGGCGTCACAGGAATTATTCAACAGGTTCAGCAGAATCTGTTTCAATTCGTCTTCCCCGATGGCGAGCGGCGGCAGTGACGCCTCGATTTCCGTGCGCACGTCGATATTCAACTTTCGCAAATGAAATTCGCGAAGCTGCAACGCGTCGTGCAGCGAGGCCTCGAAATCGGCGGCGCGTTCGGTGGAATTGCTTTGGCGTGCAAAGCGCAAGAGTCCGCTGACGATGCGTTGCATGCGCCGCGCCTCATTGCCCAGCTTGACCACTTTTTTCGTCGCGCTCTCGCCGGTGACTTCGTCGGAGAGCAATTCGGTGTAACCGATTATTCCTGTCAGCGGATTATTCAATTCGTGAGCCACGCCCGCGACCAGCTGACCCAGGGCCGCGAGCTTTTCTGAACGCACCAACTGTTGATGCAGGCGCGCATTTTCAATCGTAACGGCCAGGTCGGCGGCCAACATTTCGACTTTCATGATTTCCGACGCGCTCGGTTCGGCCGCGTTTCGCAGCGACGACAGCGCGATCCATCCCAGGCACGTCCCGCGCGAAGACACCAAGGGAACTATGGCTTCCGGATGCGCGTGCCCGCTCAATGCCGGCACTCGCTCTGCCGGCAAACGAAAGGAATTATTCCCGACCAGTTCACCCATCGCGCAGAGTTCTCCGACTCGGCCCAGGTTCGACCCGCGAGCGATTTTCTCCAGGTCGTGACGCTCGGCTTCCAAGAATCCGCTGGAACCTGCCAGCAGGAGCGAACCGTCTTCCTGCGCAAGCAGCACCGCGGCGCGGCGGAAACAAACTGTTTCCGTGATGGCTTCGGCCACTTCACTGCATAACGACGCTGGATCCGAGCCGCCCAGCAGACGCGATGTAATCTTCGAAAAGCGCAGCAACAGTGCGTTCTCCGCGTGTTCGCGCGCCCCGCTTTCCTCGACGAGGAGAGATTTTTCTTCCAGCGCGGAAAGAATCATTCCGAAAGCGACGAAGAATTTGGGGACGTTCCATAATTCCGGATTTATTTGCAAGTGCGGCAGGAAATGATCCGTCAGCCAGCCGGTCGGAAACACAGCACCCCAACACACGAACCCGACTGTGACGGTGATGACGCCCGGCGAAAATCTGGGGAATCGTTTCCAGAACAAAAAGCCCGAAACCGCGAACGTCAAAGTCAACACGGCGTTCACTGCCGGCACGGGATTGCCGTGCCACTGTGCACGCACAACCCAAACGCCGACTGCCATGAGCGACACGGCCAAAACCAGATTGAATCGAGACATTGTGCGGTGTGCGAAGAGTGCGAATCCCGCCATGCCAAAAAAGAAAATCGCCACCGCTCCGCAAAGCACCCAGCGATTGGGCCATCCGAAAGTGATCGCCGTAGCATGAAATGCGGCTGCCGGAGCGAGAATCGCGAGCAGAACATTCCTGCGCACATAGTCTTCCGCCGAACGCGCCAGCGAAACCAGGAACAATACGCCGGCAAGCTCCAGCGCGCCCAGATCGATCGATTCAAAGATATTTTCGAGTACGCCCGTGTGTGTCTCGAAAACTTGCACGAAGAAATGCGCAAATATCAACGCCCAGGCGAAAATCCATAGTCTTGTGCGTTCCGAGGGCGAATGTTTGCGCAACGAGACGAAAATCGCCACGAGAACGGCGAGGATCAGTATCGTCGGCAGCTTGTCGAGCAATGCAGTCACAGGTCTCTTTGTTTCCAGAGGATGCAAGACACTAGCACCGGCAAGGAGCGCTGCACAATCCACCATCAGTACTAATTCTCGGGGCAGTCAAACAATGGGGCACCGTAAGCTAAGTATCAGAGAGTCTTAGGGATACGGAATTTAAGCTCGAGTGTGGCACCTTCGGGGAGGTCGATCTTTTCGGTCGGAATGAAGATTCCATCTTTGTATGTGGCTCGAACAGTTCGGGTCGCGACAGGAACTTCTGGCGAACCAGGGGCAGAGCGGGTCGCCGCGCCCAGCGACGTCCCGGATGAGGACGAGCTGCCAACGCTTCCGCCGCGGTCGAGCGCGAGATTGCCGAGCGCATCCGCGTCGCGATTCTGTTCGCGCACCACGTGCTCAATCACAAAGTAATCAAGCGCTCGCGCCAGCTTTTGCGCGCGCTCGTGCAGCGGCTTCAGCGCGGCATTTTTAACTTTGTAGCGGCCCTGCATCTGCCGCACCAGCAACTCCGAATCGCTGCGAACACGCAATGCGCGTATGCCATGGCTGGCCGCGTAATCGAGCGCGGCAACAAGGCCGTAGTATTCGGCAATGTTGCTCGTCTCGCGGCCAATCGTTTTGGCGAACTCGCAGAGCTTGGATCCGTCCGGGGCGCGAAAAATCACCGCGTAAGCGGCGGGGCCAGGATTTCCGCGCGACGCGCCATCGATGTTCGCGACATGCACACCGGCGGGCGGCGCGGCA
Organism: Candidatus Acidiferrales bacterium; assembly: GCA_035933575.1. Classification (GTDB taxonomy): domain Bacteria; phylum Acidobacteriota; class Terriglobia; order Acidiferrales; family UBA7541; genus DAHUXN01. The sequence goes on along the minus strand of DASYYR010000099.1, from coordinate 45,933 downwards.
TGCGATTCCTCAAACAATCGCGCACTCGATGGTGGAGACGTTTTCGCGCTTCGTTTAATCATGAATCACCGAAAGGCTATCGCAGGTAAGTGCATAACGGAAAATAATTTCAGCGGATGCGGCTTTGCGGCGAAGCGGCCTAATCTTCACTGTTGTGTGCGGCCGCTGCCTGCGCCGTGGCTTCTGCGGCGGCGGGCGGCTCGATGTAATAGAGGATGCGTGTGCAAAGTTCGCAGTGGTAAAGCTCGGGATTGTCCTCCCGGCTTAATTCCTGAAACACATGCGGGCGAATGTGCGCGCCGCATGCGCCGCAAGCTTCTCCTCGTATCGCGGCTACGGCCACCCCGCCGTGCTTCTTGGCGATGCGCTGGTAGTGATCGACAAGATCTTCGGGAATCACCGCGACTGCCTTGGCGCGTTCGGCCTCGAGTCCCGCCAAGTCTTTCTCCGTGACGGCTTTTTCGGCTTCGATCTTGGTACGCTCTGCGCGCGTCTCTTCTTCCACTGTCTTGAAACTTTTCTCTGCGGCTTTCACCTGCCGGTCGTATTGCTCGCTCGATACCATCTCTTCGAGCAAGCGGTCCTCGGATTTCGCGATTTCCGCTTCGGCCATTTCCGCTTCATGTTGCAGCGCCTTGAAGGCCTCGTTGGTTTTCACTTGATAGGCCTGGTCTCGGTATTTTCGGGCTTTCTCTTTCCATTGCTCCACGTCCAGCTCGTACTTTTTGCGATCCTTAAGCGCGGTCGAATGCGAATTCTTGCTTTCTTCGAGTTGGGCTTTTCCGGCGGCGAGCCGCGCGTTCACTTCGGCCAGACGTTGCGGGAATGTGGCGAGCCGGGCGCGAACGGCGTTCAAACGCGTGTCGACTTCCTGAAGCTGCAAAAGTTCCTTGAGGATTGCTCTCACTGGCGTTTATTTTAGCACACCTACCGGCTGCGCCGCGTTTCACAGTTCGCTTGATTCGAGACCCGGAATCACAGATCATTGGTAGAAGAACGCAAGCGCCTGCCGCCAGGCATCTGTTTGAGCTTCGGCGTCCGCCTCTGCTCGCGTGTCGTCGCCATAGTGAGTCACCTCTTATGCCACTCGATGTTCGGCAAGCGCGGCATCTTTGCGAGCTGATACAGCTGATGTTACGCGGGCTTCCCTTTGCCCTACGCGCCGTGCGTCCTTTTGCCCACCTCATCCGTATATAGAACTGTATGATAGGCCACGCTGCCATTTCGATGGAGGTGCTGGTGGGTCTCGAAGCCGAAGTCGCCAGGCTTCGACGCGGAGACCTGGACGCGCTTGCGGAGCTGGTGACGCGCTACCAGCACCGGCTGTATCGCTATCTGTTGCGCATTGTGCGCCAGCCCGCCGAAGCCGAGGATCTGTTTCAGCAAACCTGGTTGCGCGTCGCGGGGCAGATTGCGCGCTTCGATCCCCGCCGAAATTTCGAGGCGTGGCTTTTTACTTTGGCCCGCAACTTGGCGATCGATCATCTGCGGCGCGCGCGCCCGGAAAGCCTCGAAGAGCATGAAGAGAAACATTCTTGGGCCACGCCTGCTTCGCTGCGCGCTTCCGAGCCGCCGGCGCTCGATGTGGTGATTGCCCGCGAACGCACGCAACAGCTTGCCGAAGCGATGGACGCATTGCCGATGATGTACCGCGAAGTGCTCGCGCTGCGTTTCGAAGAAGAAATGAAGCTCGAAGAAATTGCCGAAGTCTTGAACGCGCCGCTCTCGACGGTGAAAAGCCGCTTGCGGCGCGGGCTTGAGAATCTTCGCACGGGACTCGACACGCGGTTTCCGAAAACGGAATGGCAATGAGGAAAAACGCGGAGATGAAGCAGTTCAGAGAACAAACAGGACAGTGGGCGGGAAAACGAGCAGGAAAATGAACGGAAAAACAAACGGGAAAATGACCGAACACGACGACATTCGCGGACTCCTCTCACTGGCAGCCGCGGGCGCGCTTGACGCAACAGAGGACCAGCGCGTCGCGGCGCATCTGCGCGCTTGTCCTGCTTGCGCCGCCGAATTTGCTTCCTGGCAGACAATTGAAACCGGCCTTCGCCGTATTCCCACGCCCCAAGTTCCGGCGGATCTTGTCGCTCGCACCATCGCGCGCGCGCAAATGCGTTTCGCGGAGGAATCCGACCGTCGCTCCGAGCGCAAGATGCTCGCACTGATCACCGTGTTTTCGTGGATTTTTGTCGCTCTCAGTTGGCCTCTGGCGCAGCTTCTGGGCCACGGATGGCTCAGCCTACTAGGACTTGGCTTCGAGCAGGGCTGGAAGAATTTCGCCGTGTTCACGGCATCGTGCTGGATAGCGGGCGCCGCTGCGGCGATTCTGCTGTCCATGCGCCGTGACCGCGAAAGGAGAATCGCATGAGCTTCCGCAAAGAACTCCGCGTAATTCCGCGCGCTGCCTGGATTATCGCCAGCCTTTTTTACGTAGGCCTCGCCACTCTGGCCTGGTTTCTCGTTCCGACCGATCACGAGATGTCGCAGTGGCCCCGGGCCGGACAGCTTGCCTTCATTTTTCTATTACCCCTGGTTTTCTTTCTAATAATTCCGCTCTACGGATATATCTTCGGGGACGCGAAGCGTCGCTCCATGCGCTACGTCATGTGGACGCTTCTCGCCATCTTCGTCCCCGACTTGATCGGCGTCATCATTTATTTCATCCTCCGCGATGCGCTGCCACTCGATTGCCCCAGCTGCCACAATCTGGTTCCCTCGAAATTTACGTTTTGCCCACACTGCGGCAATGCGCTGCGGCCATACTGCCCGCAATGCGGCAAGAGCGTCGAGCGTGCGTGGACGAATTGCGGTTACTGCGGCACAAAGCTCCCCTCGTAGCAAAAAAAACCCGCAAAAACCCCGCGTTACGCGTTAAAAAGAATCCGCGCTACAAAAGACGTGGGATTCCGCGCCAATAGAATTCCGTGCGTCGGTGTTTCCTTGTGGATCTTTGTTCCGGGGACACCGCGAGGAGGAACGAATGCCGTACGTGCAAATTACCTGGGTGGCCGGACGCTCACCCGAGCAGAAACGCAAACTCGCAGAGCGCATCACCACCGCCTTGGTCGAAGACGGTCGCGCCAAGCGCGAAAACGTTCACGTTAGCTTCGTGGACGTGCCGCCGACCGATTACGCCGAAGCCGGCATCGTGGTAGCGGATCAGAAGCGCACCCCGTGATTTCGCGGCGCGCGCCAGCCGTTCGCCGGCGCGCGCTCTGCATGAGGAGGCAGCCTTCTAAGCCCGCACTTCTCGACGCACCAGGTACGCGTCCACGAAGAATCCCACGCCAATCACAAAGGGAATAATTCCAAGGACAGCCGCCTCCGCCGCGTCCGGTTCCCAGTGCGCGAGAAGGCTGAACGTCAGCGAATATCCGATGGCCGCCGCGACAAGCAAAATTCCCGATCTGCGCGACACACTCGAAGGCGGCAAATCCGCTTCGAACGGGATCGTGACTCCGCGCGCTATCGCCGCCATCCGTTCGTCGCTGCGGAACTTGCGTCCGCGCTGCCACGCCCAAGCCCACACCGCGGCAATGGGAGATCCCAGCGCCAACACCACGGCTGCAAATCCAATCATATTGTCAGGCATTTTGTTTCTCCTCTCGATGCACGGTCTGCACGCAGCCGCGCTCTCCGTCGTTAGCGAACCTGGTTGCGATTGCCCGCTTGCAACCATAGATACGCTGCCACGTTAGAAAATGTTCCGAGAGAAACCCCGGCCGGGGCATGAGAGGAACGTCGAGCTCGAACGGTGAGAGCGGATGTTCCGCGAAGAATTACGGAACTTGTTGAACCTGCATCGATTGATCCACGGCAAAGCTCGAACATCCCGGCGCGGCTGACGCATCGCAGCGCGCCGTCACCGTGAAGCCATCGGAATTCGTTTCCGCGGAATACGTATATCCTGCGCGTCCCGATTTTTTCGCCGCGAGCGCCCCGCTGGAATAGAGCTCGTCGAGCGATGCATAAGAACCGTGCCCCGCCCAGTAAATTCGCTCCGCCTGCGCAATCGAAAGCAAATCGTTTTGCACGCCGACGGTTGAAATCGCTTGCGCGGGAGCGCCCGGCACGCCGCTCGATTGAGTTTTCGAGACGAAATACCAATAGCCAAGCACAACGATCAGCGCCGTAATTAACAATCCCACCAAGCCTCGCATAATCGGCTCCTTTGCAAACCGTCTGCGCCGAGATTACGGTTTGCACTGTTGCCATTATCCGCTGTTGGGCGGGAGGGCCGCATCGCGTTTGATTGCCGCTGTGTCGCGAATGGAACATTGGATACGTCTCCGGGGCGTAAGAGGCTCCGCGGATCCGGCGGTGCTTGTCCCTTCAATTCGCTGTGATATCATCCCGCTACTTAACGCAAATGAAATGCTCAGCGATCCGCGCAGGGCTTCTGGGGGTTTTTCTCTGCCTCGGACTGTCTGCTTCCGCGCGTGCTGGTGACGTCGTCGTGCTCACGTATGCCGGGCCGATTAACGCCATCAGCGCCGAATATATTTCGCGCGGCATCACGGAAGCTGAATCGCGGCGTGCTTCCGCCTTGATTCTCGAACTCGACACGCCCGGCGGCCTCGATTCCGCGATGCGCAAAATCGTGCAAGCGGAAATGAATGCGCGCATGCCGGTGATCGCCTTCGTCGCACCACGCGGGGCTCGCGCCGCATCCGCGGGCTGCTTCATTGTTCTTGCAGCGGACGTTGCTGCCATGGCCCCTGGCACGAACATCGGCGCCGCGCATCCGATTTTTCTCTCGGGCGGCATTGTCTCCGAAAAAATTGTGAACGACGCGGCCGCATACGCCCGCTCCATTGCCGCCGCGCGCCATCGCAATGTCGACTGGGCCGAGAAATCCGTGCGCGAAAGCGTTTCGTTGCCCGAACCCGAAGCTCTGCAGCAACGCGTGATCGATCTCGCCGCGAATGATGTGGCCGATTTGCTTCGCCAGCTCAACGGTCGCGTGGTGCGCACGGCGAATGGCGATGTGACGCTCTCTCTGGCTGGCGCAACGCAAACCGCCGTTAACCTGAACTGGAGCGAAGAAGTTCTGAGCACGCTGGCGGATCCAACCGTCGCGTATTTGCTGCTCCTTTTGGGCATATTGGCTATCGTCGTGGAGCTTTTTGCGCCGCATGGCTTCGTCACAGGCACTCTTGGCGCTGTCGCGGTGCTGCTCGCGCTTTTCGGGCTGACCAATCTTCCCGTGCATCTCACGGGTCTTCTGCTGCTGATTCTCGGCATGTCGCTGCTGGGACTCGAGCTGAAAATCACTTCGCACGGCGTGCTGACTCTCGCGGGATTGATCTCTTTCATTTTTGGCTCCCTGTTTCTGTTTCCGCGAGCCGCCGGTTACGCCATATCGCCCTGGGCCATTGGCATCGCAGCGGTGCTGTGGGTGGTGATGCTGGTGTTTGTCGTGCGCGTGGTCCTCAGAGCGCGCCACGCTCCCGTGCTGACAGGCGTCCAGCGCGTCATTGGCAGCGTCGGCGTGGCGAAGACGGATCTCGCGCCCAAGGGCGTGGTCCTGGTGAATGGCGAAGACTGGGACGCAAGCGCCGACCCGGCGCCCATCGCTCGCGGAGAAAAAATTTCCGTGCTCGAAATTCAAGGATTAACGCTGCGGGTTCGCAAACTCGCTTAAGTTTTAGTGCCTGGTCGTTTGAATTTTCTTGATCTTGAAGCAAAGAGGTCAAAATTCGAACTGACCCATTACCTAAGTTTTCGCGCTTCAGAAAATTCAGGAGGCTCGCATGACCGGCTGGATCGTTCTGATTATCGTGGTCGTGATTCTTTTGATCGCGCTGAAATTCATCACGGACATGATCAAGATCGTCAAGGAATACGAGCGCCTGGTGGTCTTCCGTTTCGGCCGCTGCATCGGCCAGAAAGGCCCCGGCATCATTTTCCTGATTCCCATCCTCGACAAAGCCATCTGGGTTGATCTGCGCGAGCGATATCTGGAAGTGCCGCGGCAGACGTGCATCACCAAGGACAACGCCTCCATCTCCATCGATTTCCTCGTGTATTGGAAAGTCAGCGACCCAGTACAGAGCGTCGTGCAAGTGCAGGATTTCGGCGGTGCCACTCGCGGAATTGCCATGACCACGCTTCGCGCCGTCGTCGGCGACCTGATTTTGGACGACGTCCTCGCCAAGCGCGAGGAAATCAACAACGTGCTGCGCGGCAAGCTCGATGAAGTCACGTCGCGCTGGGGTGGAAAAATCACCTCCGTCGAAATCCGCGAAATCGAGCCGCCCAAGGACGTGCAGGACGCCATGACCAAGCAAATGAGCGCCGAGCGCTCCCGTCGCGCCATGGTCACCGCCGCCGAAGGCGACCGCCAGGCCAAAATCACAATCGCCGACGGTGAAAGGCAAGCCACCGTCCTGCGAGCCGAGGGCGACAAGCAATCCGCGATTCTTCGCGCGGAGGGCTACGCCCTGGCGCTTGACAAAGTCTTCCAAATCGCGCGGACCCTCGACTCGAACACCATGGGCTTGCAATATCTGGACGCGCTGAAAACCCTCGGTACCGGACCGTCCACGAAATTCATTTTTCCCATGGAGTTTGCCAGCTTCTTAAAACCAATCTTGAATATTGCTCCAGCGCCGCCGGCGGCTCAAAAGTAGAGCGCGGTTCGGGGCCAACAATGCGAGCGATGCGGCCATCGCGCATCCGAGGCGCGTGCATCCTGCTGCAGGCGTTTGACATCAAATTCGACGCCACATACGATAGAGGCCACAATAGCGGGTGCGTCTGAGGCGAGCCGCTTTTCCACAAGGGAGATTCGAATCATGAAGCGATTTCCGCGCATGAAGGCCGTGCTTTTGTCCGTGGTCTGCGTCTTGGCGCTTGCTTTCCAGGCTGCCGCGCAGAAGAAACTGCCCGTGCCGCCTGCTCATGTGCGCCATGTCGCCGACGAAAATACGGTGCGCCCCCCACAGCTCGCGATTCAAACACACACGCTGCCGAACGGCCTGACCATCGAGATGGTGCAGGACCATCACGTGCCGGTTGTCAATTTGCAGGTTTGGTATCACGTCGGCTCGAAGGATGAAAAGCCCGGCCACACAGGTTTCGCCCACCTCTTCGAGCATTTGATGTTCAAGGGTTCGGCTCACGTTGGCCCAGACGAGCATTCGCGCATCGTCGAGGCCATGGGCGGCTTCGACAACGCTTACACGAACGATGATGTCACCGTGTTTTGGGAAACTTTCCCCAGCAATTATCTCGACCGCGTTCTGTGGCTCGAGGCCGACCGCATGGGCAGCCTCAACGTCGATGATGCCAATTTCAAGTCGGAACGCCAGGTGGTTGAAGAAGAGCGCCGCTTGCGCGTCGATAATTCTCCGTATGGCCGCGCGCAGGAAGACCTTTATGCCGCGGCGTTCACGGTTCACCCCTATCACCACACAACCATCGGCAGTATCGCGGATCTCGACAAGGCCACGGTCGAGGATGTGCGCGCTTTCCACGATACATACTATCGTCCCAACAACGCGACTCTGGTGATTGTTGGCGATTTCGCGCCCGCGGAAGCGCTGGCCTGGGCTGAAAAATATTTCGATGGCATTCCACGCTCCCCTCGACCCATTCCCCGCGTCACTATCAAAGAACCGCCTCAAGCCGCCGAACGTCACGTGACGAAATCTTATCCCGGCGTGCCGCTTCCCGCGATTATCGAAGGGTTCAAGATGCCCGCGCAGTTCACGCCCGATTCCTATCCTTTGAACCTGGCGTCGAATATTCTCGCGGGCGGCGAGAGCAGCCTGCTGTATCAGTCGCTCGTATATAAGGACCGCATCGCGCTGGAGTCCGTCGGCTTCGGTAATTTCACCGAGGATCCCAATCTTTTCTGGGTATTGGCCATCATGAATCCGGGACATACGGCCGAGGAAGGCGAGAAGGCGCTCGATTCCGTCCTGGCCCAGGTCAAGAGCCAGCCTCTCTCATCGAGCCAACTCGAAAAGGCGAAGAACCAGCAGATTTCGGCGTTCATCCTGGGACGCGAAACGGACCAGGAAAAAGCGGACGCCATCGGCGAAGCGGCGGTCATCGGCAAAAATCCAAATCTCGTGAATACAGGATTAGCGCGCTATGAAGCCGTCACCGCGGCCGAGATCCAACGCGTCGCGGACGAATACTTCGTGCCGCAGCATGAAACAGTGCTGTTTTATCTTCCCGAAAAGCCATCGAAGCCCGCCGGAGGGAGCAAGCAATGAGCTGCCGCACTTTCAGAAGGGTGAACGAGATGCATCTCCACGTGCGCGCATTCTTCGTCGCGGCGATTCTGATTTTTGGCATGGTGCTCGCCAATCACGTTCAGGCTCAAACGCAACAAACGCAGGAGCAGACAAAGACGGCGCAACAATCCACGACTGTGCAGGAAAATCAGCACGGCACTGGCATTGTTCCCCCCGGAGTGAAGTTGGTTCCGGAAATGCCGGTCGGGCAGCCCAGGAGCGTATTTCATTTTCCGAGTGCCGCGACGCGCACCCTTTCCAATGGCCTGCGCGTTTTTGTTGTCACGGATCATCGCCAGCCTGCCGTGGCCGTTCGCCTGGTGCTGATGTCGGCGGGTGCCATTCACGATCCGGCCGGAACGCCCGGCATCGCTTCCATGACGGCTGACATGCTCACGCAGGGAACCACGACGCGGTCGGCGCAGCAATTCGCGGAAGCGATCGATTTCGTCGGAGGCCATATCGACGCCGGAGCGGGCGACGACGCCACCAGCGCCTCGCTCACGGTCGTATCGCGCGACCTGGATCTCGGTATGGATCTTCTCTCCGACGCCATTCTTCATCCGGCGTTCGCGCAGGAGGAACTCGAACGACAACGCGAGCAAACCCTTTCCGGCTTGCGCGTCAATTACAGCGATCCCAGCTTTCTCGCCTCCGCCGTTTTTGATCGCACGGTTTACGGCTCTTCGCCTTACGGCCTGCCGGGCGACGGCACGCCGGAAACCGTGGCGAAGATCACCCGCGACGACCTGATGAAATTCCATGATGGCAATTACGCGCCCAACGACACGCTGGTTGCTTTTTCCGGCGACGTGACGCCCGAACGCGCCTTTGCGCTAGCAGAGAAATATTTCGGTTCGTGGCAGAAAAAGGAAGTCCAGCAGGAAGAACCGGCCGCTCCCGCCCCTACCATCGGCCTGCATTTCATCGTAATCGACAAACCCGACGCCGTGCAGACGCAAATTCGCGTCGGCAAACTCGGCATTCGCCGCAACAATCCGGATTACATTCCGCTTTTGGTCACCAATCGCATTTTCGGCGGCGGATATAACAGCCGGTTGAATACCGAAGTTCGTATCAAGAAGGGCCTGACGTACGGCGCCAATTCTTCCTTCGATGCGAATCGCTTCGCGGGCGATTTCGTCGCGGACACATTCACGCGCACCCCAGCCACCGCGGAGGCCACGAAGCTCGTGGTCGATCTCATCGCGCAGATGTCCACGGGTGACACGAAGCCCGCGGAGTTGAAGTTTGCGCAAGACTACCTCTCCGGAGTCTATCCGATCCAATCGGAAACGGCGGCGCAGGTGGCGGGACGCATTCTGGCCGTTGCCGAATATGGTTTGTCCCAGGATTACAATGATACCTACCAGCAGAAAATCCTGGACGTCACTGACGCTAGCGTCCGCGAGATGGCCAAGCAATATTTCAATGCGCAAGATCTCGACGTCGTTCTGGTGGGCAACGCCAGCCAGTTTCTCCCCGCGCTCAAGACCGAGTTTCCCAATGCGCAATGGGAAGAAATTCCGTACAGCGATCTGAATTTGCTGAGTCCCGATTTGCGCCAGCCGAAAACGGCGGCTCCCGCGCCTATGCCCGAATCGCTGGCCAAAGGGCATGACGTCGTTATGGCTGCGGCGCAGGCGGCGGGCGGTGACGCTCTTCGCAATGTTTCGAGCGTTGAATTCACGGAGAAGGGCAATATTTACGCTCCGCAAGGCGCGTTAGCCATCGACGTGAAATGGCAAGTCTCCTACCCCGACAAAGTCCACGCCACAATCACACTCCCAATGGGCGAGATGAGCCAGGTTTCCGACGGCAAGTCCGCGTGGGTTCAGAGCCCGCAAGGAACGCGCGAGGTCTCGCCGGAGGCATTCGGTGAATTCCAACGCGGCATCAGTCTCTTCGGCGGATGGGGATTCTATCAGCAAGCCATCGCCGGAAAGGTTCAAGCGCAATATCTGGGTGAAGAGGAAGTTGACGGCAAAAAAGCCGATGCCGTGAACTGGCTCGCCTCTTTCGGCGTCATCAAGCTCTATTTCGACTCCACCACGCATCTTCTGATCGCCGCGAAATACAAATCCGGAACGGAAGATTCGGACCAACGTTGGAGCGATTTCCGCGCGGTTGATGGCCGCCAGTTCCCCTATCAGAGCGTGACGTATCGCAGCGGCGCCAAATTTACCGACGCCACGGTTCAGGATGTCCATATCAATCCGACGCTGGATCCGTCTTTATTCGCCAAGCCGGCGCCGGCGGCGCCGCCTGCGTCGAAGCCTTAGCGCCGGTCATTCGTCAGTTATTCGTGCGGGAAATATTTTTGCGCGGGCCGTACTCGTCGTGGCCTCTTCGTGCATCTAAGCTCTTGGCCGTAACTCTTCAGGAGTCTCGCAGCGGCGATTTATTTGGGAATTGAGTGAACCTGTCTTACACTGTTGAATCTTAACTCTTCGCATGATTCGCCTTCGTAACGCATCTCGAATCTGGGCCGTCACCGCCGCGCTTCCCGCGGCCAGCGTATGTTTGGCGGGAATCTGTCTCGCCGGAATATGCCTGGCGGGAACGGGGCAATCGTCTCCCTCCGATGCCTCCAGCGCGCCACCGGTCCTGCAAGCCATGCAGCAGGAGCTCCAGCGCACCGTCACGGCCTACAGCAAAGCCGATCCTCCCTCGTATTTTGTGGCCTACACGGTGAACGACGAGGAAAATGTCAATGTCTCGGGCTCCAACGGCGCGCTGCTTTCCTCCAGCGACACGCGCAATCGCTGGCTCGAAGTTCAGACGCGCATCGGGGACTATAGCCTCGACAACACGCACAAGATTGAAGGTCGCGAGCCTGCCTGGTCAAGTCCCGGCACTCAAGCGACGCTCGATGACGACATTCCTGTGTTGCGCCGCGAAATCTGGCGCGAGACGGACCGTCAATATCGCGCCGCTGTCGAAGCGTTTATCGCTGTGCAGACCAGCAAGGAAGTGCAGGCACAATCCGCCGAACAGCGCGCGCCGGATTTTTCCCATGAACAGCCGCACGTGTCCATCAGCCCAGCGGTTTCGTTTCATGTGGACCGCAAGCCATGGGAGGAAAAAGTCCGCAAGTACACGGCGGCGTTCAGCGCGTCGCCCGCGGTGCTGAACTCCATCGTCACCTTCACGGCCGGCGCGACGAATCAATATTTCGTGAATAGTGAAGGCTCGAAGCTGGCGTTCGGCCAGATTCGCTACCGCCTCGAATTGTTTGTGCAGAGCAAGGCGCCGGACGGCATGGACCTGGAGCGCTACGCGAATTTCGACTGGGTGGATCCATCCAAAGCGCCCACCGAAGCCGCCGTCATGAATCAGATTCGTATACTGAGCGGTCAGATCGCCGCCTTGCAGAAGGCCCCGCTCGTCGAGCCTTTCGCCGGACCCACGCTTCTCACAGGCCGCGCCGCCGCCGTCTTCTTTCACGAAGTGCTGGGGCATCGCCTGGAAGGCTTCCGCCAGAAGGATGCGAGCGAAGGGCAGACTTTCACAAGTAAAGTGGGGCAACCGATTCTTCCCGATTTCATTACGGTGCGCGACGATCCCACCACCAAGGAAGTCCGCGGAGAAGTATTGCTCGGCTATTATCCGTTCGACGATGAAGCTGTGCCCGCCCAGAACGTCACGCTTGTCGACCACGGCATCTTGAAAAATTTCCTGATGAGCCGCTCTCCACTGATCAATTTCCCGCATTCCAACGGCCACGGCCGCCGCCAACTCGGCTTCCAGCCCATTGCGCGCATGGGGAACACCATCGTCGAAAGCGATAAGACCATGACCAACGCCGCGCTGCGTCGCCGCTTCATCGAGGAAATTCGCAAGCAGGGCAAGCCTTTTGGCCTCCTGATTGACGATATCGCCGGAGGCTTTACGTTCACTGGACGCGCCCAGCCGCAAGCCTTCCAGGTGCAGCCGTTGATCGTCTACAAAGTTTTTCCCGATGGCCGTCCCGATGAACTGGTTCGCGGCGTGAACATCGTGGGTACGCCGCTGATTTCCATCACGAAAATTATCGCCACGGGTGATACGCCGGAAGTTTTCAACGGCTATTGCGGCGCCGAATCGGGCTCTGTACCTGTCTCTGCGGTGGCACCGGAAATTTTGATCTCGGAAATGGAAGTCTCGAAAAAAGAATCTTCCACGGATACGCCCCCAATCCTGCCGCCGCCCGCGCATGACCCGCTGTCCAAGGAACCAGCACAATGACGCCGCGCCTCGCAATTCACATTGGGAACATTGGCCGCCTGTGGTGCGTCCGGCTCAACATTGTCGTCGCGGCCATGGTGGCGCTCGCTTTATTTGGCGCGCTTCCTGCCCGCGGCCAGAATGACCCACAGAGTGACAATGACCACACCCTCCAGGCCATGCAGGACGAAATGGCGCGCAACGTGGCGCGCCTCCAATTGCCGGGGCAGTTGAAGCCCTTTTACATCGAATATCGCGCCATCGATGTCGACATTCGCAGCATCACTGCTTCCTTCGGCACACTCATCTCCAGCACCCACGTGCGCAACCGCTTGATGTCCGTCGGCGTCCGCGTCGGCGACAATCAACTCGATAGCTCCAATTTCATTACTCAGAATGGTTTTCAGGGTTTTCTCGGTTCCACGGGCCAGGTGGGAATTGACCGCGATTATAAGTCCTTCCGTCAGGACCTTTGGCTCGCCACGGATCAGGCTTATAAGGAAGCTCTCGTCCAGTATTCCAACAAGAAGGCATTTCTGAACAGCCTCGCGCGTCCGCCCGAGATTCCGGATTTTGCAAAAATTGACCAGCCGGTCGTGGATATTCAGCCGCTGATGAATTCAGACTGGACTTCGCGCAACTGGGAAAATGAAGCCCGCGAGGCCTCCAAATCTCTGCGGACTTTTCCAGATCTCTACGGCTCGCGCGTGCACTACTATCTCGTTTACACCACCTATTATCTTCTCACCAGCGAGGGCACCAAGCTTCGCATTTCGCGCAGTGTTGCGGGTATCGAAGCGAGCTTGGACACTCAAGCCACCGACGGCATGCCGCTCCACAATTTCTATTCCAGCTACGCCGCGCAGCCATCGGAGTTGCCGCCCCCGGATAAAGTCAGCACCGCTCTGGCGCAGACCGCGACGCAACTCGAACAACTTCGCGTTGCCCCCAACGTCTCAGACTACGAAGGCCCGGTTCTTTTCGACGCGAAGGCCGCCGGCTCTGTCCTCGCGCAAGCCCTCGAACCCTCTCTTTCCGGTGCGCGTCCGCCCCTTTCGAGCGTTCCGGCCTTCGATCAAATGTTGCAGCAAATGGGCGGGAACAGTGAATGGTCTGGCCGCGTGGGCACCCGCGTACTCCCGCTGAATGTTTCCATCACGGATGATCCGTCAGCGAGGGATTTTCAGGGCCAGCCGCTCTTCGGCGGTTACGACGTCGATGATCAGGGCGTCCGCGCCCAGCGCGTCAACGTCGTGGAAAATGGCATACTGAAAAATTTATTGATGTCGCGGCGCCCCGGCCCTGATTTCCTGGAGTCCAATGGCCACGCGCGCTCCGCTTTGCTTTCACCCCCAGAACCAGAACCCACAAGCAGCAATCTGTTTTTCCAGGCGACGAATACTGTCAGCCCCGCGGATTTGCGAAAAAAGTTTATTGACCTCTGCAAAACAAACGGCCAGCAGTGGTGCCTGGAAATCAAGCGCATGGATAATCCCGCGCTTGCCGCGCAAACGCAGCAGGATTTCTCCGATATCATTTCCGGGCTTGCCGACGGGCTGGCAAGCGGCGACCGCCTGCCGCTTCTTGTCTATCGCGTTTACGTTTCCGACGGCCACGAAGAACTCGTTCGCGGCTCGCACATCAAGGGCCTGGATCTCCGCGGGTTTCGCACCATCGCCGCGATCGGCAATGATCCCACGGTTTTCAATTTTATGCAGAACGCGCAACAGGGACTCGGCGGCACTGCTCTCGCCACGTTCGGCTCGGTCGAGAGCGGCATTCCCAGTTCCATCGTTGCGCCGTCATTGCTTCTCGAAGATGTCGAAGTTCGCGGATTCCACGGCGAGCCCCGCCGCTTGCCTCTCTTACCCGTCCCACAGCTGCAGCAATAGCGCCCCGACCTCTCGCTCTATCTCATCTCCGCGAGAATTTCTGCGTTGTCATTCAAGCTCACCTTGTCAGGTTGAAACGGAAGCGCGATTCGCAACGACGTGCTGGGTCTGTCGATCTTCATCCAGCCGATAATCCCGGATTTTCCTTTCACGTGGATGTAGACGGGAAGCGTGTCTTTCCATCCCGCGGGCACTCCCGATTGCGTCACGGTGCCGTCTACCTCCCACTTGTTGTCGGGCAAAGGCTTGACCGTATAGCCGAGGTGATATTGCGCGATTCCCGTTCCGTAAACGTATTCGTTGAAGAACCAATCCATTCGATGGTTCTGGTCAATGTCCATGTACGGTGCCATGTGGCGCTCGACCACACTCTTAAAATCTTCGGTTGACGCGGCCTTGCCGGCGAAGCTTTTTGTGAAATCCTGCATCAAGCTCTTGAATTGCCCGTCAGGTGCCTTGCTTCTAGGGTCGTAGAGCATCGCCCGTAACACCTCCAACACATATCCGCCTTTTTCGTAGATAACCGTGTCGTATCCCGCCGGCGCTTGCGAAGATCCCAAACGCTGCCCCATCCAAACCGGCCCAAGGTCCTCATAGCGGTGGCCGAAATTATTGCGGCTGAACAAATCCTCTCTGTCTCTGTGCAACCGGTCGAGGTATTCCTTTGGGCCGTCCCTAAATCCCACGTAAAGATTGCCGGAAAATTGCGCGAATCCCTCCGAAAGCCACTGATCGTGGTAGCTTTTCCACCCGACTTCGTGGCCCCACCATTGGTGCGAAACCTCGTGCGCTCGAAAGAAATCGCTGACGCGAATCTGATCCGTCACGCCCAGTACGTGCCGCTGCGTTTCATCGAGAAATGACAGCACGGAGAGATACAGCAGCATCGGCCAGCCTTGGCCATAGCTGTACGGAATATTGGTCACCGCCAGTCGCTGAAACGGGAAGGGGCCAAAATAATCCTGAAATACGCGTAGATTATTCCCGATTTCGATTCCCATTGTTTTGATCGTCGCTGCGGGATCCAGGGTTCCAATTGCGGCTTCCCCTCCCGCGCCTTGGCCCGGCAATGTGGGATGCAAGAACGTTTGGACGCTGCTGAGAAAATCATCGGGACTCCGGTTTGCGTAAATCTGCACGTCGATGTTGCCGACCTTCTCGTCGTAAAGTTTGTAGTCGCCGTAGGCGAACCCGGAAACTGCCTGTGGCATCGGACTTTTCCAATGCGTCACAGTCCAGTCGCCCGCTGTGCTTTCGCTCACCTTATCTCCTGTCGCGACCAGCGTGAGTTTCTTGGGTGTGTGGAACGTCATGTCGAAATCAGCTCGCGTAGCGAACTCATCCGATACACCCGGATAACCATCCATAGCTCGGACAAAAGTAATTCCCACTGCCCACACTCTGAATCAGGTGCTTGCCCGCGTATTCGAACGTGAGCGTTGCCGTTTTCGCTTCCTGCGTTGCGGCGGGCAGAACCACGGCGACATAGTCACCGTACGTCGGATAGCGATCTTTTGGGTCGCGCGGCTGAAAAAATGGCAGCGCCGTTCCGGTCTCGTCCTTTACCGCACTCACGCGCAAATTCGAACTCAGTTCGAAGACCAACACCCACTCGCCGGCCTTCTGATATTGCAGATTCACCTTCGTTGTCGCGCTCAGATCAGCGCCGCCCGTGACTGTGGCGTCGATTTGATATCCGTGCACCGCAAAAACATCTTTGCTCGTAGGTTGCTCATACGCTTGGCTTGCAGTCACATTTCCCGCCGGAAAACTCATCCACGTGTCGAAGAGCAGCGCAGGACTCCCGCGCGACTCGTAACGGCCAACGTTGATTTCCTCGGGCTCCAACGCGTCATAACGCGCCAGCACCCATCCGTCGCTGTTTGTTTTCACGTCCGCGGCAAAGTAAGCCGTCTGTGTGTGATCTTGATCGAGCACGCCTTCGAACACGCGCGGCACAATTTCCGCGTCCAGGCCTTCCCGCGCGCGTTGTCGGCTGTTGTAGAGATTCTCAAGGTCAGCGGTGGGCCCGTTCGTCCATTTCACCTGTTTGGCGACTTGATCGAATGTATCGTCGGTGAAGCTGAACGTCGCCTCTGTGATATCCATGTTCAGCGTCTTTTGCTTCGTTAAGAGGTTGAGTTGCTGCGCTTCGAGCGCATTCGGCGGCGCAATCTCGATGGTCCCGCGCCCTTTGAAAGCTGCTCCGAAAACAACCCCGGAGGCGGGTTTTGAAAATGAGATCGACCCGTCCTTGAGCGTGATGCGAATGCGATCATGCACAATCGTTACGCCCTCGACGCTGGCGGTTTTATCCGAATCAAACGAAGCTTGCGACACCGCGTTCCACACGGCGCTTGCATCCTGCGCGCTGGTATTTTGTGCCTTGACTCCTGGCGGTGCTGCACACACGAGGCAAAAGATCGCAGCTTGTAGCAAAGCGCAAAGCAAGCACCTTCGAGGAACTTGCGGCATCGGACTCTCCCAAGAAAAACTGCCCAATTCTATACAAATGCGAAGTCGAAGAAAGAGTAAAGTCCGGGAGAGTTACCACGGCGTTACGGGGAGCTACGGCTCCAACGTGATGAAGGTGACTTCCGGCCGGCACAGAAACCGCACGGGCAGGTTTGACATGCCCATTCCACGGTTGACATACATTCGCGAACCCTTTTCTTCGTACCAACCCTCCAAAAATCTCCCGCTTCCCACCGGGAGCCAAAAGGGCTTCACAAATGGTATCCGCACCTGCCCGCCGTGCGTGTGTCCCGCCAGGCACAAATTCACATGGCCCGCTGCCTGGTCAAAATATCCCGGCGAGTGAAACATCAAAATCGTGTAAGCATCCTTCGGGATGCCTTTCAGCGCGGCGTTCAGATTGGCGACACCCGAATACGGATCGTCCAACCCCGCCACCCACACGTCCGGCCGCAATTCGTGGTTCTGATTGACCAGCAGATGGATTCCCGCGTCGCGATAGAATTGTCGCTCGTGTCTCACGGGATGCCAATTCTCCCAGTTTCCGTGCACGAACCAGACGCCCAGAGGCGCGTGCAGTTGCTTGTACACCTTCAGGCAATCTTGATAATTTCCGAACGGATCGGCCAGCGTGTCGCCCGTAATCAGGATCACGTCGGGCTTCTCCCTCGCCAGAATCGCGAGCATTTTGCGCTCAGGACGCCCCAGGCCGCGGGTGTGCAGATCGCTCAACTGCGCGATTTTCAGCGGACTTTTCACTTCCGCCGATTGAATCTCGTAATGAGTTACTTGAATATTCTCTGGCTCAACCCATAGCGCGTCCGCGGCCAGCCCCAATAGCGCCACCGCGATGAGAATCACAATCCAGTGCCGTCGCCACCACGACGATCGCTTTCGCGGCGGTTCGCTCCCCACGTTCATTCTTGCAGCGCTCCTTCAAATTGCGCGGTGAATACGCAGACGAATTACCAATGCCAATTACGAATCTTTCACTATACCGGGAAATGTACGAGACGAAACCGCGGATTTCCACCTCCGCCATCGTATAATCACGCGGAATCTTCATGGATACGTCCACTCTAGCCGTGCAGGAAAAAAAGCGCGTGGCGCTGGTGTCGATTGGCGCCGCCGTCGTCCTGGTGTCGCTGAAGGTATTTCTCAGCGTCCGCACGGGCAGCTTGGGAATCCTTTCCGAAGCCTTGCACTCGAGCCTCGACCTGCTCGCCGCCATCCTCACCTATTTTTCCGTGCGCATTTCGGACAAGCCCGCTGACGCCGACCACACTTACGGCCACGCGAAATTCGAGAGCGTCTCCGCCTTCGTCGAAACAGCGCTGCTCTTGATGACGGCCGTTTACATTATCTGGGAAGCGATTCAGCGTTTGCTGTTCAAACAATCGCCCGTGTATCCTAGCCTTCTCGCCATCATCCTTCTCGCGCTGATGATCGGGATCGATTGGACTCGTTCCCGCGCTATCGTCCGCGTGGCGCATCAATATCCCAGCGAAGCCCTCGAAGCTGACGCTCTCCACTTCTCGACTGACGTTTGGAGCACCAGCGTCGTGCTCTTCGGCATCATCGCCGTGTGGTTGGGCCAGAGTTTCAACATTTCCTGGCTGCGTTTCACGGACCCGCTCGCGGCACTCGCCGTTGCAGGAGTCATCATCTGGGTCGGCGCTCGCATGGGCCGGCGCACGCTCGAAGCTCTGCTCGATGTCGCGCCCAAGGGGCTGCAAGGCAGGATTCTCGCCGCCGCGCAGAAGGTGGAAGGTGTCTTGGGAGTCGACCGCGTCCGCCTCCGCCGCGCCGGCCAGCGCTATTTCGTCGACGTCAACATCAGCGTCCCGCGCACCACCAGCCTCGAAGAAGCACACGCCACCAGCGACCGCGTCGAGCGCCGCATCGCCGAAATCGTTCCCTCCGACGTGGTGGTCCACATGGAACCGCGCGCCCGCTCCGGCGAGAATTTCCTCGAAACGATTCGCGCCACGGCCCAGCGCCGCGGCCTCGCCGTCCACGAACTATCCGCGCATCAAATTGACGGCCGGCTCTTCGTCGAATTGCATCTCGAAGTCGACGAGCATTCCAGCCTGCGCGAAGCCCATCGCCTCGCCACGGCCCTCGAGCAGGATTTGCTCCGCCAAGCCGCCGGAGCGCACATCAATATTCACATCGAGCCGCTCGGCACACACATTCCCGGCGGCGAAGAGATGAAGGATCTCGCCGTGCGCGTCCGCGACTTCATCAACAATCTCGCCGCCGAATTTCACGAGCTTACCGATTGCCACGACGTTCACGTCCGCTTCGTCGAGCACAAAATCCTCGTCTCCTGCCACTGCGCCATGGACGGCTCTCTCCCCATCACCCAGGTCCACGACGTCACCGCCGCCGTCGAGGATCGCGTCAAGGAGCACTTCCCCCAAATCTACCGCCTCACCATCCACCCCGAACCCGTCGACGAAACCTAACATGGAGGAAGCAGCCAAATGAAAATGTCAGTGAGATTCGCCATATTAGTTGTCGCTCTGGTCAGCGTTGCAATACCAGTCTGCTTGCTAGGCACACAACAGCAGGACCCACACTGGTCTGTAGATCTGAGGAGGTACGGTCATCCTACAGAGCATCATGGTGCAGCGACAGTCCCGTACTCAGATGCGACTGTGGAGGCTTCGAATGACAAAGTAGTCCTCGCCCTTAACGTCG
Source organism: Candidatus Acidiferrales bacterium (assembly GCA_035933575.1). Classification (GTDB taxonomy): domain Bacteria; phylum Acidobacteriota; class Terriglobia; order Acidiferrales; family UBA7541; genus DAHUXN01. The sequence goes on along the minus strand of DASYYR010000099.1, from coordinate 26,402 downwards.
AGCAGGATGGTGGCACAACAGGCGATGCATTCGTGAACTCTCCAGGGCAATTATCTCTCTTGGTCTTCAACGCCGAAAACGGCAAACTCAGCGCGAAGTGCGGGCCGTGGCCGGACGGTATTTGGTTCGAGGTGTGGGTAACCGATGGCGGAAATGTCTTGCTGCACCTAGAACCTCCGCACAGCGAAAGAAACAACGATACGGGCCAGCTACTTCTGCTTTCTCCAAGCTGCGAGGTATTGCAGCGTCTGCAGCGCACTCCGAAACTCTAAAACGCCACATCCTTTATGTGCGCCGCGATAAACCAGCCATTCCCCCACGCATCCTTCACGCCCCGCGCTGCACTCGCCGCAGTCTCTGCGACCAAACAGAAGTCGTCGCCATCTCACAGGTATATACTTGCGATTCCGGAGGGCACTATGAGCGCGAAAGAAATCTCCGCAAGTTTGGCTGGAACTGTTTCACTCGGTGGTGAGCTTACCGTCCATCGCCTCGGGTTCGGCGCCATGCGCCTTACCGGAGAGGGCATTTGGGGCCCTCCAAAAGATCGCAAAGCAGCAATCGCCGTTCTTCGTCGCGCCGTGGAGCTGGGCGTCAATTTCATTGATACTGCGGATTCCTATGGACCATATGTAAGCGAAGAGATCATTGCCGAAGCCTTGCATCCTTACGCGCCGGGCCTCGTCATTGCCACAAAGGGTGGCTGGGATCGGCCTGGTCCAAACCAGTGGACCCACAACGGCACGGCGGCTCACCTTCGCGAAGCGGTCGAGGGCAGCCTGAAGAGGCTCCGGCTCGAGCGCATTGACGTCTACCAGCTCCATATCCCCGATCCCGTTGTCCCGTTCGAGGAATCCGTGGAAACTCTCGCGCAACTCAAGGACGAAGGAAAGATTCGCCTCGTGGCTTTGTCCAACGTCACCCAAGAGCACATTGAGCGCGCGCGACGCATCGTCCCGATCGTCTCCGTCCAGAACCGTTACAGTTTTGCCCACCGCGAGTGGGACTACGTCGTGGATTTTTGCGAGCGCAATGAGATCGCTTTTATTCCCTGGTTCCCGCTGGGAGGGGGCAGGGCCGCCGGTGAAGTCCTCAATCAAGTCGCCCGCGCACACAGCGCCAGTTCCAAGCAGGTCGCGCTCGCCTGGCTTTTCAAACGCTCGCCGATCATGCTCCCGATTCCAGGGACGTCTTCTCTGGAACATCTCGAGGAGAATGTTGCGGCCGCTTCTCTGCGTTTGACGGACGAGGAGTTTCAAAAGCTTTCCCGCGTCCCCCAATTGGCGGCAGCGCGCTGAAGGGCCGATGCCTTGTGGGTCGCGGCTTCAGCCGCGACATAAGGCCGGCCTGATTCGAGGGGGCTTCAGCCCCTGAAGTACAGCAGCGGTATACGACATGCTTTAGAACGCCACATCCTTGATGTGCGTGGCAATAAACCAGCTATTCCCCCGCGGCGCGCCACAGGAACCCGCCCGCGAGACTGAGCACGGGGAGCGATGTGAGGAAAACAAGGTGGTACCACACAGGAAGTTTGCTCCAAATGGAAATGTGCACCGGCAAAAAGAGCGCGAGCAACACGATACCGGCTCCAGCCGCCGATTTTATCCGTTCTCTTGCTATCAGCGCCGCGACAAAACCGGATAACACCGAACACGCCGCGCTCTCCGACAGCCGCATAATCATCATCGGCAGCGTGAACACCAGCGACTTTTCCACCTGCGCGTATCCCAGCCACAACTTTCGAACCACGATGTCGCACGCCGTCACAACGATCGCCCAAACAACCACGCCGGCAATCGCGCCAAGAGTAATTCTCATCACGCGCCGTCCCTTGCTGTCATTGCCTCGACTCGATACGTCGCCCGTTGCTTTTTCCAAGCTCCAACCTCCAGCCTCTAGTCTCTAGAACGCCACGTCCTTGATGTGCGTCGCGATGAACCAGCTATTCCCCCACGCATCCTTCACTCCCGCACTCCGGTCGCCATATGGCTTGTCGTTCGGCACTTCGATTGACGTTGCTCCCGCGCGCAAAGCTTTCGCGTACACCGCATCCGCATCCGGCACATACAGGTGCAGATGGCATGGCGACTGCCGGTTCGCGCGAAACGCCTCATCGATCTCGATTTGCCCATCCCCGATGAAAATTGTCGCGTGCGCGATTGCTCCTCCCGGCCATTCGTGCACGCCCTCCGCCTTCGCGCCAAACGCCTGCTCGAGGAACGGAATCATTTTCGCCGCTCCATGCACGTGCAAATACGGTTGCACTGTCGGATGCGGATATTTTTTCGCTGGCGGCGTGATGTACCATTCGTTCCCGAACGGGTCGCGCACTCCCGACTCGTTCTCCCCCCAGAATTGCATCCCCGGCTCGTAGAGCGAAGTCGCTCCCGCCTTCAGCGCCCTGCGATAGGCCGCCTCCGCATCCGGCACCGTCAAATGAATCGTCACGGGCGACGGCGCATATTGCTCATTCCCGTCGCTCAGCTCGATCATCGAGTCGCCCAGCTTCACTTCCGCATGCATGATTTTCTCGCCCGGCGTCGGCACGCGGCCCTTTTCGACCGCTCCAAATGCCTCGACCAGAAAATCAATGAACTTCGCCGCTCCGCCAACCAAGATGTACGGCGAAACCGTCCGGAACCCCTCCCGAATATAATTCACTGTGGCTTGTGCTTTACTTCCGCGTTCTGCCGTCTTGCCCACCACTGGTTTGCTTCCCATTTTTTCCTCCTGCCTTCCACTCGGCTGTTTGAGAATTTCATCCAATCGCCGCTGCATTTCTTCCGTCGAGACATCTTCCTTATGCGTTGCAATAATCCAAGTGTAGCCAAACGGATCCGCGACTTGACCTGCGCGCTCCCCGTAAAACTGATCCTGCACCGGCCGCACGATCTTTGCCCCCGCCGCCAGCGCCCGCCGCGCTGTGGCGTCCACATCGGGAACCATCAGTTTGATCCTCACCGTCGAGCCGCCCAGTGTTTCTGGGCTCACCGCGCCAAACTCTGGGTACTCGTCCGAAAGCATGATTCGCGCGTTGCCAATCTGTATCTGCGCGGTGCCGATCCTCTGATCCGGATCAACCAGGCGCATGGTTTCCTTCGCTCCAAAAACGCTCTGGTAAAATTCAATGGCTCGTCTCGCATCTTTGAAGCAAAGACGCGGAATCACCGTTGATTGCGGCTCGACTGCCGCCTTTACCGCCTGTCCCGTCGTCGTTGCTCTCCTTATCAAATCTGCCTTCAACGTCGCCTTGAAATTCTCCCTCGGCAGCCCGCGCAGCTCTGCCGCAACCCGCACCAAAGGCGCAGTCTTCGCTTCGGTTCCCGCGACCGGCGCGACTCCGCCGTACGCCAGCATGGCGCCAATAGCCTGATTCAGTTTTTCTTGCAAGCCCCGGTCAGGCATTTTTCTTCACCAGCTTCTTTTGCGTTTTCCGTTCTATTTGCTGCCGCAAATTCTGTATCCCGCGAAACTGCAGCTGTTTCACCGCGCCTTCCGTTTTGCCAATCGCTTCCCCGATCTCGCGTATGCTTTTCTCTTCCGCAAACCGCATTTCGATGACTATCCGCTGCTCCGCCGGCAATTCTTTCACCATGCGATAGAGCCGCGCCCGCTCGCCGCTCCCTTCAAAATCGAATTCTTCGCTCGTTTCTTTGCCTGGATTACCATGCTCCCGCGCCTGTTTCCGCCATTTATCCGCCGTTGCGTTTGCAGCGATCCGCAGCAGCCATGCCGCAAACGGCGCCCCGCGCCACTCGAATTTCCCAATATTCGCTAGCGCCTGATGAAAAACCTCGGACGTAATGTCCTCGGCTTCTTGCTGATTCCCCACGCGACGCGCGATGTACGCGTACACCCGTTCGAAATGGTTTTCGTAGAGCTCCGCGAACCGGCTCGGATCCCTCCGCGCCGCTTCCACCAGCAGCCGCTCGTCTGCTTCGCTTTTCTGCTGCTTCAAACCATTCTCCGGAGTACGCGTTCTCACTACCATAAACTGCCGGCGAGCCAAAAGGTTACGCGCTATTTTGGTGGTGGATCAGTTTGAATTTTCTTGATCGTGGCACATGGAGTCAAAATTCAAACTGACTCAATACTCGCTATTTCAGTTCGACGCGTGCAAACCCGGACTTCGCCCACAGTTGCGCCGCCAGCGCGAAACCCGCTGGAAAACACTCGAGCACGTAGCGCGGCTCCGGCGTTTCAATCGTCGTAAGAAATCCGGTGCGAATGACGATGTACGCCACTAAAAAAAGTGCCGCTGGATCCTTTCGCACCCGCCACGCTCCGCCCATCGCCATCAGCGCATACGCTATGCCCAGTAAGAAAAGGCCCAGCGAAATGCAATACTGCGGCTCGCTGTCTTCCCACCAATAATGAATGGGCCATAAATGGCCCGAGAGAGGCAGCATCTCCACACGCGGCGTGAACCACATTGAGAAACATCGCAGTAATGGCACGGTAAAATAAGTTCGCAACGGATGCCGCGCCGTTCGCTCGCGCGCAATCTCCCCGAATCCGCGGTCGATCTCCGGCGTCATGTCCGTGTCTTCGTTGTACGCCGCCAGCAGCGCCGCCACTCGCGCCCGCTCCCCTGGCGAGTCAAATGTCGAGGCTCGCAGATCGTCCATATTGATCGGGGAACCGTCCATATTCCAAGAAACCAGAAACACGTCCCCAAATCGCCACAGCCACGTCCCGGTCCACGCATAAAAGCCGTGCGGCGTGAATTCTCCAGGCAGTTCGGCATAGCGCGGCGCGAGAAATTGCACCGTGTGTACCACCCGCCAGTTTCGCGCGGCCCACGGCAGCAACGGCAAAATCAGCCCGACGGCCAGCAGGGTTCCCGTCTGCAGCAGCCGCGGCCAATTTCTCGGCCGCCACCATAGTGCGAGCAGCACCGCTCCAGCGGCCGCCAAAATCAAAGGCGTTTCCGGCCGCACCAGCGTCCCGAAACCCACAACAATTCCGCCCATCAGCCAGGGCATGCGCTCGGATGCTTGTGTCTGCGCAAATTGCCACTTCGTCTGACTCGCTCCACGCAGCGCTTCCATCAGTACCAGCAACGCCAGCGTGCTCAGAAATATCGTCAACGTTTCCGTCAGCACCACCGCCGTGTAATTTGCCGTAAACGGGCACAGCGCCGCCAGCCACAGCGCCGCCAGTGCAACGCGCCGCCGCGATTCCTTCGGCGCAAGTACCGCGGCCATCGCCGCCACAAGTAGGCAAGTCAGTACTCCCACAAGTGCCTGAGCCAACATCACGGTCCGTGCGCTCTCGCCGAAAAAAATATCGACCGCCGCGAGAAATGCGGGATACCCCGGCACGCGGATGTCAACCGGCGTCAGGCGCCCCGCAATCTCCAACCCATAAACTCCATGCCGCAACCAGTTATGCGCCAGTTGCTGGTAAATCGGCGTGTCACCCGCGCTATAAAACGGATATCCCCATACAAAATAGAGTTGCAGCGCGAACGCCGCAAGCACAGCCCCGGTTACGTGCGCGCGCATCTTAAGAGAAGCGGTCATTGACAGTCTTTCCGCGGGCAGCTAGCTTGGAATGACGACATGGTGAAACGCAACCCCATATTCTACGACGAAGAGCGCCGACGCTGGCGCCGCACACGGCGCATTCTGGAAGTTTCCGGAGTGCTCTTCACGCTGGTTGTCATTGTATTTTTCTTCAACATCATTCGCCGCCCGAACTTGCCCGAACTGCTTCTTCCGCAGCGTGGACAGGCCTATCGGCCCGTTCCCCCGCGCCGCACGAATGCGAAATTAAAGCGCGTGGGTTACCGTCCTGAGCGCAGTCGCAAGGTCGCCGCTCTCGGCAATATCCCGGAAATTTATAACCCCTTGCGCGCGGCATTCTACGTCAACTGGGATTCGAATAGCCTCGCGTCTCTGCAGCTTCACTATCGCGACATCGACTTGCTGGTCGCCGAGGAGCTCCACGCCTTCACCGCCGACGGCAGTCTCGCGGTCGACAATGACCTCAAGCTCGACGCGTGGTTGAAAACGTTGACCGTCGAGCTGCCGATAATGCCGCTTCTCAACAATTATGACGGCAACGTCTGGCAAGTGCAGCCTATGGCCGACATGCTCGCGAATCCCAATTCCCGTCAGCGTCTCGAGTCATCGCTCGTCCAGTACGCGCAATCGCACAAAGACGCGGGCATCGCCGTCGACTTCGAGGAAGTGCCCGACGCGAGCCAGAAAAATTTCGTCGCATTCATTCGCGAACTGGGCGTCGCCCTGCATGCGGCCAACCTGAAATTAATGGTTGCCCTCCCTGCCGCCGATTGGGCATACGACTATAAGGCGCTGGGTGCCGGCTCCGACGCCATTATTCTGATGAACTATGATTTTCACTGGCCGCAATCATCTGCTGGCCCGATTGTGTCCCAGGATTGGTATATCAAGAATCTCAAAGCCATCGTCAAGATGGTTCCGCCGCAGAAGATCGTCATGGGCATCGCCAATTACGCGTACGACTGGCCCTCGCCCACAAAGGCCGTCCCGCATCCTGTCGCCGACGCGCTGTCTTTTCAATCCGCCTGCGTCCGCGCACTCGAATCCGACGCCACGATTCAATTCGATTCAGCATCCATCAGCCCTTTTTATAATTACGAGGACGAAAACAACAATGTCCACAACGTCTGGATGCTTGACGCGCTTACCGCATATAACGAAATCCGCGCCGCAGAGCGAGCCGGTCTTTACGGCACGGCTTTATGGCGCTTCGGAACCGAGGATCCATCCATCTGGGACATTTGGGACGCCACGCATCCCAATGATCAAACTCGTGCCCAGCTGGAAGCCATTCCCCCGGGCTACGACTTAATTCTCGAAGGCGAGGGCGATCTCTGGCGCATTACCGCCACTCCGCAGAGCGGCCAGCGCACTTTCCATTACGACGAAGCATCCGATACATTCACGGACGAGCGGCTCACCAAGTATCCTCTCTCGTGGCGCATCGAACGCATGGGAGGCGCGGATAAAAAAGAGCTGGCGCTCACCTTTGATGATGGCCCGGATACTCCTTGGACCTCCGACGTTTTGAAAGTTCTCAAGCGGGAAAAAGTTCCTGCCACCTTTTTCGTTATCGGTGTCGAAGTCGATAAATATCCCAGCATTCTGCGCCAGGAATTTGCCGCCGGCGATGAAATCGGCAACCACACCTACACCCATCCCGATTTCGATGTGGCTTCAAAGGGGCAAATCGAATTTGAGTTGAATTTGACGCAGCGCCTCCTCGAGAGTGACCTCGGCGTGAAGACGCTCCTTTTCCGTCCGCCTTACGGCATCGACGAGGAACCGGAAACGGCGGAGGAAGTCGCCAATCTTCCCATACCCCAGTCTATGGGTTATTTGCTTGTCGCGGGCCACATTGACCCGCACGACTGGGGAGAAGAGGGCGGCGTGCCTCCTCCGCCCACGGCCACCATCGTCCAGCGCGTCGTCGATCAGGTCCACAAAGTTCCCGGCAACATCATTATCATGCACGACGGCGGCGGCAACCGCAGTCACACCGTCGCGGCGCTTCCCCAAATCATTGAACAGCTCAAGGCCCAGGGTTACTCCTTCGTCACCGTGTCGCAACTCCTGAATCAGACGCGCGCGCAGGTGATGCCTCCCTTGAGCGACGAGGAAAAACTTTTTGCCCGCGCCGATTCATTCATTTTCAACTTGTTTCACTGGCTCCGCCTGTCCATCGCATTCATCTTTGTCGCGGGCATCGCGCTTGTCAGCGGCCGCGCGCTATTCATCGGACTGCTCGCGCTCGCGGAAAAACTCCGCGCCGCGCCCGAAGATCATCCCGAGTATCAGCCCATTGTCTCCGTGCTCATACCCGCTTATAACGAAGAGGCCGTTATTGCGGACACAGTGCGCTGCGCGCTCGCCTCGCGTTACGCGAAACTCGAAATCATCGTGATTGACGACGGCTCGACCGACCAGACCAGCGACCGCGTCCTCGAATCCTTCGGCCGCGACGCGCGCGTGCGCTTGATTCGCCAGGCCAATTACGGAAAATCCGCCGCCCTCAATCACGCTCTCTCGGAAGCCGCGGGCGAAGTCATCGTCACCATCGACGCAGACACCATCGTCGACCCCGACGCCGTTCCTCGCCTGGTTCGCCATTTCGCGGATCCGCGTGTTGGCGCCGTCGCCGGAAACGTGAAAGTCATGAACCGCAATCGCTGGCTTACGCGTTGGCAGGCGCTCGAATACATCACCAGCCAAAATCTCGAAAAGCGCGCTTTCGATTTGCTGAATTGCATTCCCGTGGTCCCCGGCGCGGTGGGAGCATGGCGCGCGAAAGTCATGCGCGCCTGCGGAGGCTTCGCGGGAGACACCGTCGCGGAAGACACCGACCTCACTCTCACCATTCGCCGCCACGGCTGGAAAATTCTCTACGACGAAGACGCCATCGGCCACACCGAAGTTCCAGACACCGTCGAAAGTCTGATTCGCCAGCGCTTCCGCTGGACCTTCGGCACTCTCCAGGCCGTCTGGAAACATCGCGACGCCATCGGCCGCCCGCGCTATGGCACGCTCGGCTGGATCACTTTGCCCAACGTTTTCCTCTTCCAAATTTTGCTGCCGCTTGTCTCGCCCATTATCGATTTTCTTTTCCTGTTTTCGATTCTTCTCTGGGGACTCGCGCAGTTCCACTTCACGCATCTCCCCGCGCTCTGGACCAGCGACGACGTCATTCGCTCCCTCATTTTCTTCGCCGCTTTCATGCTCATCGACTTGCTCACCTGCGTCATCGCCTTCGCCCTCGAAAAAAACGAAGACTGGTCTCTTCTCGCGCCTTTGCTCATCCAGCGCTTCTACTACCGCCAGATGATGTACGTCGTCCTTTTCCGCGCCCTCAAGGAAGCCCTGCATGGCCGTCCCGTAGGCTGGCGCGGCGTCGAACCCCAAAAGCCCGAAATCCCCGCCCCCGTCACCCAAACTTGACGCGTTTTTTGCGTCAATCCCGAGCGCTTCTGCGAGGGACCTGCTTTTCTGTTTGTCACCCAATCCTGACCCGTTTTGGAGTGCGGCGGCTCGACGCCGCTTTGCTTTACACGCCTTTTCGTCAGGGCACAGCTTCAGCCGTGCCGAAGCGACCTGACACTTTTTTTGTGTCATCCCGAGCGAAGCGAGGGATCTGCTTTGCCTTTTTTCTTACGCTGTCATTCCGAGGAGCCATGCGACGAGGAATCTGCTTCTAGTTTTTCGTCGCGCCTGCGACCGCCCGCTTCGCATTAGAATTTACTTGATTGACTCTACAGATTTGCTAAACTGTGTGTCGCTGGTCATAGACCAGCCAAGTAAAATTCAGCCGCATAGCGGCAGAAAATGGTGCAAAGATGTCGAAATCTACCTCGCTGTCTATTCCCCTCAAAGAAGGCCGACGTACAACGGATCCGATTAATCCCAATAGATTCAACTTTGTGGGCCTAACTCCAATCACCGAAGTAACGAAACTCCAATTGAACCATATTCCGTGGGCCAATCCCCGTCATCCCAACGCGAAATCCCAAATGGCTAGAACAATTATCGCGTCGGCTCTCGAGAACCGAGGACGGTTTCATCAACTCAATCGCGGCATTACGCTCATTGCCGACGACGGAAAACTGGACCACGAAACTCTGACGATTGAATTTGGACCATCCCCTAAGAGGGGACTCATCGACGGTGGCACGACCGTGGGGGCTCTAGCCGTCGCTGTTGCGAACGGCTTCACCCAGAGTCAGGAAAAAGACGAACAGCAGTTCGTCAGGGTGCAAGTGTTTTGTGGGCCTTGGACGGACGAGGAGGTCGTCGACCTAGCTGAAGCGTTAAACACCAGCGTTCAAGTTGACTCGTTCTCAATCGCAAATCTTGCTAGCCGATTCGAATGGATTAAGGGGACACTAAGAGGACTGCCTCACAAAGTGAGTTACTTCAAGAACGATGAAGGAGACGTGAGCATTGAGGACGTCATCCAGTGGCTAGCGCTCTTCATGGTTGACGACCCCACCAGCGCGTATTCTTCCAAGGAGAAGTGTCTCGAACATTACGAGAACAATCTCCAAGAGTACGAGAAATGCAGGGACGTGCTCGTCGACATTATCAAGCTTTCCGAATATATCCCTCTGCATGCGAAGAGTCAGTACAACGCCCCAGGCGACAAGAAGTTCAAGAAACTAGCGATAATTTCAGATTCTACCAAAGGGTCCACGTACCAATTGCCGATACTTGGAGAAACGATTGACTTCACACCACACAAAGCGTGGGTTTTTCCGCTCCTAGCGAGCCTTCGGCCGGCGCTCGACAAGTCGAAGAAACCCTTCAAGTGGAGAGTGGAGCCTTTCAAGTTGTTCGACCGCCTCGCCCCCGAGTTGATGTCCAAAGTTAATCGGTCATACAACTCGCTTCAGAATTTCAATGCAGTGGGGAGAAATCCCGACCTCTACGAATTGCTGATGGAGAAGGTAGAGAACGCTCTTTAGGAACGTTGCTAGACCTACACCTACGCGAAAGGAGGTGAAAACATGTCCAAGGATCTCAAACCAGGCGAAAAAGCCCCGGTCTCCGGCCTCTACGAACTAATCGGTCCTCGCGGAGGACACACCGGAAGGGAGCGCACAGTGGCAAGAGGAGAAATTCTGCCGCCAACTCCCCAGCCGGGGATGGAATACCGCATTGCCGAAAGGGCCAGAAACAAAAGCGGTCACAATCCAAAGAGGTGAGCCAGTGGTTGAAATTGAAACGCCCCTGCGAGTGAGGAAGGCGCCGAGATACTCAAGCGCCCTCCTCGCTTTGTATCGCAAGCTGCGTCAGGACCCCTATTGCCAATTAAGTTAACTTATGTTATAAGGATACTCTATGGTTAGCATATCGAACTCCGTAACGCTCACCCTCCTACGAGGTTTCCGGTGGGGTTTCTCCGCCGAGTAGCCTCTTTTCCTGACGTCCACAGCCTTCGCCTTAAACTGGCACCTACAATTCTAATCGAGTTTCTATGGGAAATTAGAACCTGTGCTAACTTCAGAAAAATCAGCCGCGAGTTCATTTCTAATCGAGTTTTTTCGGCATTTTTTTCGCATGAACGTCCGTTTCCGAACACCCGGAAATGGCTCGCTTGCAACCCCACCCTCAGCCGCTGCATTTTCTGCTATAATGCGAGTGTTGATGGGCTGCACCCCGCGGCACTGCCGCAGATGGGGGCGGCACCGGAGGTCAACATGAGCGTCACTCCCCGTGCGGGCACCGGCAAAGTCACCGTGCCTGACATTCTTCAGCGCAAATTTCCCGTAGGCGAATTCGAAAATCAAACGCAGCGCATCACCTGCCTCACTGCGTACGACTACCCCACCGCGCGTCTTCTCGACGAAGCTGGCGTCGACATTCTTCTCGTCGGCGATTCGCTCGGCATGGTCGTCCTCGGCTATGACAACACGCTTCCCGTCACGCTCGACGAAATGCTGCATCACGTTCGCGCCGTCCGCCGCGGAGCCAGTCGCGCCCTCATCGTCGCGGACATGCCCTTCGGCACCTTTCACGTTTCGCCCGAGGAAACTGTTCGTCACGCGCTGCGTCTTGTGAAAGACGGAGCCGAAGCGGTGAAACTCGAAGGCGGCGAAAAGCGCATGGAAGCCATTGCGCGTCTCGTCGAATCGGAAATCCCGGTGATGGCGCACATCGGTCTCACGCCGCAATCCGTTCTCGAACTCGGCGGCTTTCGCGTTCAGGGAAAATCGGTCGAATCCGCCGAGCGTCTGATGCGCGATGCGCGCGCCGTCGAAGCCGCCGGAGCTTTTTCCGTCGTTCTCGAATCTGTGCCGCGCGAACTCGCCGCGCGCATCACGCAGGAACTTCGCATCCCGACCATCGGCATAGGCGCCGGCCCCGATTGCGACGGCCAGGTCCTCGTGTTCCACGATCTCGTCGGCTTGAGCGTCAACGGCACGCCGAAATTCGCGCGCCAGTACGTCAATCTTGGCGAGCAGATTTCCCGCGCCGCGCGCGAGTATTGCGACGACGTCCACAACGGCCGTTTCCCCGCCGACGCGGAATCGTTCCACGCGCAGCAATGGCCCGCCGAGCCGCGCAAAACTCAAATCCATTGAGGTGAAAAATTACCGTCGACGATATTCAACTCCTTTACGATTACAACACCTGGGCCAACCGCCGCGTCCTCGACGCTTGCGCTCCGCTCGCGCCCGCGCAACTCACGCGCAAGCTCGGTTCGAGTTATCCCTCCGTGCGCGACACGCTCACGCATATCATGTTTGTCGAATGGCTCTGGCTCGAACGCTGGCACGGCCGCTCTCCCTCCGGTCCGCCTGCTGGCGAATTTCCCGACCTTGCATCCATTCGCGCGCGCTGGCAGGAAATCGAAAATGATTTGCTGAAATTTGTGCGCGCTCTCTCCGCTCGGGATCTCGAACGTGTCGTCCACTACCACAACACCAAAGGCAATCCATTTTCCGATCGCATGTGGCAAATGCTCCAGCATCTCGTCAATCACGGGACGTATCATCGCGGCCAAATCACCACGCTGCTGCGTCAGCTCAGTGCCACTCCCGTCGCCACGGACATGATCGCCTTTTATCGCGAGCAATCCGGCCAGCCGCACAATTGACCCATGACGCCGCCTTCTACACGAATCGCTAATATGGAAATCATCCGCACCGTCGAATGGATGAAGCAAACATCGCGTCAGGCGGAAGCAGCGGGCCGCGTGATCGGCCTCGTTCCCACCATGGGCGCTTTGCATGACGGCCATCTTTCTTTAGTGCGTGCCGCGCGCGAACGTTGCTCCCCCCTCGTAGTCTCGATTTTCGTCAACCCGAAACAATTTGGGCCCTCGGAAGATTTTCAAAAATATCCGCGCGATTTGGAAACAGACCGCGCGCTCCTCGAAAATTGTAGCGTCGATTATCTTTTTGTTCCCGAAGCGGCGGAAATCTACCCGCGCGATTTCCACACCAGCGTTCATGTCGAAGGGTTGAGCGAGAAATTCGAGGGACGCGTTCGCCCCGGCCATTTTCAGGGCGTCACCACTGTGGTCCTGAAGCTTTTTGAAATCGTGCGTCCGCGTTTTGCCTACTTCGGGCGCAAAGACGCGCAACAGGCGCGCATCATCCGCCAGATGTCCGCCGACTTGAATCTGGATTCGGAAATTGTCGTCTGTCCGATCCTGCGCGAGCCCGACGGCCTCGCCATGTCCTCGCGAAACGCGTACCTGAAAAATGACGAGCGCCGCGCGGCACAAATTCTTTTTCAATCGCTCGATGCTGTTCGCCGCAAAATCGCTACAGGCGCGCGCGAAGGCGGATCGCTGCTGGATGTTTTGCGCTCAACCATTGCCTCCGAGCACGTCGCGAAACTCGATTACGCCGAAATCGTGGACGCCGATTCCCTCGAGCCAGTTAACTTCCTTCGCGGCAATTGCCTGATCCTCGTCGCTGCCCGCATCGGCGCGACTCGCCTAATCGACAATATGCTCGTCGAAGAGCACGACGGCAATTTCACGGTTTCTCTCTGACGCGCTCCGAAGTTCTGGTACACTGAGGTCCCTGCCCTTGATGTACCCCAAGGAGATCCTCGTGCGAAACGTTCTTGCTCTGCCCGTTTTATCCGCTCTGATAATTTTATCCGCTGCGCCGCTGTACGCTCAGAAAATCGTCCCGGCCGGAACCGCGCTGATGATTCGCCTTGAGCAGTCGGTCAATTCGAAAACCGCCGCCAATCAAAAAGTAAAGGCGAGCGTTGCCCAAGACGTGGTGATTCACGGTAAAATTTTGATTCCGCGCGGCTCGCCCGCCGCGGTTTACGTGACGGAGAGCGCGGCGTCGGGACAATCCTCGACTCCTGCGAAACTCCTGTTGCGGCTTGACGCGGTCACTGTCGGTGGCCGCGCCTATCCTGTTTCTGCGAATCTCGCCGGCGACGATGGTAAACCGCAGCAGAAATCTGCCGACAGCGCCGCTGGCGCTGGAGGAACAACTGGCGGAGCCATGGGCGCTGGCGCCGACAAAACAGACGCGGCTGACAAAAAGGATGTCAGCTTTGAAACCGCGACGGTGCTGAACTTTCGACTAAAGACAAGCCTACACTTGCACTCCCCCAAGGAAATTGCGAAGCATTGAGAATTTGATGGCGGTCTCCCGTTGCGATGACGCGAAGCCAGAAATTCACTGCTTCGCGATTTCCTGAAGCACTTCGGCTGCGTGGCCTTTCGCGTTCGCTTTCTCCCACACGTGGCGTATTTTCGCGTCCGGTCCAATCCAGTACGACATGCGCACGATTCCGAGAAAGGATTTGCCGAGAAAACTCTTCATCCGCCGCGCGCCATAGACTTCGATCGTGTCGAAGCTCGTATCCGCGAGCAGCGGGAAATTCAAATTGTATTTGGCCTTGAACTTCGCCTGCTGCTCCACGGAATCCGCGCTGCATCCCAGGATCACCGTGTTCAGCTTCTCGAACTTTTTCTTGGCGTCGCGAAACTCGGACGCTTCATTCGTTCAACCCGGCGTCAGCGCTTTGGGGAAGAAGAAAAGGACTACGTTTTTACCGCGGAAATCCGCGAGCGCCACTTGCTTGCCGTCATCCGCCGGTAAATTGAATTCGGGGGCCCGCTCGCCGACTTTTAGTATGTCGCTCATCTTTTTTTCTTTTCGGGTGCCCCATCCTGAGCGCCCGTGAACTTTGGGCGCGAAGGGTGGGAACACCGTTGCAGCGCAGGCCGTTCAACTTTTCTGCAGCAGCCGTTTCAAAATATCGTTGATCGTCTGCGGATTCGCCCGCCCGCGCGTCTCGCGCATCACTTGTCCGACGAAAAACTTGAATACGCCTTCATTTCCCGCGCGATACTTCGCCACGTTCTCCGGACTCTTCTCGAGCACCTCTCGACAAATCTTTTCGACGCTCTCCGCATCAGTGATCGGTGACAGTCCCTCCGCCGCGATGAGTTCGGCCGCCGGCTTCCCCGTCTCGAACATTGTCGCGAACACGCGCTTCCCAATCGCGGCCGTGATTTCGTTGCTTTCAATCGCGCGCACAAGTCCCGCAAGCGCTTCGGGCCGCGCCGGTGATTCGGAAATATCTTTCGCCGCATCATTCAGCCGTCGCAGCAATTCCGTTTGAATCCAATTCGCGGAGATTTTCGGCGTGGCGCCGGCGCGAACGACCGCTTCGAAATAATCCGCGAGCGCCGCGGTCGCAGACAAGACTCCCGCGTCATACGCCGTGATTCCGTACTGCGCCACGAATCGCGAGCGTTTCGCATCCGGCAGTTCGGGCATCGCGCGCTGAATTTCTTTTTTCCAGCCTTCCGCAATGCGCACGGGCAACAAATCCGGCTCCGGGAAGTAGCGGTAATCGTGCGCGAATTCTTTCGAGCGCATTGACTCCGTGCGGCCCTCCGCAACGTTCCACAGCCGCGTCTCCTGCGCCACCGTCTCGCCCGCTTCGAGTGCGCCAATCTGCCGCTCGATTTCATATTCGAGCGCGTGCTGCAAATAGCGAAACGAATTCAGATTCTTCACTTCCACTTTCGTTCCGAATTTCTCCACGCCGCGCGGACGCACACTCACATTTGCGTCGCAACGCAGCGAGCCTTCCTCCATATTGCAATCGCTCACCGCCGTGTATTCGAGCGCCTGCTTCAAGTCCGTCAAATATGCGTACGCTTCTTCCGGCGCGCGCAAATCCGGCTCGCCGACGATTTCGATCAACGGCACTCCGGCGCGATTGAAATCGATATGGCTGTAGCGATCCGCGTCGGCGAATCCTTCGTGGAGATTCTTAGCGGCATCTTCTTCCATGTGCACGCGCGTAATGCCGATGCGCTTTTTTGACGCGCCCACCTCGATTTCGAGCCAGCCGCCGGTTGCCAGCGGCAACTCGAATTGCGAAATCTGGTAGCCCTTGGCCAAATCAGGATAAAAATAATTCTTCCGCGCGAACCGCGAGCGCTCTTGCACTGTGCAATGCAAAGCCAAGGCCGCGCGCGTCGCCAATTCCAGCGCCCGTTTATTGAGCACCGGCAACGCCCCGGGTAATCCGAGGCACACGGGACAAGTGTTGGTGTTCGGCGGATCGCCAAATCGCGTCGAGCACGCGCAGAACGCCTTCGTCGCGGTCGCCAGTTGTACGTGCACTTCGAGCCCAATCACGCTCTCGTAATTTGCGCGCACCTCAGCCGGAATGTGCCGCGCGCCTTCCACTGTAGCAGCCGCCGTTCGTGTCGAAGTCCGTTCCATCAGAATGCTCAGAATTATATCATCCCGCGCGCGCAGTGTTCGCCCGCACGGATTTCGTCAAGCGCTCTGATGGGAGCCAAATTGTCCTTGCGTTTGTTTGTGGAGAATACCCTTCGGAGAGACAACGAGCGTGGGTTTTTCCGACGGGCCAACGATTGCGGCCTTCTGACAAATCCACTTACTTTGCCGCGCCCTTGTCTCGAAGGAGCTTTTTGATTTCGCCCTCCCACGCGGCCTTGTCCACGACACCAGCGTGCGAGTCGGCGATCCTACCGTTCCGATCGATCAGCAGTGTCAGTGGCATGAAGTGAGCCCGTATCGCTTTGCCAAAGTGTCGTTGCCGATGACCACGGCCTACTGCGGGGAAAAGGCGCTACGGGAAAAGCCCGCGCACGACAGTTGCGTCCGCGACGCGGCCGACGGCCAGAATGTACGCGGCGGTGCGCATGTGAACATGATGCTTGCGCGCATTGTCGTGTACTTCGTGGAACGCGCGCTTCATCACTGTTTCGAGCTTGGCGTTCACTTCCGCTTCCGTCCAGAAGAAGTTCTGCAGATCCTGCACCCATTCGAAATAACTGGTGGTGACGCCGCCTGAATTCGCCAGAATATCCGGCAGCACCATGACGCCGCGTTTCGCCAGCGCTTCGTCCGCATGAGGAGTGGTGGGACCGTTGGCCGCCTCGGCAACAATCTTCGCCTTGATTTGATCGGCGTTGTTCAAGGTAATCACGTTTTCGAGCGCCGCGGGAATCAAAATGTCGCACTTCATCGTTAGCAAATCGTCATTCGAGATGCGCGAAGTCCCCGGCATCCCCACCACGGTTCCCGAGCGCTCTTTGTAACGCACCGCTTTGTATGGATCGATCCCGCGCGTATTGTAAACGCCGCCGCGCGAATCGCTGATGGCGATCACTTTGGCCTTTCTCTCCGTGAACAGGCGCGCCGCAATCGAACCCGCGTTTCCAAATCCCTGAATCGCCACCGTGGCGCCGCGGAAGTTCATTTTCTTGACTTTGCACGCTTCTTCCGTCACGAATAAACATCCGCGCGCGGTCGCTTCGTTGCGTCCTTCCGAGCCGCCGAGCGCAACGGGTTTGCCGGTCACCGCACCGAGTGACGAATATCCCACCACCATCGAATACGTGTCCATCATCCATGCCATCGTCTGCGAGTCCGTGTAAACGTCCGGCGCGGGAATGTCGCGCGCGGGCCCGATGATGGGCAGAATTTCCGAAGTGTAGCGCCGCGTCATGCGCTCCAATTCCGATTTGCTCATGCGCTTGGGGTCGCAAATGATTCCGCCCTTCGCGCCGCCAAACGGAATATTCACCGCCGCGGTTTTCCATGTCATCCACATGGCCAGCGCTTTTACTTCGTCGAGCGTTACGCCGGGATGATAACGAACTCCGCCTTTCGCCGGGCCGCGCGCGATGTTGTGCTGCACACGGTAGCCGCTGAAAACTTTCACTTGCCCATTGTCCATCTTCGTCGGCACGGAGACTTCCATCACGCGTTTCGGCGTGCGCAATACTTGCCGCAAGCCCGCATCGAGCTTCAAATGTTCCGCCGCGATGTCAAACTGAATTTGCGAGATGCGGAAAATATTCAGATCTTCGCGCGGCGCAATCCGCGGAATCGTTTGGGGAACCGCTTTGGCGCTTAGGGCCATTCGGTCGTTCCTCCTGAACTGCTGTTATGCTCCGGCTGCAAGCCGGTTCGCGCGAGTATCAGCATGCTGAAGATCGCGTTGATAATTTTCCATGCAATTGCGCGAACAGAAATGCAATGTCTGTTTGTCTTGTTCGTAAAGATAAGAAATGTCTTCCGCTACATATGTGCCGCAAACCGGATCGCGAAAGAGTTCCTTCGCTGCCGCTCGCGGCGGAACGCGCGCAGGTTCATGCCCGCCGTAGGAGTGTCTGCGCGACGCCCTATCAACGGCCTTTTTCATCACCCACGCAATTCCCGCGGTGACGATGAGCCAGATGAGAAAGCGAAAAATACGTCCCAGAAATTTCAACGATCCCTGCCGTAATCTATCCACCACCGTTGCGTTCGCGGCGTGAACTCTATCGCACGCATTGTAAGTAGGTTCCGGCTGGAAGTTTATTCAACCCGCCCTGGGCAGTCAATTGAAAGCAGGCAAAATCGTCAGATTGTGCGCAGGTACTAAAGTCGCAGAATCAAAAGGGTTTAGCTCGCCTTCAGCATTATAAGCTATTGCAAATAGGCGAGTTATATGCAATTTGCAGCAAAAACAGGCGGCTTGAGCCTCCATACGGGTTCATCGCCAAACTCAATTTGACCCCCGCCCCGCTGGAAGCTACCCTGTTGCGCGCCATCTTGCTCCTGGAACTTGTGAAAAACGGCACATTCTTAATAACATCCGGTTGCGCCGCGAACGGCGTAATTCCAAGTAAGAGCGGCTGAGGGAATGTGATTCGAGCGCAACGCGCTGAACAGCAAAACGATTCGGATTGGTCGCTGCTTGAGCGAGTCGTCCAAAAGGACGAATCAGCGCTCGCTGCTCTCTACGACCGATACAGCGGTTTGGTGTTCGCGGAGGCCACGCGCATTCTTCGCGATTCCGGCGCAGCCGAGGAAGTCTTGCAAGATCTCTTCTACCAAATTTGGCGCACGGCGGAAAAATTCGATCCGGCGCGCGGGTCTCTGCCCGGATGGCTTTTGGTTGCCGCGCGCAACCGGTCCATTTCGCGTTTGCGCCGCCGGAGCAGCCGCGATGATGACGAGCTTACCGAGAACAGCGTCGTACTGCCGTGCAATCTGGAAACGGCCGCGGCGCAAAATCAGTTGCTTGGGCGCGTTAAGACGGTTCTCAGCGGAATGCCGGACGGCCAGCGCGAAGCCATCGAGCTGGCCTACTTCGAAGGCATGACGCACAGCGAAATTGCCGAGCATCTGGCAACGCCGCTCGGCACGGTGAAAACGCGGATTCGCTCCGCCGTGGAAATTTTGAAACAGGCACTCGCGTGACGAACGGTCATCCAATTCGCGCAGAAGAATTCGAGCTTTTCGCCCTCGGCGTATTTCCCAGCGAAGAGTCGGCGTCGATCCAGGCGCACATCGATTCGTGCGCGGAATGCGCGCGAAAACTCGCGGAAGCACGCGGGCGCATCGCGCTGCTTGCTCTTGCTGCGCCACCGCAAAATCCGCCGACGCTTGCAAAACAGCGGCTGCTCGAAAAAGTGCGCGCGGAGAAATCTTCAACCATTGCTCCTGTGCGGGTTCGCGAAACGCGGCGGGCCGCGCCGTGGTGGAACACCTTCTGGGCGCCCGCGGCTGCGGCGCTTGCCTTTGCGACGGTATTTCTGTGGATCAGCGACCGCAGCCTAGACCTGCAGTTGCAGCAGATTCGTCAAACCACGCAAACTTACAAGGAGCAAACTGAACACGCGCAAGCGCTGGTTAACGTGCTTGCGGCCCAGGACACCGTAACCGTGAAACTCGACGCCACGCCCGCGATGCCGAAAGCACGGGGTTCCGTGAAATATAATCCGCGCATGGGAATGATGTGCTACACCGCCGACTTGCCGGAGCCGCCGCCTGACAAGGTGTATCAGATGTGGGCCATTCCGGTGACGGGCAATCCCGTGAGCGCCGGCGTGTTTATGCCCGCAGCGGCGCACAACGGCCAAATGCCGATGGCGAAGGTTCCCACAGGGATGGATTGCAAGTGGTTCTGCGTGACTGTGGAACCAAAGGGCGGCAAGTCCGCGCCCACGGGCCCGAAGGTACTCGTTGGTACGCTTTAGTGAGCGCGTTAGGTTAGAATAGCGATGACCTTAAACCCATTCTCCGGCATCCAAACCCACTGGCCCCGCGTACTCCTAGCGACACGGGGAGCACCGTTGGCGGGGATTGAAGCCGGCGGAAGCCCAGCAGCAACCCCACAATTCACAGGGAGGATCACATGAAGAAGCTGTCGAACGTTCTCGGCCTTTCCGCCGTGATGCTGTTTACTTTTGGCCTGGCCACGACCGCGAATGCGAAGTCGCATACGTGGACGGGTTGGATCAGTGACAGCATGTGCGGAGCGAAAGACGCGAGCGCCGCAAAGGCTGAGTGCACGAAACAGTGCGTCAAGAAGGGCGATAAGTATGTGTTCGTGAACACCAAGACAAAGAAAGTCTACGCGATTTCGAACCAGGACGCCGTGACGGACGCCGCGATCGGCAGCGAAGTTACGCTGACGGGCGAAGTGGGCAAGGACGGCTCGATCAAGGTGGACAGCATCAAACCCTCTGGGATGTAAATTTCACGATTGCTTTTTTCAAGGCGCGGCGCTCCTGCATTGGGAATTGTTCAGAGGCCGCGCCTTTTTTTGTTTCCACCTCATCTTATTTTTTCGCTTCCATTTCTCCCGTTTTATAATTCACCCGCGCGCCGAAATCCGATCTTCTCCCATGTAGCGGCGCAAGACTTCGGGAATCACGATGGAGCCGTCGGCTTGCTGAAAATTTTCCACGATGGCGATCCAGGTGCGTCCAGTGGGCAAGCCTGAGCCGTTGAGCGTGTGCACGAATTCAGACTTTTGATTTTTGGCGCCGCCTTTTGGCTTATAGCGAATGCCGGCGCGGCGCGCCTGAAAGGCTTCACAATTCGAGCAGCTGGAAATCTCCATGAATTCCTTTGACGAGGGCACCCAGACTTCGATGTCGTACGTTTTCGAGGACGCAAATCCCATGTCGCCGGTGCAAAGTTGCATCACGCGATAGTGCAAGCCAAGCTGCTGCAATAATTCTTCCGCGTCGCGCACCATTTTTTCGAGTTCATCGTAGCTTCCCTCGGGCCGCGTAAATTTGAACATCTCGACTTTTTGAAATTGGTGCTGGCGCTTGATGCCGCGCGTGTCTTTCCCCGCCGCGCCCGCCTCGGAGCGGAAGCAGGCGGTCCACGCGCAAACTTTTATGGGGAGCAAAGCCTCGTCAAGCGTTTCGTCGCGATAGAGATTCGTCAATTCCGTTTCCGCCGTGGTGGTGAGCCACAGGTCGGTGTTTTCGAGGTGAAACATATCGCCGGCGAATTTCGGGAGCTTGCCATCGGCGATCAACGAGGCGGTGTTGACGATGAAGGGCGGCAGCACTTCGGTGTAGCCCTGCTCGCGCGTGTGCACGTCGAGAAAGAAATTCGCCAGGGCGCGTTCGAGGCGCGCGCCCGCTCCGCGATAGAGAGCGAAACGCGTGCCCGCGATTTTCACCGCGCGCTCCAGATCTAAAATTCCCGCCGCTTCGCCCAGTTCCCAATGCGGCTTGGGCGCGAAATCGAATTTCGGCGGCGCGCCCCAGCGGCGGACTTCCACGTTGCCTTCGGCGCCGCTGCCAACGGGAACCGAACTGTGCGGAATATTGGGAACGGAGAGCATGAAATCGCGCAACTTTTCGTCGAGCGCGGCGATTTTTTCGTCTTCCTGTTTGATTTCGTCGGCGATTTGCTTCATGCGCGACATGAGCGCGGCGGCATCCTGGCCGGATTTTTTCAGCCGCCCGACCTCCTCGCTGCCCTTGTTGCGCTCGGCCTTCAGGCGCTCGACAGACGTGATGCGCTGACGGCGCTCGGCGTCGAGTTTGCGGAAGGCGTCGAGGTCGAGGCGAGCGTTGCGGTTGCGCAACATGCGCTCGATGTCGTCCAAGTGCTCGCGAAAATAATTCAAGTCAAGCATGGGCAAACACGCATCGGCAAACAGTCACGGGCAAACAAGCATCGGCAAACAAGCATGGGCCAAGAGGATACCTTAACGAAAAGTTTTCGCCAATGCCGCCTGTCGAGGCCAGTGTCCGGTAATTTTAATTTCGCGATTTATTGGCGATTACGCTCTGCGGTTTCTGCTGTACGTCGTTTCGGGTGCCCCATCCTGAGCGGTTTCTGCGAAGGGTGGGGTTTTTGACTTGGTCTGAGTGGACTCACTGGCCTTCGATCTCGCTCCTTGACACTCAGTACCATTCGATCAACGATCCGATCCGTCCTGAGCCAAATGACCCGCGCCGCAAATCCATCGCCTTCGCGCGACACACGCGACGCATCGCCGTCCCCCGTAGGGGCGACCCTTGGGTCGCCCGTCGCGACTCCCCGAGTCGCGCTGCCCGCTCCCGTCTTTCACGACCCAAAACATCACATCAAAATTTACCAAGGCGACTGCCTCGAAATCCTCTCCGCGCTTCCCGAAGGCTGCGTCGACCTAATCTTCGCCGACCCTCCTTATTTCCTCTCCAACGGCGGCATCACCTGCCACGCCGGCAAAATGGTCAGCGTCAACAAAGGCGCATGGGACCGCTCGCGCGGCGCCGTCGAAAATCATGAATTCAATCGCGCCTGGCTCGCCGCCTGCCAACGCGTTCTGAAACCCGACGGCTCCATCTGGGGTCAGCGGCACCAGCCACGTCATCCATTCGGTCGGCTTCGCCATGCAGCAACTCGGTTTCAAGCTGCTCAACGACATTTCCTGGGTCAAACCCAATCCGCCTCCCAACCTCTCCTGCCGCTATTTCACTCATGCCACCGAGACGATTATCTGGGCCGCGCGCGACAAAAAGTCACGCCACAAATTCAATTACACATTGATGAAGCAGATGAACGCCGGCCGCCAGATGAAATCCGTCTGGGAAATCCTGCCTCCCGCCTCCGAGGAAAAGCGCTTCGGCAAGCATCCCGCGCAAAAGCCTCTCGCCCTCATCGAGCGCATCCTCCTCGCCTCCTCCAACGAAGGCGACCTGGTCCTCGACCCCTTCCTCGGCTCCGGAACGGTTCTCGTCGCGGCACTTCGTGTTCACCGTCGCGTCATGGGATGCGAGCTGGAACTGGAATCACTGTCGCTTTCCTTGCGACGCATCTGTTCCGAACTGGTACAGATCGATATTTCTGTTTCCTGCCTCCAGTTTTCCCTTGATCTGTTTCCCGATCCTATGGATCGATCAAATAACACAAATATGAGCGGGCCAATCAGCGCGAAACTCGTTCGCCGTGAGCGAAACTATTATTTCGTCGGCTCTTCGCGCCGCGAGGTCATCTATTCCGCGCCCGCCGATTCCCTCGAAGAAGCCTGGCGCAAATTCACACTGAGCTCGCGCAGCGCCACCGAAGTCCTCTTCATTATCAAAACGGAAACAGAGATTTATCTGAGGGATGGAACGTGATCTAATCGCCGCGTGCAACTCGAACTTCCCCTCGCGGGCCTCGAAGGCTACAAAAGTAATTCACAACGCGCCCGCGTCGCTACTGAAGCATGGGCCACGAAAAATCTATATTGTCTGAATTGCGCTTCGGACGAACTTTCCTGCTCTCCGCCAAATACAGCCGCCGTCGATTATGTCTGCCCCAACTGCGACGCCTCATTTCAGCTGAAAGCGCAGTCGCATTCATTCGGCAGCAAGATTCTGGACGCCGCATACGCAACCATGCTGCAAAAAATCCGCGAAGATGAAACGCCCAATCTCGTCGCTCTCCATTACGATCTCGCAAGCTGGAGCGTGCGAAACGTCTTTCTGGTTCCTGAATTTGCATTTTCTATTTCCGCCATCGAAAAAAGAAAACCGCTCGCGCCCACCGCGCGCCGCGCCGGATGGATCGGCTGCAACATCCTGCTCACTGAAATCCCGCCCGATACGCGGATCCCGCTTGTCGTGAATGGCGAGCCGTCGAATCCCAAATCGGCTAGGAAGCAATACGCCAAGGTCCGGCCTCTCGCCAAGCTGCGCCCGGGAATGCGCGGCTGGACGCTCGACGTTCTGAATCTCATCCGCTCACTTCACAAACAAACTTTCACTCTGGCCGACGCCTACACTCTCGAACCCCATCTCGCCTCGCTCCATCCCGCCAACCGACACGTCCGCCCCAAAATCCGCCAGCAGCTTCAGATTTTGCGCGACCTCGGCCTCCTCCATTTCGTCTCCCCCGGACACTACCGCCTACCATGACACACGCCGTCGTAGGGGCGCTGCTTGCTGCGCCCGTCGCGACTCACCGAGTCGCGCTCGGACTGTCACGTGGCGACGCCCCTAGGTATACAATTTCTTTCATGCCCGGTGATGTAAATTCCTCGCGCCGTTCGATCCGTCTTCGCCGATATGATTACTCTCGATCAGGAAGCTACTTCTTCACGCTTTGCGTTTCGGGCCACGAATCCATTTTCGGGCGCGTCCGGGCCAACAAAATGGAATGCAACCCCGCAGGCAAAGCGGTGTGGAACGTCTGGCGCGAATTACCCGAACGGTTTCCCGCGATTGAGCTCGACGCATTCGTCGTGATGCCGAATCATGTACACGGGATTCTGTTTTTGTGCTCGCCCGAGACACCGGGCGCAGCAAGCAGCGCCCCTACGAAAGTAGCGGCGAATGCGCCCGCGCTTGGACTAATACTTCGCGCATTCAAATCTCTCACCGCTGCGGCGGTCAATCGCATACTCCATCGCACCGGCTCGGTCTGGCAACGGAACTATTACGAACATATCGTGCGTAGCGCCAAGGACCTCGACGCCGTCCGCCTCTACATAGCCCAAAATCCCATGCAATGGCTGAACGACCGAGAAAATCCTGAAGCTCGTCCACACCTTTCGTAGGGGCGCTGCTTGTTAACCCTGACGAAGGAAGGGCCCTGCCCGTCGCGACTCCCCGAGTCGCGAATTGCCTTGGGTCGTTCGGTCGTTGCATCCGCCAAGGCGAGCATTCTCCACAACCGCCACCACTAGCCTCGCTGTCCGCACCGTGCTAGCCTTTTCAGAGCGAAAATTCGATGACGCGAGCGCCCTATCACAGTCCAAACGCCACCTCAAAACTCCCAAAAACTCCGCGAAAACGCCAGACCTTAATCGCAAATGGCATGCAATGTCCCGCAAGCTCAACTGACTCAAAACGCGCCACTTATTTTTTCTTGATCGCGAATGAATTTCATTTGTCCGGCTCACAGCAAAAGCCGCAGAACTTCAAAGAGCGAAGCTCTGCGCTGCAGGTGCAAGGACGACGCCGGAGTCAATCATGTTGACGAGGTGGGCGAGGACGGTTTGCACGGCGCCCCGTCAGGGAGCGACACGGCTTTTCGTTTTTTATGAGGCGTCTGTGAATTCTAATCGAGTTTATATGGGGAATTAGAAATTGAGCCAACTAATTGAAAATAAATGCCGGATGCCAATCCTAATCGAGTTTTTTTCGCGTTTTTTTCGCAACAACGTCCGTTTTCGGACACACCGGGTTTTTGGATCTGCCCGACAAGCAGGCCTGTGCCACCAGCGTCAGCGGAGGTTGACGAGGCGGGCGAGGAAGAAAGCGGCCGCGGCGGCAAGGCCTCCGACCAGGGCGGTTTGCAACGCGCCGCGCCACGGGACAACGTCGGTGAACTTCGCCTTGATGAAGCCGAAAATCAGCAGCGCGAACAGCGTGACGCCGACGGAGACCGACAGCGCGGTGAAAATCTGGCCGACGAGCATGTAAGGAGTGAGCGGAATCAGTCCGCCGACGATGTAGGAGCCGGCGATGGTGACGGCGCTGCGGCCGGCGCGCGAAGCCTCCGGCTCTTCGAGGCCCAGCTCGAAGCGCATCATGAAATCGACCCAGCGCTTTTGATCGGAGCAGATAGCGTTGACGACGGGCTGCACGTGCTCGTCGGCGAGACCGTAGCCGCGAAAAACTTTCGCGACTTCCTCTTGCTCCTGGTCGGGGATTTCGACGGTCTCTTCGATTTCGCGGCGGCGCTCGGAGGCGTAATGCTCGGAGTCGGTTTTGGCGGCAAGGTAGCCGCCGAGTCCCATGGCGATCGAGCCGGCGACGATTTCGGCGAGTCCCGCGGTGACGACGATGCGCGTGGACGCGATGGCGCCAGTGAGTCCTGCAGCGAGAGCGAAAGGGACGGTCAAGCCGTCGGCCATGCCGATGACGATGTCGCGAACCGCGGCCGTGGAAGTGAAGTGCTTTTCAAGATGCGCGGTGGTTGGCATGTTCGCTCCTATTCGTTTTGCGCTATGGCGATTGTAAGGGAAATTGCGTACTTTACGCCGCCACGGGCGGCAGGGGTATAATTATGGGGCACGAAAGCAATTTGAGGAGGAAGAAATGACAGAAGCTCAAGGAACCGCGCAGGCTGCTCCGTATACGGTGCCGCCGCTGCCCTATGCATTCGACGCGCTCGAACCGTATATCGACGCGAAGAC
>DASYYR010000095.1:0-15395 GCA_035933575.1 Candidatus Acidiferrales bacterium | reverse complement strand
CGATTGCGAAAGCTCTTGTCGACCATCCCGAACAGGTAATCGTGAACTCCATCGAAGGCGAGCAAGTCACGGTTCTTGAATTGCGCGTTGCTCAGGACGACCTCGGGAAAGTGATTGGGCGGCAGGGCCGCACCGCCAAGTCGATCCGCACGCTGCTGGGTGCGGCCGGCATGAAACTGAAAAAGCGATTCACTTTGGAAATACTCGAATAGTGGCGGACTCTCCAGCCAGTCGCGTCACACTCGCCAGAATTCTGCGTGCTCGCGGACGCCGCGGTGAAGTTGCGGCTCAAATTCTCACCGATTTTCCCGAACGCCTCGTGAAACTCACTGCCGCCGAATTGTGGGACGGCAAGAATCCTCCGCGTCGCGTGGAAATTCGCGAATGTTGGCTTCATAACGGGCAGGCGATTTTCCTCTTCGAAGGCTCGGATTCAATCTCCGATGCGGAACGCCTTGTTGGTCTCGAAATTCAAATTCCGCTTTCTGAACGCGTGCCCCTTGCAGCAGGCAGCTACTTCGTCACGGACTTAATCGGCTGCGAAGTCTTTCAAGCCAACGTGAGCGGCACATCCGAAAAACTTGGCGATGTTCGCGACGTGCAATCCACAGGCGAATCCGTCGCTGGCACGCCGGTCCTCGTTGTCGCCACATCTCGTGGCGAATTGCTGATTCCTCTCGCCACGGAAATCTGCACGCGCATCGACACCGCCGCACGCCGCATCGAAGTCGTCCTCCCCGAAGGCCTCAGCGATCTAAATCAAAATTAGAAACTGCATAAACATGAAATGCGGCTGAGGTAAGATTCCAGTACGATGCGCTTTGATCTGATTACGATTTTCCCGGAGTTTTTTCATGGGCCGCTGGACTACGGAATTGTGCGGCGCGCCCGCGAAGCGAAACTGATCGACGTTACGATTCACGATCTGCGAAATTTCACGCACGACCGTCACCGCACCGTGGACGACCGTCCGTTCGGCGGCGGCGAAGGCATGGTGCTGAAACCTGAGCCGCTTTTCGACGCGGTCGAGTCGTTCATCGGCCCGGTGAAGGACGCGCAAACCTTGCGCCTGGAGATGCGAACTGCGATTGTGTTGCTTTCCGCTTCGGGAAAATTATTCCAGCAGGAAATGGCGCGGAGATTTTCGCAACTCGAACGCGTGATTTTAATTTGCGGGCGTTACGAAGGCGTCGACGAGCGCGTGGCCGACCATCTCGCCACCGATGAAATTTCTGTCGGTGATTTCGTGCTCTCCGGCGGCGAATTGCCTGCGGCGATAGTGCTCGACGCGGTCACCCGGCTAATTCCAGGCGCACTCGGCAATGAAGACTCCGCTGAGAATGAATCCTTTTCCGTCATTCACGACAAACCAGGCACGAGCGAACAAATTCCATCCGCGCCGGACGCAGCTGAGACACGAATCACGGCCCATGAACCAATGAACCGCGGCATCCTTGATTATCCGCATTACACGCGGCCGCAGAATTTTCGCGGCTGGGAAGTTCCCGAAATCCTGATGAGCGGAAATCACGAACAAATTCGACAATGGCGCCGTCGCACGGCGTTCGAAAAAACGCGCCTCAATCGTCCAGATTTGCTGGCTGGCTCAAATCCGCGAGACTTCACCGGGAAATGAATTTGTCTCTCTGAATCATTCGCCCAGTCATTCGCAGTAGCGATCCCCGCGACACCGATTCAGTTGCAGCGTTGTGCTGGCGCGCTCACGTTTGATAGGCTCGGGCGCGAGGAAAATTCGGCATGGCGATCATTGACGTTCACAATCATTATTATCCGCCAGCGTATCTGGATGCGCTGCGCGCGGGCTCTAGCGTGGTGAAGGTTGATTTCGATGCAAAGGGCGATCCGCGGCTGCATTATCCCGGCGATTACAATGTCGCGGTGCGCGGGCATCGCGATATCGATTTTCGCGAAGGCGAGCTCGCGAAATACGGCATCGATACGCAGGTGATTTCGCTGACCACGCCCGGGACGCACGTCGAATCCCCCGCAAACGCCGTGAAACTTGCGACGCTGGTGAACGACGCTTTCGCGGAAGTGGTGCGGACGAAGCGCGGAAAATTCGTGGCGCTCGCGACGCTGCCGCTGAATGATCCAGCGGCGTCAGTGAGGGAATTCGAGCGCGCGTGCCGCCAGCTTCATTTTCCCGGTGCGATGCTTTTCAGCAACATCAACGGCGTGGCGCTTAGCGATGAGCGTTTCTGGCCGCTGTATGAGCGCGCGAACGATTTGGACGCGATTTTGCACATTCATCCGACGGCTCCCGTGGGCGTGGAGGCGATGACAGACTACTGGCTGATGCCGCTCGTGGGATTTTTATTCGACACGACTCTCGCCGCCGAGAAACTTGTGTTCAGCGGTGTCGCGGAACGCTTTCCGCGCATTCGCTGGGTGCTCAGCCATCTGGGCGGCGCGATTCCGTATATCGCGGAACGCGCGGATCGCGGCTTTCGCGCGTTCAAGGAATGCCGCGTGAATATTTCGCGTCCGCCGAGCGAGTACTTGAAGCAATTTTATTACGACACGGTGAATTTCGATCCGCTCGCGCTGAAACTGGCCATCGATTTCGCCGGCGTCGAACACATTCTCGCGGGCAGTGATTATCCGCACCAAATCGGCAGCATCCCCGAAATGCTCACGTCGCTGCGCAGCCTGCCGATTCCCGCCGCGGACAGAGATAAAATCCTCGGCGGAAACACGGCAAAGCTGATTGGGCTGTGAGATTCAGCATCCTTCTCCCTGAGCCTTCATGGCATTCCGAATGAAGGTCTGAACCTCTGGGCGAATCCGGCAGTTTTTCTTCGGCTCCTCGGGCCAATTTGCCTGATCCGCATACATAGCGTTGAGACCCTTTTGGATCTCCGCGTCACCGCCGGTGAAACCTTGGACGAGTTTCTTCCACCGAGCCGCCAGGGCCTGCGCCTTTGTGCTCGTGGGCTTTTCGTCAAGCGAAGCCTCAATGTCCGCAAAAAGGTCGGCCCAATCCTTGCTGACTTGTGCCTGCAATTCTGGCGACCACTGCGTCTTTCGCCTTTCGATTTTGACCTTTGCCTCCTCGCTATAATACTTTTTTGTCCAGTCCGTATCATTTTGCATTTCGATCTCCTTGAGTATCTGTTTGAACAATTTCCAATCCGGTTCCCGTTTCAATCGCAAAGACCGCTCGGCGTCACCGATGGCCTGGATTGCCTTGTCGAGTTGGCTGCGCTTTTCAACCAGCACTTGTTGCTGGCGTCGTAGCTTTTGCCGCAAGTCGGATTTGTCCTTGAGCAGGTCGCGGATCTGCTTCAGAGGCAAACCGAGGAACCTCAACACGACGATTTGCTCGAGACGCGGAAGATCACGATCGCTGTACAGCCGATAGCCGCGCTCGGACCGATGGGTGGGCTTGAGCACTCCCAGGCGGTCATAATGATGCAACGCACGGACGGTCACGCCAGCCGCCTCGGCGAATTCGTGGATCCGGTACAAAGCCGTGTTTCGTGGTTTCAAGATTGCCTCCGCAAGCAGAATGGACTCTGACGTAACGTCAGAGTCAAGCGGTTTTTTTCTTTTGGGAGAACGTTAGATTCTGGCGAAGGGCCTACCAACGCTATTTTCGGCAGTGGGTCGGGACATAACGTGAAACCTGCGTGTTTAGCTGGAAAAAAATAGGGATTTTCGCTATAGTTGGAGTTCGCACAGATAGAGCTGGCCCCACCTGAGCGGGTCTGCCGGGAAAATTTGCCATGAATCGCGCGATTGATAAGGTGCAGGAGTCTCAACTACGCACGGATTTTCCGGCGTTCCGACCGGGCGACACGGTTCGCGTGCACGTGAAGCTGCGTGAGGGCGAAGCCGGAAAGGAAAAAGAGCGCGTTCAGCCGTTCGAAGGCGTAGTCATCAAGAGGCGCGGGCATACGGCTGGAGCGAGTTTTACGGTGCGGCGTGTCAGCTTTGGAATCGGCGTCGAGCGCATTTTTCCGCTGCACTCGCCGACAATCGCTTCCATTGAAATTGTGCAGCATGGCGATGTTCGCCGCGCGAAACTTTATTATCTGCGCGGACTGACGGGAAAATCGGCGCGCATCAAGCGCGTGGAGCGCGAGCGTCCGGGGAAAGCCGCCGAAGCGAAGAGCGACGAATAGATTTTCACCCCTTTTAACTCACAAAGCTTTTTCTCGACTGGCCGCATCCTAAATGCGGCCTTTGTTTTTTCCACGCTTTGAATCCGCCGAGATGAAACCGGAAGCAACGTGTGTGATAGAATCGCGCGCGATGGGGCGGCTCTGCTCTTCGCGATACGAACGGCTGGCGCGTCAGCAAGGATGGATGCGCATCTGCGGCATAGACGAAGTGGGCCGCGGCTCGCTGTTTGGGCCTGTCGTCGCCGCCGCAGTCGTTTTGAATCCCCGCCGACGCATTGTCGGGCTCGACGATTCCAAAAAACTAACGCACGATCGCCGCGAAGAACTGGCGCTGCGCATTCGCGAACATGCCCTCGCGTGGGCTGTGGCGGAAATCGACGCGAGCCGCATCGACGCGTGGAATATCTATCAAGCCAGCCGCCAGGCAATGCTCGCCGCGGTTGGAAATATTCGTCCCGCCGCGGATTATCTGTTGATCGACGCGATGGAACTGCCGCTCGCCATCGAGCAGAAAGCGTTGATTCACGGCGACGCACGCTCGATTTCGATTGCGGCCGCGTCGATTCTTGCGAAGGTGGAACGCGATCATTTGATGGACGACTTCGACCAGCTTTATCCGCAGTACGGCCTGGCGCAAAACCGTGGTTACAGCACTCCGGACCATCTTGAGGCGCTAAAGCGTTACGGACCGACGCCTCTGCACCGTTATTCGTACGCGCCGGTGCGCGAATCCACCTGCTGGGCCGTAAATGCAACGCAGGAAACGCTTCCGCTGACGGCCGTCGCCGCCAACTCAGCGACTGTGCCTCCGGAATCCCCCCTCATCGCGCGCGATTGATTCTTCGCTGGCCCCTTACGGAATGACAGACAAGTGGAGCGCTGCCGGAGGGCTTCCCCGCGCTCGGGTGTTGTCGAGTTCCTACACGCGTGCGCGGCAGCGCGTTGACCCTTGTTTTTGGCGTGTGCTACCGTAGCCTAGCTCAGGAAACTCGCACGAAAACGCCCTGTTGTGGGCGTCCGCTAGAGGTATGCGGACGGGGGTATCAGGGAAACACGTATGGCCATGAATAAAGCCAAAGTCATGGAATCGGCGCTGAAATCGTTGAATCAGGGCAAAGTCGCCCAGGCGATTCAGGAATATCAGACGATTCTGCGGAGCGATCCGAACGATCAGGTAGTGCTAATGACCGTTGGGGATCTCTTCGTGCGGCAGAACAGCATGCCGCAGGCTGTCGAATATTTCGAGCGCTTGGCGCAGCTTTATCTCAACGACGGCTTCAACAGCAAGGCCATCGCGATTTACAAAAAGATTTCGAAACTGGCCCCGAACGAAACACAGCCGCTCGAAAAACTCGCGAATCTCTACGTGCAACAAGGAATCTTGAGCGAGGCGCGGCCGATTTTCTTGCAACTCGCCGAAGCGCACCTGAAAGCCAATCAAACTGCGAAGGCCGTCGAAGTTCTGCGCCGGCTGCTCGAAGTCGAGCCTGATAATCCGCGCGTTCAGCGGCGTCTCGCTGAACTGTACATCGCGATGGGTCAGAAAAAAGAGGCGGCGAACACATATTTGCAGTTTGCGCGGTATCTCCATGAGCACGGGGATGCCTCCGAAGCGCAAAAAACAATCGATGCCGCACTCGCCGCTGAACCTGGCAACTCCGCCGCCCTACTCCTGAAGGCGCGGATGCTGGGAATCGCGGGCGACACAGACGGAGCGTTGAAAACACTCGCCACCCTGCCGGATGCGGACTCGAATTCGGAAATTCTCGGATTGCAAATCGATATTTGCCTGAAGGGCGGAAAAAACGAGCGTGCTGTGGAAGTGGTCCAGCATGCTGCACTGCAGGGTGCGGAAAAATACGTGCTTGTATTGCGCGTTGCCAGCACCCTGATTGAAGCGGACGACTCGGATGCCGCGCTACAACTGATTGACGGAATTCGCGAGTCGGCGATCGCTTCCGGGAATCAGGAGCACCTGGCGAAAGTGCTCAAGGCTGTCTCGGAACGGCTGCAGGAACGTATCGAGCCGGTGGAATGGCTCGTCGACCTGTATCGCCGCATGGGAGACAACAATCTTTCCGAAATGCAATCGCAACTGGCCGACGCTTATGCGAATGCCGGGCAATCCGATCGCGCAGAAGCCACGCTGAACGAGTTGCTCGAACGCGAGCCGGACAATGAATTTGCGCGGCAGCGCCTGGCCCAAGTGCGCAAGAACCTTGGTCATCCCTCCGCCGCGCCGGCCGACCTTGACGACATTTTTCCGCAGGAGCCCGCGCCGCCGACTCCGCTGATCGGCACTGCCACACCGGTCGCGCCCGCAACGCCTGAGAACGACCTCGGGCTCGATGATGAAACGCAGCGCTTCGTTACCCAGGCTCTCACTGACGTGGATTTGTTTTCGAGCTATGGGTTGACGCAAAAGGCCATCCAGTTGCTCGATAATATTTTGCAACGCGTACCGGGACACGCACCCACGCTAGAGCGATTGCTCGATTTGAACCTTGGCGCGGGGGATGACCGACGAACCGCCGAACTGGCAGCGCAACTTGAGCAGATTTACACGCAGCGTGGCGATACAATAAATGCCGAGCGTTTTACAGAACTGCGTCGTCGCTTCCAGCGTGCCTCCGGCGCGACCGACGAAGAACTCGCTGCAGCCCAGACCGCCTCCCGCCCTACGTCTGCCGGCCCAGCGGAGTTCTCCGTTCCCGCGGCCCCTGCGGAACACGAGATCCCTACGGGATCGGCAGCGACCGCCTCACCCGCCGAGGTTGCAGGGCCTACCCGAGCGGGCGGGCACGAAATTGACCTTTCGGACGAGTGGGCTAACTTAACCGCGTCAGAAGCCGCTCAAGCTGTTGGCGATGTGCCCAAACAACCTGCAGCCAGTATCGAAGCGCAGGTTCCCGCAGCAGCAGCCGAAGCAACGGAGCCGGAAGCGGCGGAATTTGAACTCGAACTGGTTTCTGAAACGTCCAACGCGAATAATGAAGCCACAACCACGGAAGGCTTTCTCGATCAGCTCGTCGCGGAAGTGGAGGGTCTGGAAACTTCCGCTGTGGAAGCGCCAGCGGAAACAAAATCGCAGCACGTCGATGAACCTGTTCCTGAAATCGAATCGGCTACGCCAGGCGGTAAGAACGAGTTGAGCGAAGTTTTTCAGGAATTCCGCGCCGAACTCGGCGAGATGGGCGAGAAGGACGAGGACGAAGACCTCGAAACACATTACAATCTCGGCATTGCGTACCGTGAGATGGGCTTGCTCGATGAAGCCATCGGCGAATTTCAAAGAGTCGCGAAAGCGATTCAGGAAGGGCGGCCATTCCGTTATTCGATGCAATGCGCGACGCTTCTTGGCCTGGTTTTTATGGAGAAGCAGGAGCCCAAGATCGCCGCGCTGTGGTACCAACGCGCGTTGGAACTTCCGGGACTTGATCCAGAAACAGTTCTCGCTTTGCGGTATGATTTGGGCTTGGCAGAAGAGCAAGCAGGCAACAGCCGAGCGGCGCTCGATAGTTTCCGGCAGGTTTACGCGATGAACATCGACTACCGTGACGTCGCGGAGCGCATTGCAACTCTGCAAAAAAACTGACCTCCATTGGCCAACCGTCTCCTACGCGTGCTGTTGCTGCTTTTGTGGCTCGAAATGGGCCTGCTGATCATCATCATCCCATGGTCGAGATTCTGGGAAGCGAATTATTTTCTCAATCACTATCCGTCGCTGATACCAATTTTACTCAATCCTTACGTTCGCGGGGCGATTTCCGGGCTGGGCGTGGTGGATGCCGTGCTCGCAGTGGATTCCTTCCGGCGCAAACGAACGGCAGTTACACCAAGCAATTAACTCCACGGCTACGCACATGCTTCTCTGTTATGTGACGGACCGGCATCTCCTGCAAAGTCAACGACGCTCAGGCGCTGGTTCCACCGACGATTTACTCGTATGTATAGAACGTGCCGTCAACGCGGGCGTTGATTGGATCCAGATCCGTGAAAAAGACTTGACGTCGCACGAGTTGCTGGAGCTTACTCGCCGAGCCATCGCGGTAACTCGACAAGAAGGGAATGCTCATACGCGCGTCATAGTAAACGACCGGCTCGATGTTGCAATCGCGGCGGGCGCGGCCGGCGTGCATCTTGGCGGCGCTTCGATTCCGATCGCCGAAACTGTTCAATGGTGCCGCGCCGGAAACGCTCCGCAGGATTTCATGGTTGGCGCGTCATGTCATGATATTCAAGAGGCCATCGCAGCCGAACGTTCGGGTGGGAATTATATTCTCTTCGGGCCCGTCTACGAGTCGCCCGCCAAGATGAAGTTCGGCGCACCGCAGGGTGTTGGTAAGCTTGCCGAAGTCTGCGGGAGAATTCAGATTCCGGTGCTGGCCATAGGCGGCGTCGAGGAGGAAAATGCGGGGACTTGCTTGCGCGCCGCCGCGGCGGGCATCGCGGCGATTCGTCTGTTTCAACAACCGCCAGACGCTGCATCGCTTGGCGGCGTCGTCTCGCGTTTGCGGGCGATTCGGTTGAACAGCACACGATAACAGGACAGAAGATCGAGTTGCTGCTGCTCAATTACCAAATGTCACTCGCCCAGCCATTTTCCCACGGGCTCCCAACCTTGCACGTGGTCACAAACGACTTTGATCGTTCCAGTGATGGGAATCGCGAGAAGCAATCCGAGCGCGCCCCACATCCAGCCCCAGAAAAGCAGGGCGATTGTAACCGACACGGCGTTCAAATGGACGCGGCGTCCCACGAACGCGGGCAGCAGATAATTCGCCGCCATCAAATGAAAGAATCCGAGTACTCCGCAAATCAGGAGGAATGGGCCCACACTATGAAACTGCTTCAAACCAATGAGCGCGGGCGGCATCCAGGCGAGGACCATGCCGAGATAGGGCACGAGGTTCAGCAAGCCTGAAACGAGCGCGGTGAGGAAGGAAAAATCCAAGCCCATGGCCCAGAAAAAGGCCCAGCTCGCTAGTACCAGAATCAGTCCCACTAGCGCTGTTCCCACCACATAGCTGCGCAGCATGTTGCTGACTTCGGAGAGGGCAATTTTTACGGGTGTCCGGTGCCCTATAGGAAATAACTCCATCGTGCCGTGCCAGATTTTTCGCTTGCCTACGAGCATAAAAAAAACGAGAAAGGGCACAAAGGTGGCGGCGAACAATCCTGTATAGAGCGAACCCAACCGTTGAAGCAACGCGTCGCGTACCGGATGCGATTCCGTCACCGTGACCACGCGCTGCTCGCGCGATTCGTGCGGCGGCGGTGAAAGTTCGTTGACTCGCGATTCCAGCAGATTCATGCGACGCTCGATGTCACTGGTGACGGCGCGCAACGGGGCGCGATATATCGGCCAGTCCGCGCCAAATTGGTCCACACGGCTGACGAGCGAAGAACCTAGAAGAAAGAGCAAGGCTATCGCCACGATCAAAACGACGAGTGAACCCAGCACTCTGGGCAAGCGGAAAAGTTCGAGCCAAACGACCAGTGGATCAAGGAAGTAGGCCAGCAGGATCGCCACCAGCAGCGTGACCACCACGCTCGAGGCCAGATAGAAAAACCCGATCACAATTCCCGCGGCGATAATCCGCGCGCTAACGGCGGCGGCGCGCACGGGTTTCTCTTCGTGGGTCAGGACGGGAACAGTGTCTGGCATTTCCGTGAAGATACCATACACGGGCTGCAAACTATCTTGTTTCGTCTCGTGCCTATGCGTGTTTGGACATTCGCACGATCGGAAGCGAGACCTCATTCGAGAGCGGAACTTCGAGTCGTTCCCGCTCGACGTAGCCTTTCGCGCGGTAAAACGGCACGCCGGTCAACGTGGCGCCCATTTCGAAGCTAGTGAAGCCCGCGGATTTCGCAGCCGATTCGCAAGCTTCGAGAATCATGCTCCCGATGCCGCGCCGCGCCCATGCCGGATGTATGAAGAAGGCGCGAATCTTTGCGGCATCGCGGGCCGGGTCCAATAGAGTATCCTGCCGTCCCGTCCAATGATCGCCACCATAGAGCGTCTTGCGTTTGCTCCAGCCGCCGCAGCCGACAATTACGGAGCGATTCCTTTCGGATGATTTGTTTGCCGCAACGAAATATGTTTCGTCCGCGATTAACTGGGTATCCACGTCGTAGACGGTCTTGAGCGCGAACTCAATTTGAGCCGGCGTGTAATCTTGCGCTTGCAGTCCGCGTACGGACGCGTCGATCAATTCACGCACAGCGGGAATATCCGCGGGAACTGCGCGGCGAACCTGAATCTTCATTGGGAAAACGACTATTTCAGTCGTGGGTTTTGGTTTCAATTTCATTACGGAGCGCGCCGATGAACTGATCGAGTGGCTTAGGGCCGAGGTCACCTTTGGAGCGATGGCGCACGGAGACGGCACCCGATTCGGCCTCTTTGGCGCCGACAATGAGCATGTACGGAATTTTTTGGAGTTGCGCATCGCGAATTTTGGCCTGCAACTTTTCGTTGCGGTCGTCGACATGAACGCGAATGCCCGCCGCGCGCAATTTCTCCTCAACGGATTTCGCGTACTCCGAAAATTTCTCGCTGAGCGGCAAGATGGTCGCCTGCACGGGCGCAAGCCACGCTGGAAATGCGCCTGCATAGTGCTCGATGAGAATTCCGAAGAAGCGCTCGACCGAGCCGAGCAACGCGCGATGGACCATCAATGGCTGGTGGCGCGCGCCGTCCTCGCCCACGTATTCCAGGTTGAAACGCGCCGGTAAATTGAAATCGAATTGCACGGTGGTTAGTTGCCACGGACGGCCAATCGCGTCGATTAATTTCACATCGATCTTCGGACCGTAGAACGCGGCTTCGCCTTCAATGCGCTTGAACGGAATTTTCATGCGCTGCAGCGTATCGGAGAGCGCGGCTGTGGCACGATTCCAGTCTTCCGCTTTGCCGGCGTAATTTTCCGGATGCGCGGCGTTCCATTCGGAAAGCTCGACCTCGTAACGGTCGAAGCCGAAGGTCTTCATCACCGCGAAGGCGAAATCGAGGCAGCCCTGCACTTCCGATTCGATCTGGTCTGGCCGGCAGAAAATGTGCGAATCATCCTGCGTGAAGCCACGCACGCGCAGCAGCCCGTGCAGCACGCCCGAGCGCTCATAACGATAAACCGTGCCCAGCTCGGCATAGCGCAGCGGCAAATCGCGATAGCTGCGCAGATGCGATTTATAAATCAGAATGTGGCCGGGGCAATTCATCGGCTTGATCTGGTAATCGGCTTTCTCGATTTCGATGGGGCTGAACATGCTGTCGCGATAAAACCCGGTGTGCCCACTAGTCTTCCACAAATCGAGACGCATGACGTGCGGGGTGAAAACGAGATCGTAGCCGCGTCGCAGCAGTTCCGCGCGCAGCCAATCCTCGACAATCGTGCGGATCAGGCCGCCCTTGGGATGCCAGAAAATTAGCCCGGGGCCGGCTTCGTCTTGAATGCTGAAAAGATCGAGCTCCTGTCCGAGCTTGCGATGGTCGCGACGTTTGGCTTCTTCGAGCTTGTGCAGATACTCGTCGAGTTCGGCCTGGGTGTAAAAACACGCGGCGTAAATCCGCTGCATCTGCGGATTGCCTTCGTGCCCCTTCCAGTACGCTCCCGCGACGTTCATCAATTTGAACGCCTTGATGCGCCCGGTCGAAGGAATGTGCGGACCTTTGCAGAAGTCGATGAATTTTCCCGTGGTGTAAAACGACACCATGGGCTCGATGGCTTTTTCCTCGATCAGCTCGCATTTGAATTCCTGCCGCGAGTCGCGGTAGAACTTCAGGGCCTCGGGCTTGGGCAGCAGTTTGCGCTCGTTTGGAATGTTCTGGGACGCGAGCTCGCGCATCTTTTTCTCGATGCGTTCCAGGTCTTCGGGCGTGAATGGTTCGTCGCGAACAAAATCGTAGAAGAAGCCATTGTCGATCGGAGGACCGATGCCCAATTTTACGTTCGGGAAGAGCTCGATGACCGCGGCGGCAAGCAGATGCGCGGCCGAATGGCGCAACACCTGAATCGCTTCCGGATCTTTCGGAGTCAGAATCGCGAGCGAAGTATTTTGATCGAGGGGGCGAGAAAGGTCCCACAATTCGCCGTCAACGCGAGCAACGAGCGCTTCTTTTTCGAGGCGCGGCGAAATCTGACGCGCGATCTCCGCGGGAGTGGTCCCGCCAGCGACTTCGCGCTTCGCCCCATCCGGCAGCGTGATTTGTATAGAGGCCATTATCGTTTCTGAAAGCGCTACGCGCTCTCGCTTATCTGCCCAGTTGCTGGGAACAGCTAGCTTACTGGCCGCGGCAATCACGGTCAAGGCCACGACTTGTAGCCAATCGGCGAGAGCGATTTGCGTTCAGAATCTGGTTTCGTCGGTGGAGGAATCGTGGCGCCTGGATAATTCTCTCCGCGCACAAGCAGATTGTCGTTTTCGTCGTCGAGTCCGAAACGGAGCTTGTCCCTGCACGCCAACGCACCTAATTTGGGGAGTCAGGAGCAAACCGCTGTGTGGACTTATCTGGCTGGACCAATTCTCGCGTTTTTGCCCGCGCGCTTGCGGGCCGCGTACTTGGGCGACATTCGGGTGAATTGGTCGCGGGCAACGGTCTTTTCAGGAATCATTGAGTCCTCTCTGGCCTTGGTAGCGCTGATCGCGTGGTACTCAATCTTTGTCACGCGAGCGGGTCCGGCTATCGGCAGGTCGATTCCGTGGCCCTATGCGGGACCTATGGGACTTTTGTCCATGTACATGCACCCGCTGACCTGGCTGATTTGCTACTTCGGTATGGAGGGCGCGGTGCGCGCCATGAGCGGTTTGGCGACGCATGAGGTCCCTGGGACGTTGCCGTTGGTGCTTCTCGATCGTGCTGTTCGGTATGCGAAGACGGGCGAATGGCGCGTAAAGCCAAGACCTGTGGAAGATAAAGTGATACGCAGCGAGGGAATTTGGGATTTGAAAATTGCCTCCTGCGAACCGAAGGCGCACTGGAAATATCCACTGACGATTCGCTATAGCGGCCAGTTCTTTCAGGTGCAAGGCGAAGAGCACGCCGCAACGGGCGGGCATCCGCACATTTATGTGCTACGGCGTTTGCCGTCGAATGAAATCATTCGAGGGCTGGAAGACTACGACCCGCACGCCGCTTTCGTTGGAGACAATCCTACGGGTTTCTTTGCGACGGTGTACGGCGAAATGCGCAAGAAATTCGCGAAGTAAACGGGGGAAATCATCCATTGCAGCCGATGGGAAAGATCCGGGAGGCCTAGCGCTGCTTAGGGATCGCCCGCGAAAGTGCTACAACAGTGAGTCAAATCGTCCTGCGCGACAGCGAGAGCCTGGTCGGGAGAACCGATCAGGCGATAGTGGCCTAGCGTCGTCACTTCATGCAAAGTGAATATGAAGAGAAACTTCCTGCCGGAAATATCGTATTGATAGAGGGAGGGCTCCCAGATCCCGGGCGCTACGGGCGCTTGTTCCATGATGAAATGGCCGCCGCGATAGACTTTGCCAAGAATGCCGCCGCCGATCGAGATGTCACGGACAATGCTGGCGTCGGCGCGAACAAGTTGGCTGGCTGACGCGTCTACCCAGATTGTGGCGCGAGCGTGAACCAGCCAGTCGGTGGAATCGCCGTGAAGCTGATACGCTGGATTCGGATCAAGTTGTATTTTTTCAAGGACGCGGCCATCGCGAACTTCGCGGCCCATCCAGGTGAGCAGGTAGGCATTTAAAACACTGTTAATCAGGCGCTCACGATCTTTCAGCTTTTTCTTTTGCTTGGCGACAACAGCAACTTGGCGCGGATCGTCCGGATGAATGGCGACCTTGAGAACGCGCTCCCAATCGCGAAGTTGGCGCTGATATTCGCTGCGGGACACAGACTGGTTGTTTTCCCTGACGAGAAGTTTCAAAGTGCCGCTTCCCGTGGGTACTACACGATAGAGCTTATCTTCTGTAACGCGGCCGTTGGAGCCGTTGCGCTCGACGTGGTGCTCCAAGCGCTCAAACGTGTCTAGCGCCACATCGTTGCGGTGCTGGTTGACAATGATGCGACTGAGAAGGTCTTGAATCTGCGCCGGCGTGAGGGCGGTTTGGTCGGATGCCGGTTGTGTGGGTAGTTGCTGCGCCGCAAGGAGCGGTATGAAAGAGACGGCCACCGCAACGACGCCGGCGCATCCGATTTGGAACAGGCGCTTCATTGCCAACGAAAATTTCACTTCCCTTCGGAGAGTCCCGTATGATGGCTTTAGAGAAACGATTCCTATACTCGCTTTACCGCTTTCGTATTGTAGCGATATTTCCTTTCATTGCGGTGCGGGACTGGACGATTGGTATCGAGAGCGTCATCCTGGCCATTAATTCTGTCCCATAGAGAACTTTTATCTCATAAGGAACGTCTATACTGATTAGATGCCGAAGCCGCCCAAATTAGGACTAGGTTTTCGACAGGCGAGCGTCACGTTGCGTGAGGCAACGTGGCTTGCGTTCGATACCTTGCGTGCGCATAAGCTGCGTAGTTTCCTGACGTTGCTCGGGGTCATTCTGGCGGTCACGACGCTTGTCTCCGTGATGAGCGTGCTCAACGGACTAAATCTCTACGTGGCCAACAAGATCGCCAATCTGGGTTCCAACGCATTTGTGATCGATCGCATCGGCATCGTAACGAACTTTGATGATTTCCTGAAAGCGGACAAGCGGCCGCCTTTGCGCATGGAGGATTATCATGCGCTGAAGGGTCACCTGCAATATTCCAAGGAGGTGGCGGCCGAGGAAAACACCGTCGCGGACGTTCATCAGGGCGAGCATCTGATGGAAGACGTGCAAGTGATCGGAGCCACGCCGGAGTTCGCCGAAGTGCGGGACTTCGATATTGCTTCCGGGCGCTTTTTCACATATGCCGACGAAGATCATCGCACGCCGATTTGTTTTCTCGGCAACGACGTGGTGATGAAGTTGTTTCCGGGAGTCGATCCGATCGGAAAAGAGCTGCGGGTGGGGGCGCAGCAGTGCCAAGTGATAGGCACGGCCAAGTCACTGGGAACGATTCTGGGCCAGTCGCGAGACAATTTTGTGATGCTGCCGTTGACGACGTATCGGACCGTCTGGATGGCCGCCGATGATTCGATCACCATGTTCGTCGAAGCGATCAGCACGGAAGCGATGCCCGAGGCGGAAGATGAAGTGCGCGTGCTATTGCGGTCCCGGCGTCACGTGCCGTATCGAACGGAAGACAACTTCGGTATCATCGAACCG
>DASYYR010000085.1:0-6240 GCA_035933575.1 Candidatus Acidiferrales bacterium | reverse complement strand
CCCGAGTGGCGGTGTGGTGCCCGGGGCGACCGTTCATGTGGTCAACGTGGCCACCGGCGATAGCCACACCTTCGTTTCTCAATCGAATGGCAGTTATCTCGCGCCGTTCTTGGCGCCCGGAGCGTATCGAGTCGAAGTTTCGAAAAACGGCTTCAAGACGGTCAGCCTCACCGGAGTGAGCATCGCGGTCGCGGAAACCAGCACGCTGAACGTGAAGCTCGAACTTGGCGAGGTGGCCCAGAATGTGACCGTTCCTACCGAGGCGCAGCTTCTGCAAACCCAAAATCAGGCGCTAGGACACGTGACCGACGAGAGAATGGTGGAGGGCCTGCCTCTGGTTACGCGCAATTACACGCAAATCCTGGACCTATCGCCGGGCGTTTCAAGCGACGTTAATGATGCGGGTGCAATCGGCGTCGGCAACGCCATAATATCCTCCCATGGTGCGGTAACCGACGATAATAACTTTCAGATGAACGGTGTGAGCGTGACGGATCTCGACTCCGGTGGGGCCATTCCGGTTCCCAATCCGGACGCCATCCAAGAATTCAAAGTGCAGACGGGGCAGTACGATGCATCCTTCGGAAGAGATGCCGGCGCCAATGTGGATGTGATCACAAAGGGCGGTGGTAATCTGTTTCACGGCGATGCCTTTGAATTTCTGCGCAACGACGATTTCAATGCGAATGATTTTTTCTTGAATGCAGCGGGAAAACCGCGGGCCGTGCTCAAGCAGAACCAGTTCGGCGGTTCTATGGGCGGACCCATAAGAAGGGATAAGCTCTTCTTTTTTGGCTCGTATCAGGGCACGCGGCAGAGAAACGGTTTGGACACCGATTGCCTGGGGTCCTTTAGCACTCCAACGGAACTGACCGGACTTCCGAACCGCTCAGCGGCGTCGCTCGGAGCGGCTTTTGCCAATCAACCTGGAGTGCTTGGACCCCCGGTCGCTCCCGATGGCTCGAACATCAGCCCGCAGGCGCTGGCATTGCTCAACGCCACAATTCCCGGCGGCGGATTCTTGATCCCCGCGCCGCAAAATGCGAATGGAACTTCGAGTGTGAGCGTGGCCTGCCCGTTCACGGAAAATCAGTTCCTCGCCAATGCGGATTACATTCAATCCGACAAAGGCACATGGTCCGAGCGCTTCTTCTGGGCCAACAACGATGAAGCCTTAAACTTCCGGCCAAGTGCCGGCACGGGCGGTGGTAATGTGCCGGGTTTTCCGTTTTCCACCGCAAACCAATTTCGCAACGCTAGTATTTCCAATAACCACACATTTGCCCCGAACCTGGTGAACCAGTTCGTGCTCGGATACAACCGGCAAGTATTGGATAGCAGTCAGACCCAGGCAACTGTTAATATCCCCGGCCAAAGTGGCGCGGCTCCCCTAACTTTGAGCGCTTTGGGGATCACGGCGCCCCCGAATGACAACATCAGGCCGGAAATAGGCATTCTAGGAAGCTTCAACGTCGGCGGGAACGGAAATGATGGGTATCTTTTTACTCAAAACAGCTACAACTTCTCGGACTCTGTCGCCTACCTTCACGGCCGCCACTCATTCCGTTTTGGCGGCGGTATCTCCCGGCAAGAAATCAATTTTGAAAATTTCTCGTTCGCGGGATTGATCGATTTCTTCAACGTACCGGATTTCTTGACAGGAAACCCGCTGCTGGTTGCCGATCTTCAGGGCCTTGTGGATCGCGCCTGGAGAGCGACGAACGCCGACGCATACGCGCAGGACAATATTCAGGTGTTCTCCCGTCTTACAGTGAATCTGGGACTGCGCTACGAGCGGCAGGGAGTAATAGGCGACTCGCTTGGCCGATCATCTAACGTAAATCTGAGTCTCGTGAATCCGAATCCTCCTGCGGGCGGCACTCTTCAGGGCATTGTAGTTGGCTCTAATTTTCAGGGAACCCTTCCGCCAGGAGTTACGCGCGCTCCGAACTCCGCGGCTATCAACGGAGATGGCCAGAACAAGTTTGCGCCACGAGTAGGGTATGCGTGGCAATTGCCGCGCACGAATCGGCTTGTATTGCGCGGCGGTTATGGGATGTACTTCGAGCGGTCTACCGGGCAGCTCTTCCTGCAACTCATTGCCGTTCCTCCGTTCTCAGATTTCCGTGTAGTAGTGCCAGCAGCTCCTCTTGGTTCTACTTTCGCTAATCCTTTCGCCCCAGTGCCAACCTTCCCGAATTTCGCGCCTCTGGCCTACTCGCCTACAACCGCGCAAACTCCGCAAGGATTCTCGCCGACGTTCCAGCCGTCCATCATCCAAGAGTACAGCCAGAGTCTGCAGGTCGAATTGGCAAAGGATTTCGCATTGGAAATTGGTTACAACGGTACACGTGGGACGAAACTTGAGGTCGAGCGCGCATTCAACCAGGCGGCGCTTACTTCCGCGGCTGATCCGATCCGCGGAGTGACAACGAACACCGTTGCCAATATCCAGCAGCGTGTGCCCTTCGAGGGATTCTCCGCCCCGGGGGCCTTTCAGATTGAGACCTCGGGTGCGTCTTGGTACAACGCCCTGGATGTCAGTTTGACCAAACGGTTCAGCCATGGGTTGCAATTCCTAGCCGCTTACACGTGGGCGAGGTCCCTGACCGATGCCAGCAACTCGAGCACTGGTACTCAGCAGGGAGCGAATCTCATCGGTAACCAGAATGATGCGCACGCGCGGTACGGCCCGGATGGTTTCATCCGGCCGCAACGTTTTGTGCTCAGCTATCTTTATAGTGTGCCCGGACCGCGAAATCTCAGTTCTCTGAAAGGCAGGTTCTTAGACGGCTGGGCTGTCTCGGGTGTCACCACGATTCAATCGGGGCGGCGCCTCGATCTCACCTTCGCCGACCCGAATAACGTCTTCGGCATCGGTACCGGCGCATTGAATACCGATCCGGCGCAGCTCGCCTCCGGTTGCACAGCCGGCCAACTGGTCACCCACGGCTCGGTGCAAAGCAAGCTGAGCAATTACTTCAATACGGCGTGTTTCACCACTC
The DNA here is from genome assembly GCA_035933575.1 of Candidatus Acidiferrales bacterium. Classification (GTDB taxonomy): domain Bacteria; phylum Acidobacteriota; class Terriglobia; order Acidiferrales; family UBA7541; genus DAHUXN01. Next base: position 3,235 of record DASYYR010000085.1, on the reverse strand, counting down.
CGCCCGTCGTAGGGGATCCAGAGCCCCCTCTTACTCCGGGCGCTTGCGGGGCAGCGTCCACATGTGCTCAGGCCACTACTTTCGGCAACGCGGGGCCTGGTATTGTGGGGGGACCTGACCAGGTAAATTTCGATTTCGCGCTCATTAAGCGCACCGCCCTCGGATCGGATAGGACACGAAATCTGGAATTCCGCGCGGAGTTCTTTAACATTTTCAACCATACGCAATTCGCTGATCCTGACACCGCGTTTAATGATCCTACTTTTGGCGTCATTCAAGCCACGAGCGTCGCGCCACGAATCATTCAGCTCGCGTTGAAACTTAATTTTTAGCCGGCACGTGACTGTGATCTGCCCGCGGATGTAATTCCCGCCTGCCACAGACCGTTGGAAGCGGCGCCGCATCGTTGGCCGTAACACTGTGAAGCGATACCACCGCTGCAAGAACTGGGAGAAGGGTTGCTGTGTCGCGACTTCAATTGGAGTGCCTGGAACTTCGGGAATTGCGCTTGCCGCTGAAGCATCCGTTTGAAACCAGCTTCAGCCGCATCACGGCTCGCCGGGTGCTGATTGTGAAGGTCACCAACGGCGACGGCGCTGAGGGCTACGGCGAATGCGTCGCCATGGAAGACCCGTATTTCAACGCCGAGACGATCGATACGGCCTGGATTATCATCACCAAACATCTCGTTTCCCTCCTTGTTTCCTCGCCGGTGGAGCGTGCCAGCGATGTGAATGAGTGCTTCGCGAGAGTCCGCGGAAATCAAATGGCTAAAGGCGCCGTGGAAGCGGCGATCTGGGATTTGGAAGCTCGGCTTGAAGGAAAGCCGCTCTGGAAACACATCGGAGGAGAAAGAAGCGAAATCGCGTGCGGAGTCTCGATTGGCATTCAGCCAAGCATCGACGCGCTGATCGGGAAAGTAAGCGCTGAACTCGCGAGCGGTTATCGGCGGATCAAAATCAAAATCAAGCCGGGCCAGGATGTGGAGTTCGCAGCAGCGGTGCGCTCAAAATATCCCGAGATTCTGCTTTCGGTGGACGCAAACGCAGCCTATTCGCTTGAGCGCGATGTGCCGGTGATGAAGGATCTCGATCGCTATAACCTTTTGATGATCGAACAGCCCCTCGCGCCCGGCGATCTGGTGGACCACGCGAATCTGCAAAAACAATTGAAAACGCGGCTTTGCCTTGATGAATCCATCACCAAGGAAGCCGACGCGCGGCAGGCACTCGAGTTGGGCGCGTGCGGGGTTATCAATATTAAACTCGGCCGCGTTGGCGGCTTTTCCGAAGCAATGAAAATTCACGACGTGGCTCGGCAGGCCGGCGTTCCCGTCTGGTGCGGCGGAATGCTCGAGACCGGCATCGGTCGCGCGCATAACATTGCTCTCTCGACGCTTCCTGGGTTCACGCTCCCGGGCGATGTCTCGGCCTCCAGCCGTTACTGGGAAGAAGACATCGTCGATCCGCCCGTCACCGTGAGCCGCCAGGGAACGATTCAGGCACCGCCAGGGCCGGGAATTGGTTTTGAGGTGAACGCCGAACGGGTGGCGTCCCTTACCTCGCGCCGCGAAGAAATAGTTCTCTCTTCGCCGAAAGCGCAAGTATGAATCGCTGCTCCAACGTCGATTCCGTGCATCCGGCAATCAAGGGAAGTAATTAATGGAGGTTTGGGAATGAAAAAGCCATTCGTCATTCTAGCGCTCGCCCTTTTCACTTGCGCCGCACTTTCTGCGCAGAACGGAAAACCGTTGCTGATGCAAAATCCCACGCTAAGCGCCTCGCATATCGCCTTCGCCTATGGCGGCGAAATATGGAGCGTCAGCCGCGACGGAGGCGCCGCGTTGCAGCTCACGTCTGGCCCCGGAAGCAAATCTGATCCGCGATTCTCGCCTGATGGCAGGTGGATCGCATTCACCGCGCAATACGACGGCAACTTCAATGTGTACGTGATGCCTGCCGAAGGCGGCGAGCCCCGCCAGTTGACCTATGGCCCTGGTCCGGACACCGTGGAAGGATGGACCCCAGACGGCAAAAACGTCCTTTTCCGCTCAGCGCTGAAAAGCTATTCGCCGCGCTACGAGCAGCTCTACACCATTTCGACTGACGGCGGCTCGGCGCGGGAGGTGCCCCTTCCAATGGGTTATGAAGGATCGTACTCGGCCGATGGCGCCCGCTTGGCTTACACGCCGTTGCCGCGTGAGATTTTCTTCGTGGGCGTGCCGCTCATACATGCGTTCTGGGCGCATTATCACGGCGGACTCGCGCCGCAGGTGTGGATCGCGAATCTGTCAGACTCCGAAGTCATCAAAGTCCCGCACGAAAATGCCAGCGACTTCAATCCTATCTGGGTTGGCAATAAGATTTATTTTCTTTCGGCCCGCACCGAACCCGTCACCTTGTATGCCTATGACGTAGCCACAAAAAGTGTTACTCGCGTGATCGAAAATCATGGCATGGACATTATGTCTGCCTCCGCCGGGCCCCGTGCAATTGTCTACGAGCAATTCGGCTCGCTGCATCTCTACGATCTGGCGAACGGCCGGACGCGCAAAGTTCCTGTGACCATCCGGGGAGATTTCCCCGAGGTTCGCACCCACTTTGAAAAGGTGGCAGATCACGTCATGGATGCGGGGATTTCACCCACGGGCGTCCGCGCCGTTTTCGAAGCGCATGGCGAGATTCTCACCGTACCCGCCGAGAAGGGCGACGCCCGCAACATCACGAACTCGCCCTCCGTTGCCGACCGCTCGCCCGCTTGGTCGCCGGATGGGAAGTCGATCGTCTACTTTTCCGACGCTTCCGGGGAATACGCCATGCATATCAAGAATCAAGACGGGATGGGTGCTGCGCGCTCGATTGCTCTGGGCAATCCGCCGTCATATTTTTTCGATCCCGTGTGGTCGCCAGACAGCAAGAAAATCGCGTACACGGACAAGAGGCTCAATGTCTGGTCCGTCGACTTGGACAATCCAACACCCGTGAAGATCGACACCGACACTTACTTTTCGTTTGGGCAACCGATGAATCCGGCCTGGTCGCCGGATAGCCGATGGATTACGTACACGAAGCTTCTCACAAATCACATGCGCGCTGTCTTCGTCTATTCGCTCGATTCCAAGAAGGCCACTCAAATCACCGACGGACTCAGCGACGCGGAATACCCCGCATTCGACAAAGACGGGAAATATCTTTACTTCACCGCCAGCACAAATTCAGGGCCAACGGAATCTATC
>DASYYR010000076.1:0-43560 GCA_035933575.1 Candidatus Acidiferrales bacterium | reverse complement strand
CCGCTTCCACTTGTCGCAATACCGCTACGATCTGCTCCTCTGAGTGACCTTTCTTGGGCATCGTCCTCGCCTCCTCTCCCGGAATTCCGCCCAAGCTTACCTCTAATTTCCTCTGTGTCAGTTTTCGGGTTTTGGGTCAGTCGTCGTAGGCTGAGAGAATAGAGGCGATGCGCTCCTGAACTTCGATTGGCGGTTTTTCGACTTCGATATCGTTGAGGATAGTCAGCGTCAGGAACTTCGTTGCTGCACCTGTCGAAATGCTTCGCATGAGTTCGAGTTTCGGTGAAAGGGCGTAATACAGATATCGATTGTCCAGGAGTTGAGGGTTCAGAGAGCGAATGACATAGGTCCGCTGATAAGCATCAAATTTGCCGCGAAAGTACTTCAGCGGATAAACGCCGTTCGCATTATTTCCAGCTAAGAGAACGCACTCCGTGTCGAACGAGTAGGTGTCTGTCCTGTACGTCTCTTGTGAGCAGGTGAAGAATGGGTATTTTCCGCTGGGCTTCGAGGCATTGGAGTTCAATTTGCCCGTTTGGAAGCTGACGTGACTGCCAAGTCTTATCTTCTCCCAAACACTGTGCTGCTTCTTCATGCTCGATCCTCAAGTAGGTTCGCGACATTTTGAGCAATCCGCTCCTCTAACTCGCGGGCCTCTGAGTTGAGTGCTTCTAATTCTTCGTTGAGTTCTTCCAGTCGCTCAGCAAATTCAAAGCCATCTGCCGCCCGTTCGGCAACACCAACATAGCGCCCCGGATTAAGACTACAGCCCTGAGCCTCAATTTCGTCCAGAGTCGCGACCTTGCAGAGACCGAGCACGTCGGCGTACTTGCCCTTTGGAAAGGACTCTTTCATCAAGCTACAGCTGCCAGCCTCATCCTCGGGCTTCTCGCCTCGGTACAATCGGACGATGTTGGAGATGAACTCGATTTGCTGAGGTGTGAATTCCCGATGTGCCCGGTCGATTTGTGTGAAGATGTGCCGTACGTCGATGAACAATACTTTCTTCTTCCGGTCGGTCTTCGTCTTGCCCTTGTCGAAGAACCAGAGGGTGCATGGCAGTGTGACGGTGTAGAAGAAGTTCGACCCCACCGATACCATCACGTCAACGGCTCCGGTCTCCAGAAGCTTCCTGCGAATGTCCAATTCTGAACCTCTGGCATCCCCCGCCGAGTTCGCCATTACAAATCCCGCCCGACCTGTTGCACTCAGTGCGCTATAGAACACCTGTACCCAGAGGTAGTTCGCGTTATCTGCTTTGGGCAACTCAAACGGATATCGCGGATCGTTCTTGATCCGCTCCTTATCCACTTTGTCCACGTTGAAGGGCGGATTTGCCATAACGAAGTCGAATTTTCCGACGCTCTTGTGAGGGTCTTCGTAGTAGGTGTTGGACTGCCGGATGTCGCCCGATAGCCCGTGAACGGCAAGGTTCATTTTGCAAAGCCGGATCGTCTCCGCAACTTTTTCCTGCCCGTAGATCGAGATTTCGTTGACGTTCTTCTTGTGGTGCTCTACGAATGCGGCCGACTGCACGAACATGCCGCCCGATCCGCTGGCAGGGTCAAAGATGCGCCCGTGGTACGGCTCGATGATCTCCACGATCAGCTTGACGATGCTGATGGGAGTGAAGAACTCGCCGCCCTTCTGACCTTCCGCCATCGCAAACTTGCCGAGGAAGTATTCATAGATTTTCCCGAAAGCATCACCCTCTGTGAGAGGAATCGTGGAGAAATTCTTCAGCAGCGAAACCAGCAGGCTTTTTTCGAGATTGTTGTAGGTCTTGGGGAGAACATCTTTCAGGTCTTCGTTCTCCGCTTCGATTGCCTTCATCGCTTCGTTGATTGCCTTGCCGATGTCGGCACCTTCGGGCATATTCAGCAGGTTCACAAACCGCGCCTTTTCCGGTAAGTAGAGCACACCCTGCGCCTGATAATCGGTCTTGCCGATCTTCCGCCGACCGCTGCCTGCCGCCGTGAGTTTCTTTTCCGCTTCGGAGAATTTCTGGTCCGCATAGCGCAGGAAGATCAGCCCCAGCACTGGGACGGAGTACTCCGACGATTTCAGCTTGGAGTTTGCCCGGAGTTCGTCGGCGGCTTCCCACAGACGCTTTTCAACTTCTGTGTGGTTGGCTGGCATGTCCCACTTTCTAGTAGTAAATTATTCAGATCGACATCAGTCTATTTCGCAAACGTAGCCTTCTGCAAGCACGACCTTGTAATGTTACTGCGAAGCAACCAGGGGTGTAGCATTTTCCCCTCAATGCGTAATACCCCGTGGCTTCCTTGACGCTTCGCGAACGCGCTCGTTATACTGCGCACGGCTCAACAAGAAACGGAGCGCCGCTTGGAATTCGAACCGCGCGATCAACTTCTGCAACGCCAGAAAAAACTGGAAGAGATGGCTGGTTTGGGCTTTGATCCTTATCCGCACAGGTTCGCTTGGAAACAGACGGCGAAGGAGATCGTCAGTGCTTACGATCAAAAAAGCGCAGGCGAACTCCAAGAAACAAAGGTGAACGTTTCGGTTGCTGGTCGCATTCTCACCATTCGACTCCACGGCAAGGCCGGCTTCGCGCATATCCAGGGACAGGGTCAAAAGCTACAGATTTACGTGAAGCTCGATGCCGTGGGCGCCGCGGCATTCGAGCTGTTTCAGCTGCTCGATATGGGTGACGTAATCGGCGTCTCCGGGCACCTGTTTCGCACAAAGACAAATGAGCTGACCGTCTGGGTCGAAAAACTCACTTTGTTAACGAAGGCGCTTCTCCCGTTGCCGGAGAAATGGCACGGATTAGCCGATGTGGAGATGCGCTACAGACGGCGCTACCTCGATCTGATCGCCAATGAGCGCGTGCGCCATATCTTCGTTCAGCGCGCGGCGATCATTCGCCATGTTCGCGAATTTTTCGATGCTCGCGGCTATCTGGAAGTCGAAACGCCGATGATGCACCCCATTCTCGGCGGCGCCACAGCGCGTCCGTTTATTACTCACCACAATACCTTTGACGTGGATTTCTACATGCGTATTGCGCCGGAGCTTTATCTGAAGCGTCTCATCGTGGGGGGAATCGATCGCGTCTATGAAATCAACCGCAATTTCCGCAATGAAGGCGTGGACGCCATTCATACTCCGGAATTCACCATGCTTGAATTTTACGAGGCCTACAGCGATTACCGTGACCTGATGAAGCTGACAGAAGAGTTATTTGCAGGGCTCGTCAAAGCGGTATCGGGCGGCACAAAGATAAAATATGGAGAACACGAGCTTGACTTTAGCCACTTCGAGTCATTGTCCATGCGCGAAGCGATCTGCAAGTTTTGGCCTGCCAACGCAGGCAACGCACCTTCGACCGATGAACTGAGCACGTCGCAAGGACCGCGCAGCGTCGCCGAACGCTACAATAATTTTGCCCGTGGCAAGGGGTTGGACTTGATTCGTGACCTGGACAAATCTTCCGCCGGAGAATTGACTGGGGCGCTTTTTGAGGCCGTTGCCGAGGCGCATCTTATTCGGCCTACTTTTATTTATGATTTTCCTACGGACATTTCTCCACTCTCGAAATGCCGGAAGGATGATCCATCCGTGACGGAGCGTTTCGAGTTGTTCATCGAAGGCATGGAACTTGCCAATGGCTTCTCCGAACTCAACGATCCAGCGGATCAGGAGCGCCGTTTTCGCGCACAAGTCGAAACCGGTGGCGCGGAAGTGCCCAAGGAAATCGATTGGGATTACATCCGCGCGTTGGCCCATGGCATGCCGCCCACGGCGGGCGAAGGCGTTGGCATTGATCGCCTGATCATGTTGCTCACGGACTCCCATTCGATCCGCGAGGTTATCCTGTTCCCGACGCTTCGGCCGCAAAAGGATTCTGACACCGACGCCGCGACGGCGAGCGAAGAAACGAAATGAGCTTCGAGTGGATGATTGCACGGCGATATCTGCGCTCCAAATACAAACCGCCGGTTCTGCGCCTGGTGACTTTTCTTTCGATCACAGGTGTCGCCGCAGGAGTCGCCACGCTGGTTATCGCGTTGGCGATGAACACAGGCTCCAGCCTCGCAATTCGTAACCGTTTGCTGGGTGTCACAGCTCACGTCAACATCAAACCCAACGGGACCCAGGGAATCCGAGATTATGTCCAACTAATGGCGCGCTTGGCTTCGACGCGGGGCGTGGAAGCCATCACTCCCGCCGTGTACAACCAGGTGCTCTTGTCGGCGGGCAACCAAACAGAAGGTGTAGTTCTGAAAGGAATTGATCCTCGGCTCGAAAAGCGATGGGATTCGGCGCTCGACCATCTGGTGATCGGCAATGACGACTTCACGCCCGATGCCAGCGGCATCCCTGCGATTCTGATCGGCAACATCCTCGCGGATAATTTGAAGATCAAAGCGGGAGATTACGTCACCGTTCTGAGTCCGCAGGGTAGTCTGACACCTTTCGGCATGCAGCCGCGCACGAGGCGATTTCGCGTTACGGGAGTTTACAATTCCGGATTTTACGATTATGACGCCAACTGGGCTTTCGTCACCCTCCATGATGCCCAGGAGCTCGCTGGGGTCGGTGACGTCGTGAGTCTCCTCGAGATTCGCGTGAGCAATCTCGACGATGCTGGAAAAATTGCGGCGGTTCTCGCGCGCGAGGCAGGGCCCAGCTATCACACTAGCACATGGATGGAAGAGAATCAGGCACTCTTCCGCGCGATGAGCCTCGAAAAACTGGTCACGGCCATTTTCGTCGGTCTGATCACCTTCGTCGCTGGACTCAATGTCCTGGTCGTGCTGGCGATGACGGTCACGGATAAGGCGCATGACATAGCTGTCCTCATGGCTTTGGGAGCGCGACGCATGCAGGTGCGCCACATATTTGTCTTGCAAGGATTGCTTGTCGGCATCGCCGGCACCGCAATTGGGCTCGCCGTCGGCTATTCGCTGTCATGGATTGCGAATCGCTGGAAATTGGTTCCGCTTAACCCTGAGATCTATTCCATTCCGTACGTCCCATTTCATTCCAGCGGCTGGGATGCGATTTGGATCACGGCCGCCGCGCTGGCGATTTGCATCGCTGCAACGATTTACCCCGCATGCGCTGCCGCAGGTACGCTCCCCGTTGAAATTTTGCGCGCGGAGTGAATTGCGGGGGCGCTTTCCCAGAACTGAAGTCCCATGACTCGGCACGGTTTATGCCCGCGCAATGCGTGCGTGTGTGAACACGAGCACTGAAACGCAACGTGCTACAATGGAGTCGTGGATCAGTTGATTTGGTCGAGATCTTTTCGAGGGTAGGAACTTTTGCACTCATAATGTGCAAGAACTTGGAGTTGCGAAAACGAGCCGAAAGCGACCTTTTGATAAGCCGCAGAATCCAAAGAGATAAGTAACTGGAGGTTCGGCACGGGAAGTGTCAAGGGATTAGTGGAGTTTATGAGCAAGCTGACGATGAGTGCACGACGAAATTGATGACAAAATGACCAGCCCATTCGTGCAGAACGGGCCCACGGAACTCCTGCGCGTCGACGGCTTGCGGAAGCTGTTTCACTCCGGCGCTGCTGAGATTATCGCTCTTTCGGGTGTAAGCTTTGCGGTTACGTCTGGCGAGATGGTGGCGCTCGTAGGCCCTTCGGGCTCGGGCAAGAGCACTTTACTGCATCTACTGGCCGCGCTGGACACGCCAACAAGCGGTACAGTATACTTCGGCGGGAATTCGCTGGCGGGGTTTGCGGAACGCGACTTGGAAGACTTCCGCAGCCGCGCGGTGGGTTTTATTTGGCAGAGACATCAGCTTTTGGCTGACTTCACCGCCGTGGAAAATGTGGCGATGCCGCTGTTGATTCGGGGGAGCGCAGCGAGCGGAGCGCTCAATATGGCGCGCGGGTGGCTGAATGAAGTTGGTCTCTCGGATCGCACACAACATCGTGCAGGTGAACTCTCGGGCGGGGAACAGCAGCGAGTGGCGATTGCCCGGGCCTTGGTGACCCGGCCAAAGTTGTTGCTGGCCGATGAACCAACGGGCGATCTGGACGAGAAAAATACGGAGTCGATCTTCGAACTCATGCAGCGCTTACACCGGTCCCATCATCTGACTTCGATCCTGGCAACCCATAATCTTTCTTTGGCGCGGCGCGCCGACCGCGTAATGCATTTGGAGCACGGTTTGTTGGTGTCGGATAATGGAGCTGTTGCGCCTCGCGGCGATCAGCGTGGCGCCTCGGGAAATTCTTCTAGCCTGGAAGGGCTTGGGTGACCTGTGTTTGAACGCTATACAGAGAAGGCTCGGCGCGTGATTTTTTTCGCGCGATATGAAGCTAGCCAGTACGGCAGCCCCTATATTGAGACTGAACATTTGCTTCTGGGTCTTCTGCGGGAAGACAAAGCTTTGGCCAATCGCTTTCTGCGCGCGCACGGTACGATCGAATCCATCCGCAAAGAAATCGAATCACGCATCACCGTGCGCGAGCGGATTTCCACTTCCGTCGAAGTCCCGCTCAGCCAGGAATGCCGCCGCATTCTGAACTACGCGGCCGAAGAGGCCGAGCGTCTGAATCACAAGCACGTGGGAACCGAACATCTCCTATTGGGGATTTTGCGTGAAGAGAAGTCGTTCGGCGCGGAGATTTTGCAAGAGCGGGGATTGCGTCTTTCAGGCGTGCGCGAGGAGCTTGCGCGCAGCGCGGGTGAAAAAGTGCCTGTAAATCGACCGAAAGAAACTTCGTTGCTCGCGGAATTCAGCCGGGATCTCACTCAGGCTGCCATGGACGGCACGCTCGATCCTCTTGTCGGGCGCGATCGCGAGCTTGAGAGGGCCATCCAGATCCTTTGCCGCCGCACGAAGAATAACCCTGTGCTGATCGGCGAACCCGGCGTCGGCAAAACAGCTATCGTCGAAGGGTTGGCGCAGCGCATTGCGGACGGTGACGTGCCGCCGTTCCTCGCCGACAAACGCATTCTTTCCTTGGACCTTTCCTTGATTGTTGCCGGCACGAAATATCGTGGCCAGTTCGAAGAGCGCCTGAAGACGATCATGAAGGAGTTGATGGAGAGCCAAAACGCCATCGTTTTCATCGATGAACTCCACACCCTGGTCGGCGCAGGTTCCGCCGAGGGTTCGCTCGATGCTGCCAACATTTTAAAGCCCGCGCTGAGCCGCGGTGAGATTCAGTGCATTGGCGCGACGACGCCGGGCGAATATCGCAAGTCCGTTGAAAAGGATCGCTCGCTTGAGCGCCGCTTCCAGTCCGTGAAGGTTTCCGCTCCCAACGAGGAAGAGGCGATCCGCGTCTTGCAAGGTGTCCGGGACCGTTATGAGAAATTCCACGCTGTTTCTTATACCGACGAAGCCATCCAATATGCCGTCTATCTTTCGAATCGTTACATTCCCGACCGCTTCCTCCCGGATAAAGCAATCGATTTGATTGACGAGTCAGGTGCACGAGTAAAATTGCGTCAAGCCATGCTCCCTGAGGAAGTTTCCGAAGCGCAAAAGCGCGTGAAGTTCATCACGCACCGAATGGAAACCGCCATTGCCAACCATGAATTCGAGAAGGCGCGTTTCTATTCCGAAGAGGAGCGCAAAGAAAAAGAAAATCTGCGCGCCCTTCGCGAGAAGCTGAAGATCGACGATTCTTCCACTGGCACGGTCACGCGCGACGATATCGAGGAAGTAGTGGCCCGTTGGACTGGCGTTGCCGTCAACGCCATCAAGGAAGATGAGCAGCAGAAGTTGCTGCGCATCGAGGACGAGCTGCACAAGCGCGTTATCAGTCAAGATAAAGCCATCACGGCTCTCGCACGAGCTATCCGCCGCAGTCGCGCCGGACTTAAGGCTCCCGGCCGTCCGGTCGGCTGCTTCCTTTTCCTGGGTCCCACGGGTGTCGGGAAGACGGAGGTCGCGCGCCGCTTGGCGGAATTCCTTTTTGGCACGGAAAAATCGCTGGTGCGCTTTGACATGTCCGAATACATGGAAAAGCATTCGGTCTCGAAGCTCATCGGCGCGCCTCCAGGTTATGTCGGCTACGAAGAGGGTGGGCAACTGACGGAGCGTGTTCGCCGCACTCCGTATTCCATTATTCTGCTCGACGAAATCGAAAAAGCGCATCCGGACGTTTACAATATTTTGCTGCAGGTATTCGAGGACGGGCAGCTAACCGATGGCCTCGGCAACACCGTGGATTTTCGCAATACGATCATCATCATGACTTCGAACATCGGCGCGCGAGCTCTGCAGAAGCAGGCTACTCTGGGTTTCCAGTCCGGTTTGGGAGACACGCACGCGAAGAGCTTGGATGATATTGTGATGGCCGAGGTCAAGCGGGTGTTCAATCCTGAATTTTTGAACCGGCTGGATGAAGTGATTTTGTTCAACGCGCTCACGGACGATGATCTGGCGCGCATTATTGACCTGCTGGTGAGTCAGATAAACGACACGCTGGTCCATCGCCAGGTGCAAATTCAGATGACGCCCGAAGCGCGCCAGTGGATTCTGGAAAAGACCTGCACCGATCGCAACTATGGGGCGCGTCCGCTCCGCCGCGCTCTTCAGAAGTACGTCGAGGATCCGCTTTCGGAGGCGTTAATCCAAGGCGGGCTTCAACGCCCAGCCATCATTGAGATTTATCTCACCACTGATGGCCTGGGCTTCCGTCCGGTGGTAGAAGCAACCCCAGTGGCCCACTAAGGAATCCTACGCGCGTGCCAGCCGTGGGGACGGTCTGGCAGGGGGAGTACAAAACATTGGAAGGCGGAGCGCGGCTTTGATTTACGTTGGAGCCGCACAGAGGAAATATTGTCTGCACGCCAGCGCGCTCGTCGTGATGGTGTGCGGATGTTTGCTCGCGTTTTTGTCACGTCCTGTAAGTGCCCAGCAACTTCCCGCAGCGCAGCAGCCTGCCAGTTCGACCGCTTCTCAGCAGCCAGTGATTGAACGAATTGAATTCGTGGGCAATCGCCGCGTCCAGCGCGAGACGCTTATGGCGCGCATTTTCTCGCGCGAGGGTGATCCTTACAATCCTGAAGCCGTTCGTCGCGATTTTCGCGCTCTATGGAATACACAGTTCTTTGAGGACATCCGCCTGGAAGTGGAAAACAGCCCCGACAATCCCAACGGGAGAATCCTTGTCTTCTATGTGCAAGAGCGGCCCACGATTCGTAACATCAATTACAAAGGGAATAAATCCGTTTCCGAATCCGACATCCTCGACGCATTTAAGGATCGCAAAGTAGATTTGTCCGTTGAAAGCCGTTTCGACCCCACCAAGGTGAAACGCGCCGAAGTGGTAATCCAGCAATTGCTCGCTGAACACGGCCACATGTATGCCACAGTAAAACCAACCTACGAGCGAATCCCGGCCACAAACTCGGTCACTCTCACGTTTAATATTGACGAAGGTCCTAAGGTCAAGGTTGGCCGGATCATCATCCAGGGCAACCACGTTTTTTCCACCGAAAAAATCATCCGCTCGATGCGCCACTCGCGGCCGATCGCAATTCCACTAGGGTTCGCGGACATCAATATATGGAGCAAGACCTACGATCGCGACAAACTGGACGAGGACATAGCTGTAGGGGTCACTGGCCTATACCGCGACCACGGCTACTTCCGCGTCGTTGTGAATGAACCGATCCTCAAGAACGTCAAGGTGCAGCACAATGGCTTGCCCGTTGGCCCTATTCCCTACATCGGCCGCACCCGCGGCATTCGCACCGACATCACCATTCCCATTGAGGAAGGTTCGCAATACCGCATGGGAAGGCTGGTGATTCGCAGCGCCAACCCCGACGAGAACCTGGCCATCAAACCGGAGTTTCTCGAGAGCATATTTCCCCTTAAAAAAGGCCAGATTTTCGACGTATCGAAAATTCGCAAGGCGATCGACAACTACACAAAACTCTATGGTGAGTTCGGATACATTGATTTTACTGCCTCCCCCGAATTCGATGAAGACGCCGCCGCCAAGACCATCAATCTCACGTTGGATTTTGACCAGGAGAAACAATTCTACGTTCGGCGCATCGAATTTCAGGGCAACACAACAACACGCGATAAGGTGATTCGACGCGAGTTGCTGCTCGACGAAGGCGCGCTGTTCAACGATCGTTACTGGGAACTCAGCATCCTGCGCCTGAACCAACTCGGCTACTTCAACGAGATTAAGAAAGAAAACGCAGACCTCAAACGCGACGTCAAGGCAGGGACCGTCGACATTACTTTGAAAGTAAAAGAAAAGGGGAAACAGTCCATCAGCTTCTCAGGAGGCGTCAGCGGCCTCGCGGGGAGTTTCCTTAGCCTCGCCTATCAGACCAATAATTTTCTCGGCTTGGGCGAGACGCTCACCTTTTCCACTCAGTTCGGCAGCATCCAACGCAATATCTTGTTCGGTTTTACGGAGCCCTATCTTTTCGATCGCCCCATTTCAACCGGCTTTACGGTTTTTTCTAACAAGTTCAATTTCAACCAACAGAAAGAACTGTCGATTCTGGCGGGCCAAAACATCGCCATCAACCCGGCGCTCGCCCAAAATTACAGCCAGAACAGCAAAGGCTTCACTCTTTTCGCCAGCTACCCGCTGCACCGTTTCGCGTTCGCGCGACTTGGGATTACCTATGGTTGGACCAAGAGCGATATAACAACGTTCAGCCAAGCCTCCCAATTGCTATTCCAATCCCTGCAGTTTAGCAGCCTCGAGGGTTCTTCCGCGCTCAGCGGAATTGTCTCCAGCAAAATCAGTCCCTCGATCAGTTACAACACGGTGAACGATCAATTGAACCCAACGGGCGGCAAGAGCCTTTCGTATTCGATCGGATTTGAGGGCGGTCCCTTGGGTGGCAGCGTGGATGCCATCTCGAATGTCTTCCAGATGACGTACTTCCATCCCACTTTCCACAAGCGCAATGTCATCGGCTTGCGCGTTCAGTCGGCATGGGCGACGGGTTACGGCGGCAGAGTAATTCCTCCCTACGAGCGTTTCTACATTGGCGGTGAAGACACGGTTCGAGGTTTCGACTTTTTCAATATCTCTCCCTGGACGTTTATCCCATCCGCTGTAAACACCAGCATCAGTTTCGTAAATCCGACAGTGCTGAATTCGAGCGGCGCCCCCACGACGCAGACTATCAACATCCCGGTGCTTCAATACTTCGCCACCCGGCCTGGTGGAGATCTCCAAGCCGTCGGCAACTTCGAGTATCGCATTCCGATTGCCGGCCCGGTGAGCATGGATCTTTTTGCCGACGTCGGTCTCGACGGAATCCTGCGGCCCAGCCAATTGCGGCTGGATCCAACCGCCATCCAGCAGCTGGATTCCGAGTTCCCGAATCCGCTCTTCCCGAATACGACGTTGTCTCAGACGCTATCCGTTGTTCCCGGAACGAATTTCAAGCCGCGCACTTCCACGGGAATCGAGTTTGTTGTTTTCCTGCCGATTGTGCGGGCGCCTTTCCGTTTCTATTACGCTTATAATCCGACTCGACTCAATCAAACGATCGAGGGCCCTCGTGGTGCCTACTTTATCAGTCCCGAGCAAATGGCGGCTTTGCCGCCGGGTGTACTGCAGTCCCAGATCATTCCTACATTAAATAATATTCTGGATCAGCAGATTCAAAGATTTCCAACCGGGCTTGTGGAGCCGCGCAGCACGTTCCGCTTTACGATTGCGCGGACGTTCTAGAGTGGGCGTTGACTCATGGCAGTTGAATACGTCGAGACGAGATGAGTGGCGAAACGCGCCGGAGATTTTGGAGGACGTGGATGAGATCGGGTAAGTTAGCAATTCTAGCTTTGGCTGCACTCATAGCAGGCTGTGGCGGAGGCGCTTCCACGCCTGTGACCGTCACCGTGTCGCCGGTTAATCAGACGGTGGTGCTCGCGGGCACGCTGCAGTATAGTGCGTCGGTAGTCGGCGAAGCCAACACCACGGTTACCTGGGACGTCTGCAATCAAGCGCCTGCCAGCAATGCCACGGGCAGCTCCACGGTAACCAACATCACGTTGCCCACCGGCTGCGTCACAGGAGGAAACGCCGCTCTCGGAACCATAAGCACTACGGGTCTTTACACTGCTCCGGCCAATCTGCCGAGCCCTCCAGTGGTCAGCATCGTTGCGATTGTCCAAGCAGACACAGCGGTCTTCGCCATCACCAATGTCAGCCTCGATACTGGCATCCGCGTTTCCGTTACTCCGGCGGACGCCTCAATCGGCACCACCGAGCAGTTTCAATTTACCGCAACCGTGTCCGGAACTTCGAACACGGCCGTCAATTGGTCTGTGAATCAAATTGTCAACGGAAATACGACTGTGGGCACCATTACTCCAATCGCGTGCAGCGTGAGCATGCCCATCACTCCTGTTCTTCCGAATCCCAGCACCGCTGGCATGAGCGTTGCTTGTTACACCGCTCCCGCAGCAGCGCAAGGCGGCGTCACGATTACCGCTACTTCCGCCGCAGACTCGCGACAGTCCGCTTCTGCCTCGGTCAGCGTCATTGCCGGCAACGATCCCAGCTTCAGCGCGATTCCGTTGGAGCCAAGCAGTGCTGTTGAAGGCTTGTTCCAGCAAGATGTCTATTTGTTTGGCAGCCATTTCTTTTCGACCAGCCAGATTCTGGTCAATGGCGCGCCTGTCGCCACCACATTCCTCGGCGCAAATACTCTCCGTGCGACCATTCCGTCTACTTTCTTTGCCGGCCCCGCTCCCAGTTCCTTGGCAATCACTGTCGAACGCCAAAATGGCGACACGAGCCAGCCAGCCGCTTTGACTGTGCAGCCCACAAGGCCGGCGGTTGTCGCTTCCCTCCCGGACAGTTTTCCTCCCTCGACAACTTCCGGTACGCTCAGTTTGAACGGCGGATATTTCTCATCGTCAACGCGAGTCATGTCCGGAAATCAAACTCTTCCCGCCACTTTGGTGGACAGCCGACGCTTGCAGGCTACGCTGTCGGCGCCCGGTTTTTCTTTTTCGACTCCAGGGCTCTTTCCCATCCTTGTACAAAATAGCGATGTGCCGAGCGGGCTACCGGCTGTTGCTTCGGTCAACGTTGCCGTCTCTCCGTCGGCGACGGACATTCCTCCCGCGCCGAATCCGCCGATCGCGGTCGGCACGCAGCCAACAGCCGTCGCGATCGATTCCGCGCTCGGCACCGCGGTGGTTGTGGATCATGGAGCAAGCGGAAGCGCGGGTGCGGTAACTCTCATAAATCTCGACACTAACACCGCGGGCGCCACGCTGACGGTCGGGAATGCTCCCACGGCGGTTGGCGTGGACGACATTTTGCATTTGGCTGCGGTCGTCAACAGTTCGGACAACACGCTCTCCATCGTGAATCTTCAGACTCAGGCGGTCACGGCGTTTTCTCTGCCGAGTAATCCTACCGGTACAACACCGGCACCTTCGCCTTATTCCGTGGGCGTAAATCCCCTGACGCACCGCGCGGTGGTTGCATACTCAAACACCAACGTCGCTGCTGTGGTCGATCTGTCAACAAATCCCCCGAATCTGGTGTGCGTGCTCGGGGGCTCCGACGCGAGCATGGCCAATAATTGCGCCACTACGCCGAATACCAACACGCGCCCCGTCAGCACCGGTCCCACTCCCGCAATTGCCATCGAGCCGCAATTGAACTGGGCTGTCGTGACTCCCGGTGGTTCTGGGTCGGTCACGATCGTGGACCTGGGAACTCCGGCGACAGCCACCCAAGTCGCGCGCGTTCCCAACGTGATCGCTTCCGCCACGCTATCAACCAGCGTTCAAGGCGTCGCGATCAACACGGAAACTGAAGAGGCACTCCTCACCGATCCAAATCAAACAGCCTTGACTCTATTCAGTGTGCTCGATCAAACCGTAAATACGGTCTCGTTAACTCGAGGAGAAGTCGCCGACGCCGTTAATCCCCTCACCGATGTCGGCGTTGTATTGAACAGCATAGGCGGCACGGCCACCGTACTCGACTTGCGAACCCTGAAGCCAATTGGAAATAGCGTTGCTGTCGGAACGCAGCCCCAAGCGGTGGCGATTGACGCGGGAAAGAACATTGCAGTGATCGCAAACTCGGGCAGCAACAATGTCTCCATTCTGCCGCTTGGCCCAATTCGTTCGCCGCAAATTACTGAACTCAGCCCGGGAACCACGTTTACCGCGTCTGGTTCCGGTTCACTCACCGTTACTGTGAATGGATTTGGATTTGTATCCGGTTCGCAGGTGCGGCTGGACGGCACAAGCGTCCCCACAGTCGTCAGTGCGAATGGTCGGCAGGCTACGGCAACGATTCCCGGAAATCTGCTCGCCGCGCCGCGGCGTTTTTCGCTGGATGTAATGACTCCCGGCGGTTTGGCCTCGAACGAGAAGAGTTTCGCGGCGATCGGTGCCATTCCAATCGGACTAAACCCGATTGCCGTCGCGATCGACCCCGATCTTGGCGAGGCGCTTGTCACCAGCCAGGGCGCGCTCAATTCGGCCGGAACCTGTACGGGAACTGGAACTGTCTCGGTTGTGAATCTTTCCTCGATATCTGTGACGAACACATTTTCGGTGGGTACATGCCCCGAAGGCGTCGCTGTGCTTCCGCGGCTTGGCCTCGGCGTAGTGGCGAACAATGGCAGTGGTGATGCCACGGTCGTGGACTACGTGAACAACGCCGTCACCGCAACTGTATCAGTCGGCACTTCTCCAGCGGGTGTGGCGATACAGCCTGACACCGGCACGGCTGCTGTTGCCAACAGTGGCTCGAATACGGTTTCGGAGTTCACGATCGGCGGCGGCGCGATTTCCGCCACCGCTAGTAGCATCCCCGTGGATCAGCGCCCATTCGGCGTAAGCATCGACCCCATCGATAATCTCTTGGCCGTCACCGCCACAACGCAGAACACGGTTGATATCGTGGATCTTAGGAGCCATCTCATCGTGGGCCGCCTCAATAATTTTGAGGTACCGAGTGACGCGGCTTTTGACCCCATAACGGATACTTTCCTCGTTGCCAACAGTCTTCAAAACGACCTGGGGATAGTCGATCCGAAGGCATTTACGGCTACGCCCATCCGCATGGGCATCAATCCGACCGCGATTGCCTACAATTTTCAGAGCGGCACAGGTGTGACCGTAAATAACGCCACCAACACGGTGTCGGTCTTCAATTTCCTGGCGGCGAACCCCAATTCGGTGTTGTCGATCCAGGCCGGTAAAGTCGAGTTCGTGCTTCCCATGGGGGGGTCGGCTGAATTTTCCGTGGCTATCGACCCCTTGACGAACCTTGCCGCAGTTGTCGATCAGGCGAATGGACGATTGTTGCTGATTCCTTTGCCGCGCTGAACGTTGAGCAAGGCGCGCTCGGCTTCGTCCCAAGCGGGCCAGAAATCAGAAACGCCACGGCCAACTGCGGCCGCATTTGGCGCATCGGTATCTGTAGGCACGTTCGGGTGCGGGCTGTTCCGGAGTTAAGTTCGGCGGAACAGAGAGCGTCAGTTCCAATTGCGATTGACCGGTTGAAGGGTGGCTCGCTATAATCAGCAGTTTGTAGTTTCCCAAAAAGATTCGTATCGAGGAGCTAGAATGAAGATTCGAAATGCTGGTATGGCGGCGCTTGCCGCGCTTTTAATCGTCCCGGCTGCTTGGGCGCAGGCCGAATCCACTGCACCAGCGGCCGCGACTGGAAAAATCGCAGTCATTAATCTCCAGGCAGCGATCGCGGGCACTGCGGAAGGCAAACAGGCCTCCAAAGAACTTCAAGCTCAGTTCGCTTCGCGGCAAACGGAGTTGGAGAACCTTCGCAAACAGATCTCCGATTTGCAGCAACGTCTTCAGGCCGGCCAGACCACGCTGAGCGACGAAGAGAAAGCGCGCTTGGCTTCTCAGGGCAACATACTCACGCGAAAATTCCAGCGTGAACAGCAAGATTTACAGGATGACGGAAACGATGCTCAGCAGCTGGCCATCAATCGCATTGGCCAGAAAATGATGACCGTGCTAGACAAGTTCGCCAAGCAGAACGGAGTCAATCTGATTCTCGACGATGGCACTTCGGCTCAGAGCGCTCCGGTCGTTCTGTATTCGGCAAATCAGGTCGACGTGACCCAGCAGATCATTAAGCTGTACGACACCGCATATCCTGTTAAGCCGTCCGCGCCGGCTGCGTCGCGCCCGGGCGCCTCTAAGCCCTCGCAAAAGTAACCAGCCGGGAACGGGACCTCTCACTGGCGGCGGGTGGGTTGCTCGAAAGCGGGGATCATTAGGCCTTGATCCCTTCGCGTCCACGGGACCTATTCGCACTTCTCCGCGCACCCGAGTGTTGGCTTGCGTTTCGCAGTACCTAAGTTTATACTGGCGTTGTTCGAAGTTGGGCGAAAGTTCAAGTGGGCGCGAGCCCACTTTTTTGTTGGCCGCGAAAGTCACGTGGCCCTGCAATTTTTTGGGGCGTCGTACTCGCTGGCCAGGGTTTCCGGGTGTCGATGAACCTGGACAAGATCCGCGAAGCAGCAGAGCGTGTAGCACGCTCGATGGGCGTTGAAGTTGTCGACGTCGAATGGCAGGTGGGTAAGCAGCGCCTGTTGCGCCTTTACATCGACCGGCCCCCGTCGCCCGGCCAAACCATCGGCTCGGGCATCAGTCACAGTGATTGCGAAGCCGTCAGCGAGCAGCTAAACGCAATCCTTGATGTCGAGGATTTAGTGCCTGGGCCCGCCTACGTTTTGGAAGTGAGCTCGCCCGGTCTAGACCGGAAATTGCTCAAACCATCAGATTACGAGAGGTTCGCTGGGCGTCTGGCAAAGGTTTGGCTAAATGAGCCAGTCGAAAACGCGAAGTTTTTCGAAGGTCGACTGGCGGGATTTGCGGATGGAGTCGTTCAGATATCGGTGCGGGACCGCACAATCTCTTTCCCGCTGGCGAATGTTCGCAAGGCCAATTTAGTCGTCGAATTCTAGGGAGATGTAGCGAATGGCGAGTTTGCTCTACCAGACGATCGAACAGATCAGCCGGGACAAGCATATCGAGCCGGAGATCATCGTCGCAGCCATTGAGGAAGCGATGGTCGTCGCGGCGCGTAAGTTTTATAAAACCGACGAGGATCTGCGTTCGAAATTCAATCCGGAAACGGGTCAGGTTGATCTGTTTGCCGTTCGCACGGTTGTAGAGGAAGTTGCCGATCCGCTCCGCGAAATCGCCCTTTCCGAAGCGCGCAAGCAGCAGCCCGCCATCGAAATCGGCGGCGAAATTCCACAAGCTCGTGCTACTGACGTTTTGGGCCGCATTCAGGCGCAGACTGCGAAACAAGTCATTCTGCAGAAGGTTCGCGAGGCCGAGCGCGACACAATCTATAACGAATTTCACACGCGCGTCGGCGAGCTTGTAAATTGCATCGTCAAGCGTCTTGACGGTCCGGATGTGATTGTGGACCTGGGCCGCACCGAGGCGCGCTTGCCCAAGCGCGAACAGTCCCGCCTGGAAACGTACAACGTTGGTGATCGCCTTCGCGTTGCGATTCGTGCAGTCGAGCGCGCCGCTAAAGGGCCGCAGGTGGTGGTCTCGCGAGCCGATCCCGTGCTCGTTCAGCGATTGTTCGAGATGGAGGTTCCCGAGATTTATGACGGCACCGTGCAAATTCGCGCCGTTGCTCGCGAGGCTGGCGAGCGTACCAAGATCGCAGTCGAGAGCCGTGACAAGGACGTTGACCCGGTTGGCGCATGCGTTGGCATGAAGGGTATGCGTGTGCAATCTATCATCCGCGAATTGCGCGGCGAGAAAATCGACATCATCCCTTACAACGAAGATATTCTTCTCTTCGCGCAAAAGGCCCTCAGTCCCGCCAAAGTTACGCGCGTGCAAGCGGTGGACATGGAAGAGAAGCGCCTTGAAGTGATCGTCGAGGACACCCAACTTTCTCTGGCGATCGGCAAGAAGGGCCAGAATGTCCGCCTTGCCAGCAAGTTGATCGGCTGGAATATCGATATTAAGAGCGAGGAAGAGAAACGCCGCGAAGTGGAAGCACAAATGTCAGAAATGACCGTCGCCTCCACATCGCTCAATGAGTTGCAGGGTGTGGGTCCTAAGACCATCGAAAAGCTCGAGGCCCACGGCGTCACGTCGATTGAGAAGCTGGCCGACATGACTCCCGAGCAGTTGCTCGAGATTCCGGGTATCGGCGAAAAAATGGTCGAGAAGATTCGCGTTTCCGTCGAGCAGTATTTCCAGGCGCTCGAATTACAGCAAACTGCAGCGCCCGAAGAGACGGCTCAAGAAATTGTGGCTACCGAAGAAGCCGCGACCACAGTTGAGGCGGCAGAAGAGCCCGTTGGCAGTGCGGTCGAAACGGAGACAGCCATTGAGACCGAGACCTCATCGGAAACGACCGAAGGCGTTCCAGAAGAGGTTGAGACCGCTCCGGGATCTGTGGAAATTGAATCGTCTGCTGCGGTCTCTACCGAACAAGAGGAGCAACGACCTGACGAGCACGACGGCAAGACTGATGCCGACTCAAAGTCCCTTAAGGCGGAGGACAACGCTTAACTGATGCCAGAATCTGGGCAAATCCGCATCAACGAGCTCGCTCGGGAGCTGGAGATCAAGGCAAAAGTCTTGATCGAGTACCTGCCGGAGGTCGGCATTACCGAGAAGAAAACGCACTCGAGTTCCCTTGAGAATGAACAAGCGGACCGCGTGCGGAAGCATTTCCGTGATCTCGCCGCCGCCGAAGCTGCGGCGGAATCTGAGAAGTTGGCCAAAGCGGCCGCCGCCAAGGCCAAACCAGCCGCGCGACCTGCTGCTTCGGTCCCAACGGCAGGCGCCCAAGCCACCCCATTGGCCGCGCCTTCGACCGCGAAACCTGTCGTAGTTGCTCCAACGATTCCGGGCATAAAAACTCCGATTCGTCCCGCGGCAGTTTCGCCCGCTGCGCTGCGTACTGCCGTCGCTCCGGCCGTTGCCGCACCGGGTGCCGGGCATTCTCCAGCGGCTACCCCGCGGACCGCAGCGCCATCGTCTGGCGGGCCCACATCGATTCCATCTCAAAGGCCCGGTGCTCCGCCTTCGCAGCGCTCTCCTATCGTTGCCAGACCGGCTGCTGCCGGTAGCCCTGCGGCAATTTCTCGCCCCGGGTCCGCGCCTGGACAGGGGCAGCGGCCATCCGGCGGATATTCAAGACCGGGCACCCCCGCACGTCCTGCCGGCGCTCCGTCAGGATACCGGCCTGCCGCTGGCGCACAAGGTGCTCCGCGTCCAAGCGGCGCCCCCATGCGGCCTCCACAGCGTCCTGGCGGCCGTCCCGGCCAACCAATGGGCAGGTCTACCGGCGCTGCCGGTCAGGCTCCGAAAGCGGAACCGGGCAAGCCTCTTTACGTGCGCAAGCCGCCCGCTCGCGCCAAACCCACAATTGAAAAGCGTTTCGCCGAAGGTGAACGCAAGCTGCATCCTGTCCGCGCGCGCGCTGGCGCTGCCGCGGGACGCGGAGTCGGCCATGTTGAACCGGCCGCGCCTCCTGTTGTTCGCGAGCCGCGCCCGGTGACTATCACCGAAGGCATCACCGTGCGTGAGCTCGCCGAAAAGCTCGACATTCGTGCGAAGGAGTTGCTGAAAAATCTCCTCGATCGCGGAGTTTTCGCCAGCATCAATCAGGCTCTCGATCTTCAGACTGCCACAAGCCTTGCCGAAGCCTTCAGCGGGATCGTTCAAGTGGTCTCTTTCGAAGAGCAGATGGCGCATGAGGACGTCAGTAAGGACGATAAGTCCGAAAGGCTCACGCCCCGCGCTCCTGTCGTCACGGTGATGGGCCATGTTGATCACGGCAAAACGAGCTTACTCGACGCGATTCGCTCCACGGACGTCGCTGGCGGCGAATCCGGCGGTATCACGCAGCACATCGGTGCGAGCGACGTCCACATCGACGGCAAACGGATCGTCTTTATTGATACGCCGGGCCACGAAGCCTTCACGCGCATGCGCGCTCGCGGCGCAAAAGTCACGGACATTGTTGTTCTCGTAGTCGGCGCCGATGATGGCGTCATGCCCCAAACCGAAGAAGCCATTGATCACGCACGCGCCGCGAAAGTGCCCATTATTGTCGCCCTGAATAAGATTGACAAGCCAGACGCCCAGCCGGAGCGCGTCAAGCGCCAGCTCGCCGATCATGGCCTGATGCCAGAGGATTGGGGCGGTGACACGGTCATGGTCGAAGTCTCGGCCAAGACGAAAAAGAATATTGAGCGCTTGCTCGAAATGATTCTGCTCGTAGGCGATCTTCGTGAACTCAAGTCCAACCCGGCGGCTTCGGCGAGCGGCACGGTTCTCGAGTCGCGCGTCGACAAGGGCCGGGGGCCTGTTGCCACGGTTCTTGTCCAGAATGGCACTCTAAGCGTGGGCGATGTTTTTATCTGCGGCGCCGTTTACGGCAAAGTTCGCGCGTTGTACGACGATCGCGGTCAGCCTGTCAAAAGCGCCGGCCCTTCGACTCCGGTCGAGGTCCTCGGCTTGCAAGGCATCCCGGACGCGGGCGATCAGTTTTACGTCGCGGACGAAGCCAAGGCGCGCCACATCGTCGAATATCGCCAGTCCAAATTGCGCGAGGCCACGCTGGCAAAATCGGCAAGCTCGCGCCTCACGCTCGATCAATTACACGAGCAGCTCAAGGCCGGCGAGGTTAAAGATCTCCCAATCGTCATCAAGGGCGATGTGCAGGGTTCCGTCGAAGTTCTCAGCGAAATGCTGCCCAAACTTTCGAACGATCAAGTGAAGCTCAAGATCATTCACGCCAGTGTCGGCGCCGTTTCTGAAACGGACGTTCTTCTAGCCTCTGCATCCAGCGCCATCATCATCGCATTCAATGTCCGGCCCGAGCGCAAAGCCTCCGACCTCGCGCAGCAGGAAGGCGTCGACATTCGTTTGCACACGATCATCTACGAAGTGGTTGATGAGATTAAGAAAGCCATGGCCGGCTTGCTCACGCCAGTCATCAAGGAACAATATCTGGGACGCGCAGAAGTGCGTAACACATTCCGCGTCAAGGGCGTGGGCATGATCGCCGGTTGTCACATTCAGGATGGAATCGTCAAGCGCGACGCAGAAGTCCGCGTTCTGCGGGACAACGTTGTGGTTTATACCGGGCGCATCAGTTCACTCCGCCGCTTCAAGGACGATGTCAACGAAGTCCGCGCCGGCTTCGAATGCGGAATCAGCATTTCGAATTTCGCCGACGTCAAAGTTGGCGACATCCTGGAATGCTTCGCGATGGAGCGCACGGCTCACCCGGGAGCAGGGGCCTGAGTTAATCTGCCGAAGTTCCTCCACGCAGGAGGGCAATGATGCCAATCGGCCTCGTCACTCTGGAAATTCACATTCCGGATGCGCGCTCTCTCAAGGATAAACGCCAGGTGTTGCGTAGTTTGAAAGATCGCCTGCGCGGCCATTTCAATGTAGCTGTTGCGGAGCTGGACCATCAGGATTTGTGGCAGCGCTCCGTCATCGGCGTGGTTGGAATCTCCGCCGACGACCAGCACCTCTCGCAATCCATGGCCGCCGTGCTCCAAGCCTCGGAGCAGGTACTGGGACGAGATTTGATCTCGCATGAAATCGATTATTTTTGAAATCGTTGTTCACTGGAGTGCCAAATTCAAGTAGGGTTGCCAACCATGACGGTCGCCGGTCATCGTTCCGAACGCATCGCGGAAGAGATTCGCCATGAAGTCAGCCTGATGCTCGCGGGTGAGTTGAAGGACCCACGCCTCGCTACGGCTATGAACGTCACCGAAGTGCGCGTCGCACCGGGTCTGAAACACATTCGCGTCTACATCGAAGTGTTTGGCTCCGATGAAGATCGCGAAACCACACTCAGGGGATTGGCCGCTGCTTCTGGATTTATCCGCCACGAACTCGTCGAACGCTTGCAGCTTCGCCGTGCGCCCGATATTGATTTTGTTCCCGATCGCTCCGAAGAGTACGGTCATCGCATCGACGATCTGCTGAAGAAGAGCAAAACCCAGGGAGAAGCGTAGACTCAACGCAAGCCGCCGTTCACCTCTGATGCCACGAAACATTCAGCCGCCGCCCATCGACGGAGCCCTCGTCATCGACAAGCCATCCGGGAAAACATCCCACGACGTCGTCGAAGCTGTGCGTCGGTTGGTAGGCTTTCGGCAGATCGGCCATCTCGGCACACTCGATCCGTTGGCAACCGGCGTCCTTGTCCTGCTTCTCGGACGCGCCACGCGACTCGCGCAGTTTTATACAGGCCGCCGTAAGCGCTACAACTGCACCGTTCGCTTCGGCTACGCGACCGATACTTACGATTCCGACGGAGCAGCCCAAGGTCCTGATCTCGCGCCGGACCTTGACCGCGCCGCGATCGAATCTCTTGCTGCGCGATTTCTCGGGCGCATCCAGCAAGTGCCCCCGGCGTTTTCCGCCAAGAAAATTCACGGACGCTCCGCGCACGAACTCGCTCGCAAGAAAAAGCCAGTCACGCTGAAGCCGGTTGAAGTGGACGTTTACGAATTTCGTCTGGCTGAAATCGAGAGTTCGCACGCGAAGTTCACCGTTGAATGCGGCGCGGGCACCTATATTCGTGCGCTCGCCCATGACCTCGGCAAACTCGAAGGCTCCGGCGCGCACCTCTCTGAAATTAGCCGCACTGCCGTCGGAGAATTCACTCTCGATCAGGCCATCAAGCTCGAAGAGTTAGCTGAAGCCGCCCGTGACGGGCGTTTAGCCGAACGTGTCATTCATCTCGAGGCCTTGCTGCCGGAACTCCCGCGCGTCACGATCCTGCCCGTTCTTGAGCGCCGCGTGCGTCACGGTGCAAAATTCAACATTCCCATCGCGCAGATTCAACCGGGTCACACAACCGTCGCACAGAATGCGCCTGAGGAACTGGATTCCGACGACTGGAAGCCCGCGCGTCTCCGCGTCTTCAACTCGCAAGAGCATCTGATCGCCATTGCCCAGGCCGTTGTTCCGCGCACCTATCAGCCGATCGTTGTCCTCGAGGCTGCGCCGTAGCAGGAAGGCCATTTCACATGAATTGAAAAACGGTTCTACACGAATTAAAGGTTCCAGACGTCTCTACTCTACGGCACCGGCCGACCTGGCGAGGAAACAGACCCGCCGACATAAACTGGCGCGCGCCCTGCGTAGATTGGCTTAGCGGTCTTCGGGTTCCACTTCACAACTCTGGGCGTCACCAGTACCAACAACTCCGTTTTGTCGTTTTGTGTGCCGCGTTTGCTTCCCAGCAACCCAAACGGCCCTAGCTCCGCCATTCCTGGAGTGCCATTGATGGCGTGCATTTCTTGTGATTCGATGATCCCTGCCAGTGCAGTCGTTTCCCCATCCTTCACGCGGACCGTTTGATCGATTGTCTGATTGCTGATCACTGGTATGCTGTTTACGGAATCCCCCGTCAGGCTGCGTAGTTCGAAGTGCAATTCGAGCGTTACCTCGCCATCCACGTGCATATGCGGCGTTGCCTTCATCTTTAGCCCGATGTCCTCATACTGGGAACTTGGGTACGGAATCGGCACCGCCGCGTTATTCGTCGAACTAAAAGTGGCGTTGTCCAATATCACCGAAATCGTGTTGGCCGTCGAATCTGTCACGGCGAGATCGGGCGGATGGGCAGTGCCCAGGAACTCTCCGGTGACTAGGCCGATGGGCCCGGTTCCTGTCGGAAGCTGCAGCGGCGAAGCGAACGTACCGTCGCCATTGCCAATCAAGACATCTACGATGTCCGCGTTCTCGTCCGATATCGCGAGATCTGTTCGCCCGTCCACGTTGAAATCCCCGGCGGTAATCGCCACTGGCTTATTGCCCGTCGTCGAGTTGCCGTTCAAGGTCGAGGTGCCATTCGCCGTGAACGTTCCGTCACCATTGCCCAAGAAATTCGAGATGCTGTCATCCGTCTGATTGACGACCGCTAATCCAATATTCGTGTTCGTATTGAGGTTAAACTCTCCCGCGGCAATTGCAACGGGCAAAGTGCCCGTCGTTAGCGCTCCCTTGCTGGCAAAAGTCCCGTCTCCATTCCCCAGAAGAATCGATACGGTATTTGCCGACTGGTTTGTAATCGCGAGATCTGCCTTGCCATCGTTATTGAAGTCAGCGGTGGCGATTGCCGACGGACTTTGCCCCGTCGAGATCACAGTTTGCGGTTGGAACGTTCCATCGCCATTCCCCAGCAGGATCGAGACTGTGTTGTCGCCTTGATTGACTACCGCGAGATCCTGATGGCCGTTTCCGTTGAAATCCGCAGTTACGGCCGCGACGGGATTCTTCCCTGTGGCGAAAGTGCCCTCGAGCGTAAATGTACCGTCGCCGTTGCCGAGAAAAATGGAAACCGTATCGTCTGTCTGGTTCACCACCGCAAGGTCAGGAATGCTGTCGTTGTTGAAATCCGCCGTAACCAGCGCAACAGGGCCCAGCCCTGTTGCCAGTGTTCCTTTGCTGGTGAATGTTCCATCGCCGTTTCCAAGGAAAATGGACACGG
The DNA here is from genome assembly GCA_035933575.1 of Candidatus Acidiferrales bacterium. GTDB lineage: Bacteria > Acidobacteriota > Terriglobia > Acidiferrales > UBA7541 > DAHUXN01. The sequence goes on along the minus strand of DASYYR010000076.1, from coordinate 19,109 downwards.
TGTTGTCGTCGTGGTTGGCGTTCGCCAAGTCCACATTGCCATCGGCATCGAAGTCCGCCGCAACAATCGCAACCGGGTTCTTTCCGGTGGCGATATCCGTTCGCGGAAAGAGACTCGACGACACAACAGGGATGGAACTGGGCGACGTGAGGCCCGAAGAGAATTGCGCCAGAGTAATCGGCACACGGTCCCCGACGAAGAACGTCACGGGCTCATCGTCCTCTGCTCGCAGAAGGACGCGCTTACCGCTTTTTACGACATTCAGCGTATCTGAGAACGCCACTGCCGCTCCGGGCAGAGTCGCAAGAAAAGTCGTCTTCCCCCCCCCGAAAGCAATCAGCGGTGGAATCAGCGAGCCCACGCCCACTTGTCCTGATCCCACCAACGAAGCAATCTGGTTCGCCCCCAATCCCGAAAGCGCGCTTGTCGGTCCGAAAAGCTGTTCAATCACCGCTATGAGCCCCGCTATACCCGATTGTGCAGTTTGAATCTGTTGCGGCGTCAGGGAGAAGGCTGACACCGATGTGGGCGGAGTAATTCCGATTTGGCTGGCGGCATTGCGGTCTACTTCGAGAATCTCCACTTCCAACACCATTTCTCCGCGCGGTTCCTCGAGTTGGTCGAGCAATTTCGTGGCCACCGAAACTGCCTGCGGCGATGCGCGCATCGTAATGGTTCGCGCCGATGAATTCAGTTGCGCGCGCGTGATTCCTGCAATATCGCGGATGATGCGCAGCACCTCGGTCATGTCGTTTGCCGTTTCGGAAACAGGTAGTTCCACAGTACTTACAACCGACAGATCGTACGCGCGCCGTTTTGCCGGTGTGTCGGCGGCCACAAAGAAAAGCCTGCTTGTCAGTGGCCGCCAGAACGTTCCGGTCATGTCGCCGAGCACGCGCATGGCGGTTGTAAAATCAATATTACTGACTCGCAAGTGAACCGGCTTCGATTGCAGCTCTACATCAAACGAGGCATCCACACCAAACTCACGCGCCACTGTTTCGTATGCGCTCATCGTATCGCCGCGATAATCGAAGCTGTGCGTACCCGTCAGCGGCTCCAGTTGCACCACGCCCGCGGGCTCGGTCATCAGTTGCCGCAAAGTAGCGGCCGAGGACGGCGCCAGTTGCGCCAATCTATCGCGAACCATCTCGTCGCTCGGGTCAAGCGCCAGCGCCGCGTCCAATTCCTCGCGTGCTTCGGCCAGGTGGCCTGTCAACGCATCCCGCTCCGCGCGGTCTACCGATGTGCTGACCAGTTGGCTTCGCGCGAACTCTCTCTGCAATAGATACTCCGGCTTCGTTGAATCTTGCTGCGCGGCTTCCGTGTAAGCCGCAAATGCCATCGGCCAATTCTTCTGTTTCTCCGCCTTCAAACCGCGTTCGTACGCCTCTTTCGCGCGTTTGGAATTGTAGGTTCTTGTTTGAGCCGTCGCGAGGGGTTTAGCCGGCGCTGTCACCTGTCCACAGAACGTGCCAAGCGCGGTACACAGACCAAACGCGATCGTTAGAAGTTGGCGCAATGAATATACCTGTTCGCTATTCTTACAGAGATTGGCGTGAAGCTCGTGCTGTTGCCTGCGTTTGTGCCGCGAAAGCTAAGGTGTGTCTCCAAGTCCTTGAGCCGTGGTGCCTTATTTTGCTGTCGAACACGCCTCGTTTGTGCACTTAGGAAAGTCTATCGACCGTAGGGTATTTCTCTTGACGCTGTTTTCACAGAGCGATAAACTCAAGATTCCTAGTTGATACGAAGTTACAACTGGGTCCGACACCTAAATGCTTTCCGCACTCCTACTCGCTCTCCGCGAAGGCGTTGAAGCGGCCCTTGTGGTCGGCATCGTCTTAGTCTATCTCAATCGCACCGGCCGCCGCCAATTGGCGCGTTACGTGTGGGCTGGCGTGGCTGCTGCTATCGCGTGCAGCTTCGCCGCTGCTGTTCTGCTACAGCGCTGGCAGGTCAGCGAAGATGGATTCGAGGGCGTGCTTATGCTCGCCGCCGCCGCTCTCGTTGTCTCCATGATTATTTGGATGAACCGCATCGCACGTCGCCTGCGCAAAGAAATCGAGCAGCGCGTCGAAACTTATGCGCGGAAGGGCGAACGCGCAGCGGGATGGGCCATCGGCTTTTTTGTTTTCCTGATGGTTTTGCGCGAGGGCGCCGAACTGATCCTGATTCTTCGCGCCGTGGAGCTCTCCATCACGGGCCTTCAAGTTTGGATCGGCACCGGAATCGGCATCGCCATGGCGATCGCCGTGGGCCTCTTTTTCTTTCAAGGGACGCTTAAAATTCCTCTTGGCCGCTTTTTCGCCGCCACCAGCACGATCTTGATGGTTGTCGCGTTTCAACTTGCCCTGACGGGCTTGCATGAGTTGAGCGAGGCCACATGGCTTCCATCGAGCAAGCAGGAAATGGCAACCATCGGCCCCATTGTTCGCAATGAATATTTCTTTTTCGTTGTCATTCTCGGCGTCGCGGCGATTGTGGTATTGCGCGAATGGTTCGCGCTCCATGGAGGTGAGGCTGGCGGGGAAAGTGGCGGCACTGGCGGCGCGGCGCTTGATACGCCCGCGAATCCCGCCGAAAAGCGCCTTCGAGAGCACGAGTATCGCCGTCGCCGAGGATGGAGTTTCGCGGCTGCTTTTCTGTGCCTTGCCGTCATACTCTCCCTCACGGCTGAATTTGTTTACACCCGCGCATCTGCTGCTCCTCCAGAAGCGGAGCATGTCGCGGCAGTGGGAAAGATCGTCCGCATCCCGCTGGCGGAAATGAGCGGCGTCTCAGTGCATTTCTATACCGTGGACGTGCAGGGAACCGCGTTTCGCTTTTTCGTGATGCGCAAGCCCAATGGCGACTTCGTCACCGCGCTTGATGCCTGCCAAATCTGCGGCCGGATAGGCTATCGCCAGGAAGGTTCGGTCTTGGTTTGCCGCAACTGCGGCGCCCCTGTGAACGCCGCTGAAATTGGCATGCCCGGAGGCTGCAATCCCATCGCATTCAAGTCACGCGTCGAAGGAACGAACATCGTCGTCAATCTTTCGGCCATCGTCGATGCGGCTTCTGAGATTCAGAAATAGAAGTATCAAACGCACATGTTCATCCGCCTCCTAAGAGAATCGTTCACACGCAACCCACGCCGTAAAGTTCTCACCGGAATTGCGCTCGTTCTCGGCATGGCTGTTGCCACGGCCACATTCACGGTCGCGGTCGATGTTGGCGATCAATTGGCGCGCGAGTTCCGCAGCCTCGGTGCGAATCTGCTTGTCACGCCGCAGGCGGACACTCTGCCTGTCGAGATTGGCGGGGTTGACTACCGCCCAGTCGATCAGGGCGCCTATCTTTCGACTTCGAGTCTGCCTAAGCTCAAGACGATTTTCTGGCGCCACAATATTCTCGGCTTTACGCCCTTTCTCGATATTCCTGTACATGCCGGCATTGAACAGGCGACCGCGAACAGCACCGGATTCCAGACAACGCTCATCGGCACCTGGTACAAGCACTCCGTCCCGATTGAAGACGGTACCACTTTCGTGACCGGCGCCAGTTTCACCCACCCATGGTGGAGGATTCGCGGCCAGTGGTTCGCCGACGATTCGAAGAATTGTGTGGCTGGCGCATCGGTGGCACAAAAATATGGAATCGTCATTGGGGACAAACTTAATCTCAGCGTCGGCTCCCGCGAGTCCCTGGCGACCGTAACTGGCATCGTCACAACCGGCGATTCGCAGGACAACGCCGTGCTCTGCCCGCTTTCCGTGGCCCAGGATCTTGGCGGCAAGTCCGGTGAATTTCGCCAGCTCTTTGTCAGCGCTCTCACCAAGCCCGCCGATGCGTTCTCGCAGCAAGATCCCAACAAGATGACGCCCACGGAATTCGACCGCTGGTATTGTTCGCCCTATATCACTTCGATCGGTCGTCAGATTGAGGAAGTTCTCCCCGGAACGCACGTTGAGGCCATCCGCCGTGTTGCAGAGACCGAAGGACGAGTACTCTTGCGCGTCGGCCTTCTTCTCTGGATTGTTACTATCGCCGCGCTTGTTGCCGCGGCTCTTGCTGTTGGCGCCACTTCAGCCACCACGGCAATGGAGCGTCGCGCCGAAGTCGGTCTGATGAAAGCCCTGGGCGCAACGAATTTTCTGGTTGGCGGCTTGTTTCTTTGCGAGCAATTGCTTTTGGCCATAGCCGGAGGTTGCTTGGGTTTTCTGCTCGGCGCGGGCCTCGCGCGCGAGTTGGGTGAGACAGTCTTCGGCGTTGCGACTTCGCCGCGCCTGATTGTCCTGCCGGTAATTCTTGCAGCCGCTGCTGCCGTTGCGTTGCTTGGAAGCTGGATTCCGCTTTACCGCGCAGCGCATGTTCCGCCCGCGCCTATTCTGAGGGGACAGTAGTGTTCAGGCGCCTGCTCTTCCATCTGCTTCGCGGAAACCGCGTGCGCCTCATCGTGGCGCTGCTCGCGCTCATCAGCGGTGGCGCGGTTGTGTCCGCGCTACTGAATCTCGATTTGGACGTCAACCACAAGCTGACGCAAGAATTTCGCTCTCTCGGCGCGAATGTTGTCATCTCCGCACCCCAGACCTCATCAGCAGCGCCCGGCGTGCCGCCGCTTATGGAGGAATCGGTCGTGCAGGATATCGAGCAAAATATTGCCCCTCAATCCCCGGTTTCCGGTCCGGTTGCATCCCCTGATTTGTATCTCGTCGCGCGCGCTGGCTCCAAGAATGGACAGAATGTCGTCGTCACGGGGACGTGGCTCGACCGGGTCTCGCAAATGGAACCGTGGTGGAGAATTGCCGGAACGGCCAGCATTTCGCGAACCGATCTTTCTCAATGTATCATCGGCCGCAATGTAAGCAGCAGTCTTGGCCTTTCTTCGGGCAGCAATATCGCGTTGTCGTATCAAGGCCGCAGCCTCAGTCTCACCGTTGCGGGAGTCGCGGACGCGGGCGGCTCGGAAGACAATCAGATTTTCGTCAACCTGCCCGTCGCGCAAGAACTTGCCGGCCTCGAGGGCAAGATCGAGCTGATCCAATTAAATATCCCTGGCTCGTCAGCCCAAATCCGCGGCGTTGCAGACAAACTCCAGGCCGCTTTTCCCGCTCTCGAAGTGAAACCGATTCCGCAAATCACGGAAGCGGAAGGGAGGCTTCTCCAGCGAATACGCTTTCTGATTTTTTCAATGGGATTGCTCATTCTTGTCCTCACCGCATTGTGCGTGCTCGCAACAATGGCTGCGCTAGCGATGGAGCGCCGCCGGGATGTCGGACTGATGAAAGCTCTCGGCGGCTCGATTCAAAAAGTCATGCGGCTTTTTCTTGCTGAGGTCGGCGTCCTCGGAACTGTGGGCGGAATCTTCGGATATGCGCTCGGCATGGCTCTTTCTGTGTGGATGGGCCATCGCGTTTTTGGCACGAGCATTTCCCCACGCTGGGAAGTGCTTCCCGCCACGGTCATTTTGATGCTCTGCGTTGCACTCGCCGGAGCTTTGCCTTTGCGCTTGCTCGGCAATATTCGTCCGGCCGTGATTTTAAGAGGAGAATGAACCAGTGGCGCTAGCCGAAGTTACGGACCTGAGAAAAACTTTCGACGACGTCTGCGCGCTCAATGGCGTCTCCTTCAGCGTCGAACACGGTGAATGGATCGCCATCATGGGCCCTTCCGGTTCCGGTAAGACTACTCTCATCAATATTCTTGGCGGCCTCGACACGCCCACGGATGGACGGGCCATCGTCGACGGTGTCGACGTGGGCCGTCTCGACGAAGCGGGCCTCACGCGTTTTCGTTCTGAGAAAATCGGCTTCGTCTTTCAGCAGTTTCACCTCGTCCCGTATCTCACCGCGGTTGAAAACGTCATGCTCGCACAATATTTTCATAGCACCACGGACGAAGGTGAAGCCGCGGAAGCCCTTCGCCGCATCGGTTTGGGCGAGCGTCTCACGCATCTTCCATCGCAGCTTTCCGGCGGCGAACAGCAGCGCGTAGCCGTTGCCCGCGCGCTCATCAATCATCCCAAGCTTATTCTTGCCGACGAACCCACGGGCAATCTCGACGAAGCCAACGAAGAAACCGTGATTCGCCTTTTGCGCGATCTCCACAGTGAGGGCCACACAATCTTGATGGTTACGCACGACCCCTCCATCGGTAGCCTCGCGGATCGCCGTATCGAGCTCGCGCACGGCCGCCTCGCACAAATTACTGTTTACTCCTCCGAAGACGAAGCGCGCATCGACCACGTTCTTGAGGAATTGTGGCTCTGCGCGGAAATCGGCAAGCGCGCCAGGCTCGCGCGTTTCCATTCCCTCGACGCCGATCCCGAACGCACTCTGCAACGCCTCTCCGTCGTGGGCCTAGTAGCCATGCACGATTCCGAAATTGAATTGACGGACCGCGGCCAGCGCCGCGCTCGCGATGTCGTTCGTCGGCGACGCCTCGCCGAGCGCCTTTTTACCGATACATTCTCCATTGCCAACGCCGAGGCCGATTCGCAAGCCTGTAAGTTTGAGCACGTTATCAGTCCGGAGCTCGACGAGCGTATTTGCAGCTTCCTAGGTCATCCTGTGACGTGCCCGCACGGCAATCCCATTCCTCCCGGACCCTGCTGCCCTGCAAAGGCAAGCGGCAAATGATCGCGGCACCTTGGAAAAGTGGCGATCTGCTCGGTGCACCCCTGACGTATTGCCGTTGCGAATGAAAATCTAGATATGCCCATTCCTCTCGATATCCGCAAAAAACCAATCGACGTGAAAGTTCACGTCTCGTCCGGCGCTGGCATAGACATCACCTGGTCCGACGCGCATACCAGCCATTACGATTTTTCTTATCTTCGCGAGCACTGCCCCTGCGCTACGTGCAGAGAGCCAGACGACAAGAAATCAAGCCTCACCGACAAAATCCCTGGCAGTTCGCCCGCGCTGCCGCTATTTAAGCCCAAGGTCACCGCGCGGACCGCGGCAGCGGTGGGGAATTACGCCATTCAAATTGAATTTACCGACGGTCATGCCACGGGGATTTATAGTTTCAGCCATTTCCGCGAAATCTGTCCCTGCGAGTCTTGCGTCCGCGAATTTCGCAGCGAGAAGTCTGGCTAACGCCAGGGCACATTGGACCTCGCGTCCCAGTGCCTATCACGCAATTTCCATTCCATGCATCATCTTTCTTTTTTGCCTTGTTGGCCGTATAGTCTTTCTCCGCACCTATTTCGTCCATGGCATCCAACCCCACACCGCCCGGTCAACTCCAGACATCTGCACGTCCTGTCGTCAACGTCCTCGTTGCCACCACGGCGATGCTCAGCTTCATTTCGTTCTGGCGCGCCGGCGCGATCGTCCTCAATGACTTAGCTTCCTCGGCGTATTACGCCGGCGGTGAAGCGGAGCAGTTCATCGGGAAATCCGCGCCGTGGTTCATCCTGGGTGTAATGCTCCTGGCGTATGCCGTTTCTTTGGTCTATGTCGAAAGCTGCAGCATGTTCGTTCGGGGCGGCGTCTATCGCGTCGTCAAAGAGGCCATGGGCGGCACGCTCGCGAAGCTTTCCGTCTCTGCCCTGATGTTCGATTACGTGCTTACCGGCCCAATTAGCGGCGTGGCGGCCGGGCAGTACATCGCTGGGTTGGGCAACGAACTCCTACGCTACGGCCACTTCCATATCGTGTTGTCCGTGAACGCCTCTGCGGCAACCATCGCCATTCTCGTCACGATTTATTTTTGGTGGCAAAACATCAAGGGTATCCCAGAGTCCAGCGAGAAAGCACTGCGCATCATGCAACTGACCTCTCTGATGGTGGTCATCCTGATCGTCTGGTGCATTTACACCGTTTACGTTCGCGGGGCTCATTGGCCGCCCGCGCCTTTGCCGCAGAACATGATTCTCGACAAGCACTCGCTTGGCTGGCTCAACGGATTCCACTTTGCCCACACGCTCACTCTCTTGGTGATCTTTGTCGGCATCGGGCATTCTGTTTTGGCCATGAGCGGCGAGGAAACTCTCGCTCAGGTCTACCGCGAAATCGAGCATCCCAAGCTGGCGAACCTCAAAAAGACCGCTCTCATCATTGTTGCGTACAGCCTGGCTTTTACGGCGTTCGTTTCGATTTTTGCCGTGATGATTATTCCGGACCACATCCGCCCTCGTTTCTTCGAAAATCTCATCGGCGGCCTGTCGATGAATCTTCAGGGGCCTTTTGAACTGCGCCTGGCCTTTCACGTCTTCGTAGTGATCGTAGGAATGCTGATTCTTTCTGGAGCAGTCAACACCGCTATCGTCGGCTCAAACGGGGTCCTGAGCCGCGTTTCCGAAGACGGCGTCCTTACGGATTGGTTTCGCCACCCGCATAAGCGTTACGGTACCACTCATCGAATTATCACTACTGTGGCGGTTCTCCAGATCGTTACCATTCTGGTGAGTCGCGGCGACGTGAATTTTCTGGGCAACCTATATGCTTTCGGCGTGACCTGGAGCTTCGCGATGAAGGGAATCGCGGTCCTTGTTCTGCGCTACACTCATCCGCAGGATCGCGAATACCGTGTCCCATTGAATTTCACCATCGCGGGCACGGAAATTCCTCTTGGCCTCGGCCTGATCACGTTGATTCTGTTGCTCATCGCTACCGTGAACTTGTTCACTAAGCCCGACGCCACAATTGCCGGAGTGGTCTTCTCCGCAATTTTATTTGTGGCCTTTACGCTCTCTGAGAAGCGAGTTCAAAAGCAGCATGGAACAACAGAGCACTCGACCGAGCTCGACCAATTCAATCTTGCTCAAGAAGCGGATCTCACGCCTGCCAGCGTTGGGGTTCGCCCCGGCAACATCCTCGTTCCCGTCAGCAACTACTATGCGCTCTATCACCTGCATTCCGTTCTCGAACGCTTGAGAACTGATGAGCAGGATATCGTTGTTCTCCATATCCGCTTGTTGCGTCGCGCTGCGTCCGGCGAATACGACCTGAACCCGGAACAGCTTTTCAGTACCATCGAGCAGCTCCTCTTCACCAAAGTCCTGGCCATTGCCGAAAAAGAAGGGAAACCGGTCCGCCTCGCCGTAGCCGCCGCGAATGATTTGTGGGATGGCATTCTGCGTTCCGCCGCGAATCTGCATTCAGCATCTATCGTCGTTGGAGGATCGTCGAAAATGCCGCTGACGGAACAGGCGCGCGAAGTCGGCCTCGCCTGGGAACGTATGCCCGAACCGCGGCCCCGCGTGGCTCTCGAAATCGTCACCGCCGGCGGGCAGCAACGCGTTTTCTACCTCGGCCCGCACTCGCCCCATCTGACGCCGAAGGAAATCGACTTGCTCCACGACATTTGGCTTCGATTGAGCGATGAATTAAAGGGTGAGGAGATCCATCATCACGACATCGTCCATTTCGCCTTGACGGAGCTGGAACGCGAAATCGCGGAGGGTCAGGGCGAAGCAGTGCTCGCCCGCCTTCGCCAGCACTTGCAAGAGATCAAAGACCGTCGTTCTTCCATGACTTAGCCCGCCCGTTCACAGCTTTTCCGTCGCTGCAAAGAACTTTGCTAGCCAAGGTTCTCCTTGATGTTAAAATGCCTTTCCTTTATTTGCGCGCAATGTTTACGCTGTTTGCGCAAGGATGTTTGCGTCCCAAAGCGTTCTGACACAATCGAATGTTCTAGGAGTTTCAAGTGCATAAAGTGGTCATCATCGGGAGTGGCTGTGCAGGTTTGACGGCCGCAATTTACGCCGCGCGCGCCAATCTTAAGCCTGTAGTCATTGACGGTCACGAGCCCGGCGGCCAGCTCACGCTCACCACCATGGTTGAAAATTTCCCCGGCTTCCCGGATGGAATTCTCGGTCCGGAACTTATCGAGTTCATGCGCAAGCAGGCGCAGCGTTTCGGCGCCGAGTTTCGCTCCGGCGCCGTCTCGTCCGTTGCCCTCAAAAACCGCCCGTTCAAAATCGAAGCTGGCCACGAAGCCTTTGAGGCCGAAACAGTCATCGTCGCTGCTGGAGCGTCCGCGCGCCTTCTTGGTCTCGATTCCGAAAGGCAGCTGATCGGACACGGAGTTTCCACGTGTGCCACCTGCGACGGTTATTTTTTTCGCGATAAGGAAATCGCAGTCGTTGGCGGCGGGGACACCGCCATGGAAGAAGCAACGCATCTGACGCGCTTCGCAAAGAAGGTAACCATCCTCAATCGCCGCAATCAGTTTCGCGCTTCCAAAATCATGCTTGATCGCGCCAAGGCCAACGACAAAATCAAATTTCTCACTCCCGTCGTCGTCGAGGAAGTCCTCGATCCGGCAAAGCACGACGTCGAAGCCGTCAAACTTCGCAATGTTGAGGACAACAAGACATCGATCCTCCCGATTTCCGGTCTCTTTATCGGCATTGGTCACGACCCCAACACGAAAATCTTCCGCGGCCAGCTCGATATGGACGACGCTGGCTACCTCAAGACTAACAGGGGAAGTCACACGAATATCGAGGGCGTGTTTGCCGCTGGCGACGTTCAGGATAAGACTTATCGTCAAGCCGTCACCGCTGCAGGTTCCGGTTGCATGGCCGCCATGGACGTAGAGAGATTCTTGGAGGCTCATTCGCACTGATCTCTCGCTGCCTCATGTCTAAATCTCACCATCCTCCCGAAATCGAATCATTAAGAGCGCGTCATCGGAGCTCCTGTTGATGCTTCGCTCGATTCTGCTCGAACTTTCGCGGAGTCCCCGGATGGCTCATTTCGTCATGCACAATGGCGCAAGCCGCCGCATGGCGCGCCGCTTCGTTCCGGGTGAAGCGCTCGACGACGCCGTTGCCGCTGTCCGCGAACTCAATGCGCGCGGCCGCCCATGCAGCCTGGATTGCCTCGGTGAAAGCGTAACCAGCGAAGCCGAAGCCCGCCGCGCCGCGGAAACGTATCTTGGAATATTTGACCGAATCGCAGCCGAACATCTCGATTGCAACGTATCGCTCAAACTCACGCAACTGGGCCTCGATATCAGTGAACTACTTTGCGAGGATCTTTTCGCGAAAATCGCCGCCCATGCCGCAGCGCAAAATAATTTCGTACGCATCGACATGGAAAGTTCCGCCTACACGCAGCGCACCATCGATATTTGCAAACGCGCGCGGGCAAAAAACGATGCAGTCGGCACCGTGCTTCAGTCCTATCTGTATCGCACGGAGCAGGACGCGAAAGACCTCATCGCTGCGGGCTGCCGCCTGCGTCTGGTGAAAGGCGCTTACAAAGAACCGCCCGAAGTGGCTTATCCGAGAAAGGTGGACGTCGACGCAAACTACGTGAGGGTGATGAAGATTCTGCTGCCGAGCGGTATTTACCACGGCATCGCGACGCACGATCCTCAGATGCTCGAGGCCACCAAGAAATTCGCCGCCGCGCAGGGAATCCGCAACGACCAATATGAATTTCAGATGCTCTACGGAATTCGTACGGATTTGCAGGATCAGCTGATTCGTGAAGGCTATCGCTTGCGAGTTTACGTCCCTTATGGCTCCGACTGGTTCCCGTATTTCATGCGCCGCTTGGCCGAGCGCCCCGCCAACCTGAAATTCTTCCTCTCCAATTTATTCCGCAAATAAAGTTTCACGATTACCTGAAAGCGTTGTGAGTCTATTTTTTCCGGCACACCGTGACGCCGTCGCGCAGCGGAATCAGCACAGGAAATAATTCCTTCGAGGAGTAAACAGCCTTGTTGAATTCTTGTACTCCGCGCGTGTTCGCGTCCTTTGCGCGCCGCGTCACACGTCCCGACCACAGGGTGTTGTCCGCCAGCAGCAATCCGCCGGATTTCAATCGCGGGAGCGTCTTCTGCAAAGCGGCGGGATATTGATGCTTGTCCACGTCAATGAAGATCAAGTCGAATTTCCCTTTTGTCCTGTCGATCATCGCTAGCGCGTCACCGGTCATCACCGTGATTCTTTTCTCCACGCCCGCCCGTTCAAAGAACTCTTTCGCGCGCCGTGCATTCGAAGGATCGCCATCCGTGTAATAGATCTCCGCGCGAGGTCCTGCCGCCTGCGCCAGCCATATCGTCGAGTATCCGATTGCGGAGCCCATTTCGAAAATCCGCTTCGCACCACAGATTTGTGCCAGTAAATAAATCATCCGGCCCACCGCCGGCCCAATGATGGGAATATCACGCTGCCTCGCCAGCCGCTCCATGTCCGCGAGCACAGCGTCGCGGGCCGGCAGAATATCGTAAATGTACTTCTCAACACTTGTTTCCGTGATTTTGCCGGCCATCGCTCCGCCTTTCGCGCGACGCAAACAAACCCCGCTTCAGCCGATGCTTTCCCCTGGCTTCAACGCATGAATCTCCAGCCCTGAAATATCCCGCGTCAGTTTCTTGAGTTCTTCCGGCGTCCCCCTCAACAATGGGAAAGTGCCAAAATGCATCGGTATCACGTGCTTTACGTTCAGCAAACGAATCGCCATTGCTGCTTCGCGCGGACCCATCGTGTAGTGATCGCCGATCGGGAGCATCGCCACCTCCGGCGCATACAACTCGGCGATGAGCTTCATGTCGCCAAAAATCGCCGTGTCCCCCGCGTGATAAATCGTCATTCCCCCGGGAAGCCGAACCACATATCCGCATGCCTCGCCGCCATAAATGATCTTGCCGTCGTCCTCTATCCCGCACGAATGAACCGCGTTCACCATGGTCACGTCGATTTCGTCGATTTTCTGCGTCCCCCCTTTGTTCATCCCCAAGGTATTTTTCACGCCCTTCGATTCCAGCCACTTGCACGTTTCATGAATGGCGACTATTTGCGGCTTGAATGTCTTTCCCAGTTCCACGGCATCCGCGATGTGATCGAAATGCCCGTGGGTGATCAGCAGCGTATCGACGCGCTCGAATTTCTGCATTGGTTTTGGACATGAGGGATTCCCCATAACCCACGGATCCACCACAATCACCTTCCCAGTCGGCGTCGTGACTTTGAACGTGGCGTGTCCCAGCCACGTCAGTTTGTTTCCGCGAGTGTTCAGCACGGTTGCCTCCACATAATTGCCTCGAATGGTGAAGTATGGACGAAGTCTCTATTGGCCAGGCGTTCCAGATTTTGGCGCGAACGGATTTGCGGTCAAACTTTGAATCTCCTTTTCGAATTCCGCGCGCGGCCTCGTTCCAAAAAACTGCGCGTCAAATTCTCCATTCGGCTTGTAGAAAATCGTCGAGGGAATCGCGCCGTTCCACGCCGGATCAACCCCATGATTGAATGCGTCGACATCAATTCCTGGTTTCTGCCGGTAATTGGGAAAATCGGGCCGGTAAATCGCCAGAAAGTGGCCTACGACGTTCAGATCTGCGTCCGCGTCGTAACTCACGCCAAGAAAAACCACTCCTTGGGGCTCATATTTTTTCGCTAGCCCCACCAGCATCGGATATTCCGCTCTGCATGGCTCGCACCACGTCGCCCAGAAATTCACCACCAAGGGCTTGCCTTTATATTTCGTCACCAGTTTCTGATAGCCCGCCAAATCGATCAACGGAAGCTCGCCATTTTGCTTTGAAGCGGAGTTTGTCGTCCTAGTTTTCGATGTCGCGGCGCTTCTTGCATTTTGTGCAGGTCGCAACGCAGCTTGATCCGCATGTGACGCGGCAAGTGCTGATCCAAAACACGCGTATCCAAGGCAGAAAATCACCGCCGCTGAACGGGCTTTTCCTTTAAGCGTTATCGTTTGATTGGTGGTCATGCGGTTTATTCTATCTGTGCGCCTCGCTCGCTTCAATGTGCTGTTTTGCTCACAAGCCGGGTTCGGCGTCTTCAGCATATTCTAGCTCCCTAGCCCTACCCACTGTAGCCGAAGGTTGATATAATGAAACCCCACCCTTCTTCACTCGGCCATGATGTGACAATCAGCTCCGGTCCTTCCACAAGCCATACGATTACGATGCTGATCGCGTCCAACACGAATCATATCGAAAGACCACAAGGAGAATTGTAGTCATGCGAAAAATTCTGGCTGTCACGCTCGCGCTTTCTCTTATGTACATTCCGCTGTCCACTTACGCAGCCAGTCCAATCAATGTGAATGCTCCGAAGGCTGTCGCTTTACGGCAAGACCAGCAGGATCAGCAATACCAGCAAGACGAGCAGGTTCAGGATGACTACGCGCCCTACGTGCCATATTCTCCCGACCAACTCGACAATCTGCTGGCTCCCATCGCACTCTACCCAGATCCTTTGCTCGCGCAGGTTTTGCCTGCCGCAACCTTCGTCGACCAAATTGACGACGCGGACCGCTGGGTGCGTGCCAATGGCCAAGAAGACATTGACGATCAACCGTGGGATGTTAGCGTCAAGGCCGTCGCGCACTATCCCGAAGTCCTCGACATGATGGACGAGAAGCTCGACTGGACCACTGCCGTCGGGCAGGCCTATGTGAACCAATCGACTGATGTCATGGAATCAATCCAGCGCTTGCGCTCCATGGCCTATTCGCAGGGTAATCTGGTCTCGAATTCGCAGTGGCAGATCGTCGATCAGGACGGCGTCATTCAGATTTGGCCTGCCAGCCCCCAATACATTTACGTGCCCACCTACGATCCGACCATCGTCTACGCCCGCCGCGCCTATTTTGGAGGCGTTTTCGGCGTGGGGATTTCTTTTGGCGTAGGCTTTGCGATCGGCGCATGGCTTGATCGGGACACCGACTGGCACAATCATCGCGTCTATTACACGGGATGGCGGGGTGATAACGATTGGCAACGTCGCTCGCGTCCGTACATTCGGCAAAACAACGTTTACATCAATAATCGCGTCTCGAATGTCACCATCAACCGCACTATCGTCAATCGCACAGTGAACGTCAACAACGTCAACACCTATACGAGTGTTCATCGCGACGTCAATTTCGACAACACCGCGCGAAACAGAAACGTCCCTTACCAGAACAATCGCGGCAACCAGAACACTGGAAATGATCGCAACCAGAACCGGCAAACTTACCAGAACAATCAAAACAATCGGCCAAACGCTAGCGATCCCGGCTATCAGGCCCCGCCGGTCGACAATCGCGTCATCAATCGCAATATCGATACCAGCAATCCGCGGCTTAACCAGTTTCGCGGGCACCAGACTCCGCAGCAACAGGCGATTCCGCAGCAGGCACCGCCCCGCGAGGTTCGGATTCCAGAGCAGCAACAGCAGCAGCGAAATCGAGTGACACAGCAAGTGACGCCGCCGCAGCCCGTCCGGACAACGCCGCCCCAAACGTTCCGCCAAGTGACGCCACAACAGGTCCGGCCTGCCCCCACGCCGCCCCCGGGTCCGCACGCCTTCGGTCGCAGCGAAGGTAGTTTTACTCCGCAAGCCGCGAGCCAGCGCGGCCAACAGAGTCGTCAGCAGATGAACAGGCCCGCGCCTCCACGGCCCGAGCCCAGCCGCGCACAACCCAAACAGTCGAAGCGGCCAGGCCGTCCTGGGAGGCTCCTATGAGCCAGATTCAACCGTTAGCGAAAGGACGCACTCTTATGCAAATTCGAGCCAGACAAATCTCAGGTCGCGTAATGATTCCTTCGGCACTCATTTTCTTGGTTGCCATGGCTGCGGTTTTCTTCGTCTTCGGGAATCTGGCGATTCTCCACGCCCAGGATACCGCCCAGGAAACGTTTTCTTCGCCACAGCAGGCGATGCAGGCACTTGTGCAAGCCGCTCAGGCGAAAGATCACGCCGCCCTGGACAAAATCTTTGGCCCTGCCGCTCAGCAATTACTTTCCGGCGATCCGGTCGAGGATGCAAAGGATCTGGATGATTTTTCCAAGGGCGTTCAGGAATCCGCCCAGCTCAAGCAACAGAGCGATTCGAAGTACACGCTCACGGTCGGCCAGAATAATTGGCCGTTTCCAGTTCCCATCGTGAAACAGGGCGAACAGTGGGTTTTCGACACGAAGGCAGGCTCGCAGGAAATTTTGGATCGCAGAATCGGAGAGAACGAGCTGTCCGCAATCACGACTTGTCGCGCCTACGTCGTCGCGCAGTGGGAATATTTCACGCACGATGATTGGGGGCACGATGGCGTCGCTGCCTATGCGCCTCGGTTCATCAGCACGCCGGGCCAACACGACGGACTGTACTGGGAGACGGCTCCGGACGAAGCTCCAAGCCCGCTTGGCTCTCTCGTCGCCGAAGCTCGCGCCGAAGGTTACGGCTCTCAGAACACGGCTGCGGAGAACGATGCCGGCGACGGTAATTCCTCCGGAGGGCATCATCCGTTCCACGGATACTACTTCAAAATCCTCACGAGCCAGGGACCGCACGCTCCCGGCGGGGCATATGATTACATCATCAACGGCAATATGATCGCAGGCCACGCCCTGATCGCTTATCCCGACAAATGGGGCAATTCCGGCGTGATGACTTTCATCGTCAATCAGCAGGGCCGCGTTTACGAGAAGAACCTCGGTCCCGACACTGACAAAATTGCCGCCGCCATCACCGAGTATGATCCGGATGTAACCTGGAAGCTGGTCGACTCGAATCCGCGGTAAGCGGACGTTCCAGCATTCACACGAGCGCGGCCAGCCTTCCGCGCTCGTGATTTTGTCTCGCCGCTTCGTCTACATGTGGCCTCAACCTTGTTCCGAGCCCTCGCGATTTCTCCACCCAGAGAATCGCAATCGGGCGTACCCCATGCGTCCCAGGGCTTGTACGCTCTTTTTTTTGATGATATAAAATGCTTGTTTTTCTTCACCGGACGCTTCAACATTGATATCAGCATTAATTGGGTGGCGCTATTTCTGGTGGTTTTCGGAGAGAACTAAATGGCCTATGTAATTGCGGAGCCCTGCATCGGAACCAAAGACTCGGCATGCGTCGACGTCTGCCCGGTGGATTGTATCCACCCGCGCAAGGATGAATCGGATTTTGAGAGCGAAAAGCAGCTCTATATCAATCCCGAGGAATGTATCGATTGCGGCGCTTGCGTTCCCGTGTGTCCCGTAACGGCGATTTTCGCCCTCGAGGATTTGCCCGAGAAATGGTCAGGCTACACGGCAATTAACGCTGATTGGTTCAAGAAGAAAAAGGCCACAGCGTAGATTTTTTGCCTGAGCGACTGAACCTCGATCGATTGAACGGGAACGCGGCGAGCTTCGCAGCTCGCCGTTTTCTTTTGGGCAGATAGTTTCTACCGTTTAGGTATTTCGCAGTGCCGCGAAATGCGATATCGATTCCGGTTAAACCAGCGATAGCCACGCCATAACACCCAGTTAAATCCGGGCAAACTGAATACCGCGTAAAATGGCCATGCCCACCAGATTCGACGCGTGACATACAGATACGCGTCCGCCCCGGACTTTACCTCGCCTCCAGAGGTCAACACACGGATGTCGTCGAGTAGGCTCTCTGCTGACGTTTGCAAGGTCCCGTCAACCGCCGCAGTTTGCAGGTCCTTCAGAGCGAATCCGCGCCTTTCGATTACTTCTTGCCAAAGATGAACCCACCGGAAACAGAAGCCGCACTGGCCGTCATAAAGAATCCAGCCGGCGGGCGGAGCAGCTGTAGTCTGCGCCGGGCGCAAATCCGTCATGAAATCCGCCTGCCAGCGAAAACAACCACAGGTGAACCCTCCGCGATAAACGCAGAACTTGGCGGGCGACGCAGAATCCCGCCCAATTCAGGTCCGTAGAGCGTGTCGCTATTGCCTTCAAAACTCCCCGCCGTGCATGCCCATACTCGCCAGGGTTCGTGAGACACGCGGTATTCCAAGGAACTCCCCCGGCCCGAAGCGTAACCCCAGTAATGTTCCGTGATGAACTGTTCGAGACTCTCTTCTTTCGGTATTGCAGCATAGCCCGTCGCTTCCGCGTGCAACGTGCACCAGTGGCCGTTCAGCTTCCATTGATATTCAGCCGTTCTGCGCGCCCCATTTACGCTGATATCATGGCGCATCGGACGGCGGCTGTAGTTTTCTCCATAGATAAGCCGGGCAAGCTGCGCGACCGCGCGCTTCGGGACGATCTCGCGAATGAAAACCACTCCGCGCCGAACTTCGTCTCTTTCGCGACGCCGCACATAAAAGCGAAGATTTGCTTCCTCGAAATCAGTGTGGAACGGGACAGGAAGAATGCCAAAGAGCTTCGTGTGCAGGAATTGAAATCCAACTAAACTCACGAAAGTCTTTCCTCGAAAGGAATCGACCTCCGTGCCTTGCGGAACACGCTTCCTCAAAATCTCCGGATCAACCTCGTAATTCAACATCACCAGGCTCCGCCACTCGGCGGAAAGAAAAATTCGCTTTGAAGAGAACTGAGATTCTTTATCTCCCGCGGCCCTTTCCATGTTGAAATGGCTAAACTTCGAACGCGACGTAATTGCCCTCGCGTGCGATGCCTGCCAGCGTGCGTTTGCGCAGTTCGTCAAACGTGGTCTCGAACAGAATTTTCTCCACCGCCACCTGAACGTCTTGCCACAGTTGCTTGAGGCCGCAGGAATTTTCTTCGGGGCAGGAATGGTGGCGCTGCAGGTCGACTTCCACGCAACTCGATCGCGAGAATTTCCCGTCGACCGCCCGCAAGACTTCGCCAATCGAAATCTTGTCGGGACATCGTCCCAGCGTGTAGCCGCCCCGGACCCCGCGATGGCTCTCGAGCACACCCGCGCGTTTGAGCACCAGCAGAATTTGCTCCAGGTACTTTAGCGGTATCTTGTGGTTTTCGGCGATTTCGTGGATGGTCACTACCTTGGGATGCTTTAAGCTCAGGTAAAGAACGGCTTTCGCCGCATACTCGCCTTTCGCGCTGATTCGCATATGGGGAATCCCAAAGACAGGATTCCACACGCTATCAGCGCTGTCAACTTCCCCGCTCCCCGCACCGCAAACAGTCGCCATGCCCCCAATATTCCGTCGGACATTCGCATTGGAAGACGGTCCGCACATTTTCGCTCCACAATTTCGGTAGTTGTGGCAACATGTGTTCCCTGCCAGCGGCAGGCTTTTGCGATGTGTCAAATTTATCGAAGGGGACGTCCTTTGAAACTCTTCCGCGTTTTCCTTGTGATGATCTTCGCAGTGTTCCTGTCAGCAGGCGCTTTTTCGCGTCAACAGCAGCCACCCCCGCAAAATCAAAACACTCAAGTCATTGACATGACGGCGAAGAAATACAAGTTCACGCCGTCGCCAATCCATATCAAG
>DASYYR010000069.1:0-9290 GCA_035933575.1 Candidatus Acidiferrales bacterium | reverse complement strand
GCGCACGATTTCGATTCCAATCATCAACCCCTTGCCGCGAACATCTCCGACAATCGGATAACGCTCGCCCCAATCGGCCAGCCGCTCCATTATGAACTCGCCCATTCGAGCGGCGTTCGCCATGTATTTCCGTTCTACCAGGTCAATCGTCGCCAGCGAGGCGGCCACGCAAATCGGATTGCCGCCAAACGTCGAAGCATGCGCGCCCGGCGGCCAGTTCATGATACTCGCGCGAGCAATCGTCGCGCAGAGCGGCATGCCTGACGCGATTCCCTTCGCGACACAAACAATATCCGGATCGATTCCCGAGTGCTCCGACGCCCACCACTTCCCTGTTCGCCCCATTCCGCACTGCACTTCGTCGGCAACAAGCAGAATCCCGTGCTTGCGGCAAATCCTCTGCAACTCCCGCAGAAATGCCGCGGGCGCGGACACGTATCCGCCTTCGCCTTGAATCGGCTCCACGAAAATCGCCGCTACATCGGCGGGATCTGTCAGCCGGTGAAAAACCTGATCCTCCAGGAATTCCAGACACTGTTCGGTGGAAGACTCTTCGCTCTGGCCCGAATCGCGATACGGATTTGGATACGGAATATGCGCCACGCCGCCGAGCAGCGGCCCGAATCCCTTGCGCTGAACCGATTTGCTTGCGGTCAGCGACAGCGACCCCATCGTTCGCCCGTGGAAGCAGCCGTAAAACGCGATGAATTTGTCACGCTTGGTGTGATATCGCGCCAACTTCATCGCCGCTTCGACCGCTTCGGTGCCGGAATTGCCGAAGTAAACGCGCTTGGCGTCTTTCCCGGGCACGATAGACGCCAACTTCTCGGCCAACTCCACCATGTTCTCGTAGTAAAAATCCGTGCCCGACATGTGAATCAATTGCGCCGCCTGCTTCTGAATCGCGGAGACGACAGCGGGATGGCAATGGCCTGTGGCAACAACCGCGATTCCCGCGGCGAAATCCAAAAAACGATTGCCGTCCACGTCTTCGATCACCGCTCCGCGTCCACGCTTTGCCACCAGCGGATAACTGCGCGTATACGACGACGAAACAAATTTCGCGTCTCTTCCAACGAGCTTCTTGGCTTTCGGTCCCGGAAGCTTCGTTGTCAAGCGAGGCAATCTCCAACCCGTAGCTTTTTTCATTTCTTCCTCCTGAATTTTGATTTTTTGCGCCGCAGCCAGTTGGCAACAGCGCCGTGCAAACGGAGGAAGGGTTGTTAGTCAACGCCAAACAGGCTGGGCCTCTGGCGGGAAGGCACACTGTGCCACGAGGTCGGAGTTTGAAATTGCAGGTTCACTTTTTTTTCCAACGGATCCCGCCTTCGCGGGTATCTTCCAGAAGAATACCACGTTCCGCCAGTTCTTGGCGGATCTCGTCCGCGCGCTTGAAGTTTCGCTCCTTGCGAGCCCGCTGGCGCTCGGCAACCAGAGCGTCGATTTCCGCCGCGTTCATTTCCGGCGCGCCGGATTCAAATCCCAGCGCGCGAACCTTCGCCGCGTCGTTATCTTCAATTATGGCAAATATCGCATCGAATTTTTCCATTGCAGCCAGCACATGCGGCGCATCCTGCTGGTGGAACTCGCCGCGGTCGATGGCTGTGTTCACATCGCGCACCAGATCAAATATCGCCGCGAGCGCGACGGCCGTGTTCAAATCATCCGCAAGCCCCGCTTCAAAATCGGCTTCAGCTTTCTGCGCTCGCGCAGCCATCCCCGGATTCGCGCCCGCTGGAAACTTCCCTTCCCTAATTCGCGCGACGAAATTTCGCAGGCGCTCCACCGAACTGGCCGCTTGCTGGATGCTCTCCCCCGTAAAATTAAGTTGCCGCCGGTAAGGCACCGAAGCAAGCATGTACCGAATCGTCGACGGTTTGTGGCCCTTCTTTAGCAAATCACGCAGCGTGTAGAAATTGCCGAGCGACTTCGACATCTTCTCGCCATCAATAATCAAATGCTCCGCGTGCAGCCAATACTTCACAAACGGATGGCCGGTCACGCCTTCGCTCTGCGCAATCTCGTTTTCGTGATGCGGAAATGTCAAATCAACTCCGCCCGTGTGAATGTCCAGCGTCTCGCCCAGATATTTCATCGCCATCGCCGAACATTCAATGTGCCACCCGGGACGTCCCGGCCCGATGCGCGTTTCCCAGAAATGCTCGCCCGGCTTCGGCGATTTCCACAGCGCGAAATCCCGCGCATCCGCTTTCTCGTACCGGTCCACCTCCACGCGCGCGCCGGCTTGAATTCCGCTCAAATCCACTTTCGACAGCTTGCCGTAATCCGGAAATTTCGCGATGCGGTAGTAGATTGACCCGTCGCTGCGATACGTCATCCCTTTCGCATCCAGCTTCTCGATCAGCGTCACCATGTCGTCAATATGATCCGTCGCGCGAATCAGATGCTCCGGCATCTCCAGGCTCAACGCGGCCATGTCTTCCTTGAACGCCTGAACGTATTTCGCCGTGTAATCGAAAATGCTGATGCCCTTCTCCGCCGCGTTTTGAATAATCCGGTCGTCGACGTCCGTCAAATTCATCACGTGGTTCATGCGAAAGCCGCGCGAGCGCAGAAATCGCCGCAAAATATCCTGAAACACGAACGTCCGGTAATTCCCGATGTGCGCGTAGTCGTATACCGTCGGCCCGCACGTGTACATGCGGACTTCGCCCGGATGCAGTGGCACAAAAACTTCCTTGCGGTTGCTCAGCGTGTTTTCGAGCAGGATTTCGCCCATCCCGGCGCTCTTCTCCGTTTTCTCCGCAGTGTGTGATTCGCTCATCAGGTTCTGCGTCGCCCTTCGCGAAAAATCTCTGTTCTGTGAATTGGCCATTCTAGCCGAGCCTCTGACGACTGGCAAACGTGGCGGGAATCCTCTAGCGACTCAGTTTCCGGTTAGCGTGTTTATCGGGCACTGGCCAGATTGCTGATGGGCTGGTCGCGATTATTTACGAGTTGAAAGTGAGGATGCACTAGGGGAGCGAAAGAAAGTGCAGCAAGGCGTCATTGAATTGCGCCGGATCTTGCAGAAGGGCGAAATGGCTGACCTCCGGCAAGATGAGTTCCCCTGCACCGGGAATGAGAGCGGCCATGTGGTCAGTATCCTCCCGCTTGATGAGCTCGTCGTGATCACCATCCACGATCCAAGTCGGCACTTTGATGCTGCGTAACTGATCATCCGAGAAGTGGGGTTCGCTGTCCCACATCTTATTCATTTGTTCCAAGAACGCGTTGTATTCCGTTGGCGTCGGCGAGAGTTTTTGATATTCGCCCTTGGTTCGGTTGAGGTACTCATTGAAGAGCGGGTTCTTGTCCACGTCTTTTAGGCCAGAAGTGTCGGAATTCGCCGCAAATGCAAACAACTTCGTCAGCCGCTCAGGATGGTGTACGGCAATATCGAGGCCAATGATCGCACCATCACTCCAACCCACTAGCGCAGCTTTAGGAACGTGCAACGTATCCATCAGGGCCAGGACGTCGGAGGCCATCAGGTGATAGGTGATTGGTTCGCTGGTGCGGGTGCTGCGACCGTGGCCGCGACTATCGAGAACGATTACTTCGTATCGGCGGGCGAGTGCCGGAATCTGGAGTCCCCAATAATTCGAGTTTCCGGCCCCGCCATGCACCAAAATGACGGGTGACCCTTGGCCAAAAACTGCGTACCAGATGCGGATCCCATTCACAGCCACGGTACCGCTGCGATCTGGCTTAGGCAAGTCAGGAGTGGGCGGAAATTGTAGCCACTGCTGCGCATGCGCGGGCAGAACTCCCATGAGAGGTACCAACAGAAAAAACAAAAAGTGGAGAACACGCATCGAGATAGGATGCCCTGACATTGGCTTTAATACCTCCCTGTTAGCCCGAGATTCTAAGTGAATGGCTCTCGATTTGGCCACTCGGAAGTTATCTCGGAAGGGAATTTGCTCGCAATAAGCTGCGAACTCCTGATTAGTCCGATAGTCGGAAACTAACTTACTACGGCAATGTGAGTCACTACCGCGAATGCTGATGTCTAGCGTGCCTCTACTGAGGCTTTAGCGTGATGTTCCGCGTGACCAAAGTCGCGTCACCGTCCTGAATCGGCACCGCTGTCGTTGGCCGCGCGCGTTGCAAAAGCGCTCCCTGCGCCGGCAGACCAAAACTCTCATCGAGTAAGAATAATTGCACCGGCTTCGCGCTCGCCAGCGTGAATTGCATCTCAGCGCCTTCAGCGGGCAGGCCCCTGCACGTGTACGGCCGCCAGCCACGCGTGTAACCAAGCAAGCGCGGCGAAGGTTCCGGAATCGCCTGTCCTTGCATGGAAACGGACTCGACGCTCGCATCCGGCGGAAACGCGAGCGAGATCACCGGCGCGCCGCGCGGCGACCGCAGCAGAACGTCATAGCGCCATTTCCCTCCCAAAGACGATACGCTGAGCACCGTCAACACCGGCGAAGCCAAATTCAATGCCGGCGCGTCCACAGCGAACGCGCCCTTCGAGCTCCACGGATAAACCGGCAGCTTTTTATTCGAGAAATCGCCCGCGTTGATTAGACTGCGCGGCAGCCGCTCCGAAGCAGGATTGGCCATCCAGTAAGTTTTACCGCTGTCGGCGTTCTGAAAATATTCGAGATCAAGACTCTCTGGCGAGTTCGCCGAGAAAAGAGGCAAAAATAGAGCGACTCCCGCCCCGATGATCACGCCAGCCAGCAAAACGCCAGGAACGAACCATCGCTTCCCTGCCGAA
Organism: Candidatus Acidiferrales bacterium; assembly: GCA_035933575.1. Taxonomy (GTDB): domain Bacteria; phylum Acidobacteriota; class Terriglobia; order Acidiferrales; family UBA7541; genus DAHUXN01. Next base: position 4,561 of record DASYYR010000069.1, on the reverse strand, counting down.
ACAGTCCCAGCCAGCGGCGCGACCGGTGTTGAAATCAGCGTAACGAGTACTGCAATCACAATCAGCGAGATCCCGCCCAGCGCGTCGTACAGAAACCATATCGCCTCAATCGCAATCGCGGCAGCGACCATCGCAGGGACAATTGCGGCAACCGCCCCCGCAAAGCCTCCATCGCCTCGTTCAAAAAGTATTGCCGACCCGCAAATCCCCGCCGCCAGCGCCGGCACCACGAAAATGTAACTGTATGCTGGAACGAACAGTCCCAGGACAACTGCGGCCATCACCCACCAAATCCATACCCCGCTCCATAACCCCCAGAAGCCCGCAAATCGCCAGAAGGTCAGACCAAGAGTCGCGGGAACCAAAAATCCTAACGTCCAAAATGCAATTAGCATCGGCGCCGGATGCGCAACCCATGGCGTAGGCAACGCGCCCGCTGCCCGAAGCAAAAAATAAAGAATTCCTCCAACGATTCCGCTTGCAAGAATCATCACAGGCCAGATGACAACTCCCCACAGGAAATTCTTCATTCGCATTTGCTTGCGGCGCAGCAGAATCACGATTTCAAGGATCAGCAGCGCCAGTGACACCGCGGCAAAATAAACAGTTCTCTGCGCCGGCCACCAAATCGTCTTCCAGCCAAAGAGGTCGAAAAACACTGCCTCGGAATCGCCGCCGAATTGCAGATTCGAGTTTGCCAGGGCGCGCAAGGCTGCCAGCGCGCTGCCGCCCTCTTGCTGAATGCTGTTTGCGCTCGCATTCGCGAAATCATCGAGCGGAGTGTGGTAGTGCGCCACGTCGCCGATGAAAGCAAAATTGAAACCTTGATATCCCGCGCTCTTGAACACCGTGAAATCCGTGTCGTTGGGCAACAGCTTATAAACCGCGTAAAAAATCGACGTCGCGTCCGGACGCTGCACGGCCTTCGCATACATCCGCATCAACCAGCCATTCGCGCTGCCCGTCTCGAACATTGCGCTGGGCCCGGAAGTGCCGCGATTATCCATGTTCACGACAGCGCGCACATCCTTCGCCCACGGATCATCTTGAACGAAAGCAACTGCACCTAGCAGCCCCGCCTCTTCGCCTTCGTCGATCAGAAAAATTACCGGATGCCGCGGCGGCGCCGACATCTTCAGCGCGCGCGCAATTTCCAGAACGCTCGCGGCGCCAACTCCGTCGTCGGAAGCGCCCGGCCCGGCCGGAACTGAATCGTAATGCGCCGCCACCATCACCGCCGGTCCTGCTTCTTGTCCGTCGAGACGCGCGACCACGTTCTTCACTTCGGCGCATGTCCCATACGCGTCGCACGCAAAGCCGCCGCGAACTTGCGGCTGATAGCCGAGTTGCGTCAATTCCGAGACAATGCGCGCGCGCACCACGGCGCTCTGCTTGCTTCCCACGGGATGCGGCACGCCATCGCCCACCAACTTTTGCAGAACAATTCGCGTCCGCGCACTCGAAAACTCATCGTCAGGAGCATCCACGCCCTTCGCAGACGGAGGCCCCGAACGAATCGCCGTCAGGCAAATGATCAACGCATACGCCGCGATGGCGATTGCAAAACTCCTGCCACGCGGAACACTTGGCAATGAACTCACGCACTCTCCTTCAATCTTGACGGCAACATGGCCGCCATCTCGCCCGCATCCTATGTTCGACGAATCCGCAAGTCAACGCACTCGCTCCGGCCGCTCCTAAATCGCGCGCAAATCTCAATTGACGAATTGCCCGCGCATCACTACATTGTCCCGTCAGCCTGGAGCGACCATGAAAACGCGCTTTCTTGTCCGTGCATTTGCGATTCTATTGCTCGCCAGCCCGCTTGCCCTCGTGAAACCGCGAAACGCAGCGGATTCAGCCGCCAGTCAAGGCTTGACTCCCGAACAAGCCTTGAACTTGCACCGCATCTCCGACTTGCGCTTCTCGCCTGACGGCGCGCGCCTTGCCTTCACCGTCAGCGAGCCGCCAAAGGCCGCAAATAATTCGCAGCACATTTGGATGATGGACGTCGCGACGCGCCAAGTGCGCCAGTACACTTTCTCCGAGAAGACCGACAACTCGCCGCGCTGGTCGCCGGACGGCAAATTCCTCGCCTTCCTTTCCAATCGCGATGAGTTCCGACAAATTTATTTGATGCCTTCCGATGGCGGCGACGCCTACGCCATCACCGAGGGCAAGCGCAACATCGGCTCATTCGAATGGTCGCCCGACGGCAAACAAATCGCCTTCGTCGCTCCAGACGAACCGACCGCCGCGGAACAGAAAAAAGAAAAAGACAAGGACGACGCCATTGTCGTCGATCATGACAACAAGCACGCTCGTCTCTGGATCCTTGATCTCGCAACGAAAAAAGCCCGCGCGCTCACGGACGAAAAATGGCAGGTCAGAGAAGCACAATGGACGCCCAGTGGAGACAGCCTCGTCGTCTCCGCGACCGATCATCCCGAATCCGAAGATGACATCTTTTATTATGTATTTGCGATTGATGCCGCGTCGGGCAAAAGGTCGCTGCTCGCGGCACCAAAAGCATCCTTCGGCGATATTCGCGTCTCGCCGGATGGACGCGAGTTCGCCTATCTCGCACCGCGCGTGGACGGCCCCGAGCCACACGACATCTACTTGCATTCGACGTCCATTTCAAATCTCGGCCATAATCTGACCGCCGCAAGCATTGACCGCGCCATGAACGGCATCGAATGGCGTCCCGACGGCAGTCTCGTCGCCGTCGCCCAGACGGGATTCAAAACGACGCTGTATTCCGTCGGCGCGGATGGTTCGGCGAAAATTTTCAACAACATTGGCCCCAATCCACATGCCTTCGCCATCGCGCCCTCCGGAACAATCGCCTTCGTCGGCGAATCCGCCACCGCGCCCCCTGAAGTTTATCTCGCATCCGCCAACGGCTCGCCGGAGCGCGTCACGCATCTCAATTCCAGCTGGGATTCTGTAGTCCTCTCGAAGCCCAGCTTCTTTCACTACCGCAGCTTCGACGGCCTCGAAATCGAAGGCGAACTCCTGAAACCTCTCGATTATTCCGGCTCCGGCGCCATGCCTCTTGTCGTTCTCGTTCACGGCGGCCCCACCGGCGCATGGTCCGACAGTATCGACTCCTGGGGTCAGCTCCTGGCCGCGCACGGCTTCGCCGTCGCTTATTTCAACATTCGTGGCTCCACCGGCTACGGCGAGAAATTCGTCGAAATGAATCGCGCCGATTGGGGCGGCGCCGATTTCAAGGACGTCATGGCCGGCGTGGATTACCTCGTCAAGCAAGGCATCGCCGATCCGAATCGTCTCGGCATTGGCGGATGGTCGTATGGCGGCTACATGGCCGAGTGGGCCATCACGCAGACCAATCGCTTCAAGGCCGCGGTTTCCGGCGCTGGCATGGTCGATCTCGTCGCCGAGTTCGAAACGGAAAATGGCCCGTCGTACGACAAGTGGTTCTGGGGTCTCCCTTACAACAACTCAGAGGACATGCTCAAGCACTCGCCCTATCTCTATCTGAAGAACGCACACACGCCCATCTTGATTCTCCAGGGCCAGGCCGATACCACGGATCCCCTCGGCCAAAGTACCGGCCTCTATCGCGGCTTGAAGTTTTATGGCGCGCCAGCTGAGCTCGTCGAGTACCCACGCGAAAATCACGGCTTCCACGAAGAAAAGCACGAACTCGACCGTCTCAACCGCATCGTCGCCTGGTACCAGGAGTATCTGAAGTGACGCTCCAGCATTGCAGCGTTCCTCGCAGGCGGAAATGAGGGAGGATTTATGAAATTGCGCGTTCTTGTAACGCTTTTGCTAGGTATCGCCGGGTCTGCATTTGCGCAGCACGGGACCGCCGGAAATGGCTACTACCCACCAGGCTATACGGGTAATACCTGGACGGGACAAGTTGTTTCCGCGAACGAGCAGACGAGGGAGATTACTCTGTCCTACACAAATCCTAAGAACGGCAAGTCTCAAACGTTTATCGGCATTCCTGCGGATGGCTACTTGGTTCATGAACATGAGGGAGCGACTCGACCGCTGCGAATGTCTGATATTCACGTTGGCAGCACCATCAAGGTTTGGTATCTGACAAGCACGGGGAAGGTAGACGGGAAGAATGAAAAAGTGAATGTCATTTTTCAGATCAGCACCGCGGCGAACGCAAACAGAAAGTACCTCTCCTTTATGGCATTCGGAGATTGATGTCCTTTACATCAGGCCGAGCCGAACTGCGCAATTCTAGATTCCCAGGTTCGTTTGACGGAACATCCTAAGGCCACAACCTTTACATCGCCCGTTGCCCGTGCTATCTTTCCTTTCCATCACCGCCGATCTGATGCGCCAGACGGCTGGGCCCGCACACTGCGACCCGCCACGATTTTTGTCTCAAAACCCTCTGCTGGCAGTTACAAAATTCAGGCTGCTTCCCTGCATCAAAGGGAAGAGCCAGGCTATTTCTGAGGAGCAGCGTGCTCAAACTGCGTAAAGTCGAATTGTTGGGCTTCAAATCCTTCTGCGAGAAGACGCAAATCGTCTTCAGCGGCAGCGGCGTCACGTGCATCATCGGCCC
>DASYYR010000047.1:0-47472 GCA_035933575.1 Candidatus Acidiferrales bacterium | reverse complement strand
ATGCATTCGACTTCTTCGAGCGAGAAGATGCCGTTCGGAGTCGTCTGACGATTGCCAATGCCCAGGCGCTTTTCGACGTGCGCCAATATCTCGAAACCGCCGCGAAGCTGGCACGAAGTGTTGGTGCAAACCTGAACGTGGTTCTTCCCCATGGGCTTGCGATGAAGCATCGAGTAATACGAAAGCGTTTCCGTAACCTCGGTCATGTTCAGGCCAAGGCGGCGCGCGATTTCGTCGAGGATTTCGTCGCTCAAGTGGCCGAATTCGTCCTGCGCGTACATCATCATGGGGATCAGCGCAGAGCGCTTGACGGGATAGCGTCCGACAAGCTGGTTGAATTTGGCGTCAAGCTGAGCTGGAACTTGCATCAGCGGTCCACTTCTCCCAGAACGATGTCGATTGTGCCGATGCTGGCGACTACGTCGGCAATCAGCTTGCCGACCACAAGATGCGGCAGCGCTTGCAGGTTGACGAACGATGGCGCGCGCATTTTCACACGATACGGGCGGTTCGAACCGTCGCTGACCACGAAAAAGCCCACCTCGCCGCGCGGCGATTCGATCGCCTGATAGACTTCGCCCGGCGGCGGCGTGATGCCTTCGGTCCAAATCTTGAAGTGATAAATCAGGCCCTCGATGGAGGTTTTCATTTCCTCGCGCGAAGGCGGCACCAGGCCGCGAACCTCAGCGCGGAAGGGCCCCTGCGGCGGTATTTTTTTAATGGCCTGCTTACAGATCTTCGCACTTTCCTTTATTTCCGCGACGCGCACCTGATACCGCGCGTACACATCTCCGGCGGTTTGCGTTTGGACTTTGAAATCGAATTCGTCGTAGCTGGAATACGGGAAATACTTGCGAACGTCATAATCGCTGCCGCTGCCGCGCAGCGACGGGCCCGAAACGGCCATGGCGATGGCGTCGTCAAGTTTCAGCACGCCGACTCCCTGCGTGCGCAGCTTCCAAATCGGATTCTCCGTGAGCAAATCTTCGTATTCGGCAACGTGTCCGGGCAAAGTGTCCAGGAATTTCGAGATCCATTCGAGGTAGCCCGGCGGCGGCTCAAGCGCCAGTCCGCCGATGCGGAAATAGCTGGTCATCATGCGCTGGCCAGAAATTGCTTCAAGAATTTTTAGAATTTCCTCGCGCTCGCGGAAGCAATAAAGAAAGACGCTCATGGCGCCCAGGTCGATGGCGTGCGTGCCAAGCCAGACGAGGTGCGAAGAAATACGCGTCAGTTCGGTGAGCAGCACGCGAATGTATTGCGCGCGCTTGGGCACCTGAATGTCGGCGAGTTTTTCAACCGCGAGGCAGTAGCCGAGGTTGTTGGACAGATTCGCCAGGTAATCAATGCGGTCGGTGAGCGGAATGCACTGCGAATACGTCAGATTCTCGCAGTTTTTTTCGATGCCCGTGTGCAAATAGCCGATGACGGGTTCGGCCTTGAGGACGACTTCGCCATCGAGCTCGAGTATCACGCGCAACACGCCGTGCGTGGACGGATGCTGCGGGCCCATGTTGAGGACCATGGTCTTGTTTTGCGGCGGTTTATTATCGCTGATGGGCGCGCCGACCGTGGTGGACATCAGCGATAGCCCTCCACCGGATAATCTTTACGATGCGGGTGGCCTTCCCAATCGTCCGGCATCAGAATGCGTGTCAAATTTGGATGGCCTTCGAAGCGCACGCCCATCAAATCCCAGATTTCACGCTCGTGCCAGTTGGCCGTGGGCCACACGGGAATCACAGTGGGAATCACGGGATCTTTCGACGTGACCTTCACCTTGATGCGCAGTCGCTCGCGATGGCTCAGGCTGGTGAGGTGATAATTGACTTCGAAGCGCGGCTCGATCGGGAAGCGGTCGACGGCGCTGATGTCCGAGAGGAACGCGAAATCCAAATCAGGATCGGATTTGAGGAATTCGCACGCGCCAATCAAGCGGTTGCGCGGCAAAACGACGGTATTCTCGCCGCGAAAAGAAATGACCTCGGTGATCCCTTGCGGGTCACGTTCTTTCAGTTTGCGGACTGCCAGCGACTCGTTTTGTTGCGCTGCTTCCACTCTTATGAGTCCGATTCCGGCGGCTTAAGCCTGCCTGTGGCAGTCAGGCTACTTCCATTCCAGCGCGCCCTTTTTCCACAAATAAATATAGCCGACCACCAGGATAGCAATGTACAGCAGCATCTCGACAAAACCGAACATATTCAGCTGCTTGAAAACGATGGCCCAGGGATAAAGGAAAATAGCTTCGATATCGAACAGTATGAAAATCATCGCCACCATGTAGAAGTGCACGGAATAAGGCTCGCGCGCATCACCGGTCGGACGAATGCCGCATTCGTAAGGCTGGTCCTTCGCGCGGACCTTCAGATGGCGTCCCACCAAGGAAGAGGCAATAATAAGAACAGCGGCGAGTCCCGCGGCGAGCAGGAACATCAGCAGCAAAGGAGCGTAACTGTCGAGGTAGCTTCCGTTCATTTTCAGTGCGCTGCTATAATAGCGGGGCAGGCACGTCCTGGTCAAATGTGTACATAAACTTTTTTTGATTTTGTTTTCGACAACGGTCGAGGCTGCCGAGGGAGTTTTTGCGATGAGTTCGGGGTTCAACTCAGACGTGAACGTAGGCAAAGAAATTTGCCACGTCCAGACAGAGGACCACGGACAGCCGGATTACCTTATCGAGACTCTGGTCTATCACCGAGGGAGAATTTTTCACCGGCGAACGTCAAATTACTCGGATCTAGTGGCAGTGGGAATCTCGGAAGAGGCGTTGCTTGAGCGCGTGAAAGCCCAGCATCGCGCTGTGATGGACGCCGTGCGCGAGGGTGCGATTGCGGTTCCGACGGCTGCGGAGGGTGGTGTCCGCCCATCCGGCAATGGAATTCAACTGCGGCTGCGCAATGCGAATTCGTGGCTGGCGGCAGGCAAGGCCACGCTCGACGTGCAAGTATTGCGACGCGGCGGCAGCGAGCCCGTGGCGAACGCGAATGTGGAGGCAAACATTACGGGACCCGCGGAAGCCGCGCGCTTTTCCGCCACGACCGGAGATGATGGCGTAGCGGAGTTGCGTTTCGCGATGCCGCCGCTGGGAGCCAACGGCAGTGAATTAGTGATTCGAGCCGAGTCGGAAGCGGGGAACGACGAAGTGCGTTATGCGCTGCGCTCCAAGGCCAAGCCGGCGCCGCCGGAAACAAAATCCTGAATATCTCCATGCAAGTGACGATTCGAGTTGTGATTAACGGCGAGCCGCGCGAAGTTCCCGATGGCTTGAATGTCACGGCGCTTCTCGCGCATCTGGGAATCGCGTCGGAGCGTGTCGCGATTGAGCGCAACCGCGACATTCTGCCGCGCGCAAATTGGCAGCAAACTCTGGTTCAGCCCGACGATTCCTACGAAATCGTCCACTTCGTCGGCGGGGGCTAGTTTCGTTTTTCCATGGCCAAAGTGCTTGCGTTTTCGCAATTCCTCCCTGTTTCAGAGGCTCTTAGGGGGTCGCAGCTTTAGCTGCGACATGAGACGTCTGTCTCTTCAGGGGTTTTAACCCCTGAAGAAGGCGACGTTATGTCGCAAATAACGCTGCGGCCTCCTAACGGTTTGTTGAAAAACTCTACTCGCTGTCATTCCGACGAGCAGCCGCGAGGAGGAATCTGTTGTTTCTTGGATTTGTGCAAACTCCGGTTCCCTCGCGGCGACAGAAATAGCAATCAGAAGCACTTCTTCAACAAGCTGCTAAAAGTCTCTTCCTTGTTGCTGTGGTTTGTTTGGAGCCTCAGGAGCTGCGGGACACAAAATTTCTCCGCCGGGCTAAATCCCTTCGAGCAAGTGGCCCAGCTTTTTCTTTTTGGTGAGCAGATAACCGCGGGCGCGTCGCGTCGTGGCCGGCTGACAGGGAACGCGTTCTGCAACGCGAATTCCTCCGGCTTCGAGTTGCGCGACTTTATCTGGATTATTCGAAAGTAATCGCACCGCGCGGACGCCGAGAAGCTTCAGCGCCTGCGCGCAGAAACGGTAATCGCGATGGTCGGCCTCGAATCCCAGCTTGCGATTGGCTTCGACCGTGTCCATGCCGCGATCCTGCAATTCGTAAGCCTTCAATTTATTCATCAGGCCGATTCCGCGGCCCTCCTGCGGCAAATAGAGAACAATTCCGCAGCGCGCGCGCGAAGTGCGCTCGAGAGCCATTTCGAGTTGCGCTCGGCAATCGCATCGCTCGGAGTGAAACACGTCGCCCGTCAGGCATTGCGAATGGATGCGCACGAGCGGCGCGTCTCCGCGCCGAATCTTGCCATGCACCAGCGCGACGGCGCTCTCAGCGGCGTTCGCGCCGTCGATGCCGAGAATCGTGAAATTCCCGTATCGCGTGGGCAACTCCGCGCGCGCCACGACGCGCGCCCTGCCCAGTTTTTTCTTGCGAGCCATCAGCGAGCCTTTGTGAGGACGTGAAAACACATCATTATAGCAGTACTGTTGGAGCACTAGAAATTTCGAGCTAACATTGGTTGCGTTGAACGGATTGCGGTGGGACTAACTAATGCTCAGATATCGCGTTTATATAGCCCTCCTCGCTGGCACTGGTTTTACGGTCTTGGTGTTTCGCTCATGAAACAATTTAACGAGCATCGCCGTGATTTTGAAACCTTGATTTCGATGGCAGAAACAGACTCGTCGATGAGCCGCATCGCTGATGACTTTACTTGGCGCAAGGACTCTGTTGCGTGGCCCACACCGGAGTCGCAATGGGGAATCACGGCGGATAGATGGAATGACTACCGGAAGCTGTTCCGCAAAGTAGGGTTAAGCGCCGGATTTAGCGAAGACGATCAAGGCGATATCTACTTCATTTCCTACACGGCAGGAAGCGTTGTCAGTGGAGTCTCAAAAGGTTTCGTATATTGTCGAAAAACGGACCCTTCAACAAGCGCGTTTCTTCCTTGCGCTGAGCAGCACGACTCTGGGAAGCAAGAGAGTGCGACAGGCAATGGTTCTGAATACCGCCGGTTGGCCGAACACTGGTACCTCTATTCTGACTGGGATTGAGCGCAGTACTGCGATTCAGGTCAGATCAAGGCGGAGGTGACGGCGGAGACTAATTCTGGGATTTCGATGCGAATTTGCGTGCCGTCGCCTTCGCGACTGTGAATGTCCATGCGGAATTGATCGCCATAGAGCAGGCGCAAGCGCTCGCGGACGTTGCTGATGCCGATACCATTGTTGTAAATCCTGGCGAGGCGGTCCGACGAAATTCCCATGCCGTTGTCGGCAATGTCGATGGTCAGCCGGCCGTCGACTGTCCGCGTGCGCAGACGGATTTCGCCGCCTTCGAGTTTTGGCGCCAGTCCGTGGCGAATCGCATTCTCGATAATCGGCTGCAATAACATGCTCGGCACAAACGTATCGAGCGTGCTCTCTTCGACTTCCTTGAAGAATTGCAATTTGTCGCGGCCAAAGCGCGCGACTTCTATATCGAGATAGTCATCGATGAAATCTAACTCGTCGCGGAGCGGCACGAACGTCTCGTGCTTGCGCAACAGGCGCCGCAAAATATTCGACAGCTTGATCACGACGATGCGCGCCATGTCCGGATCGTAGCGGACGAGCGACGAAACGGTATTCAGCGTATTGAAAAGAAAATGCGGATTGATTTGGCTGGAAAGCGCGTCCATGCGCGCCTTGAGCAGCAGCTGCTGATTTTGTTCGAGGTTCATCTCGATGCGCGTATTGTTCCAAATCTTAATGGGCATTGCGACGCACATCACCGTGGCCAAAATAATCAGCGGGACCCAGCGCCAGTCGGGATACGCGAGCGTGTAAAGCCACTTGCCGTGGAGAGCGTAGGCGAGAACGTAGCGGCCCAACTCAAGCACCGCGCACGCGCCAAGCGGAACCATTGCCCAGTTCAATTGGCCGTACCGCGCCAGCCGCCAAATGGATTTCGGGATGTTGAGAAAAAGGAACGGCCCGAAATGCCAGACGTCCTCTTTGTTTGGCATGCCCTGACGGATGACTCCGGCGAGCAGGCCGACTAGCGCGGCGAGCGGAGTGGCAATCCATTCGTGATTCCCGAATGCGGGTAGACTGAGCATCGAGCCGCCGAGAAGTCCGACCATTCTTCCGCCCAGCAAACCCAGTAGAAATGCGCCGGGAAGCGTGAGGTCAAAAAAATGGTAGCCAACGAGGCGCAGGACGACTCCGATCGCCAGCGGTGGCGTGAGAAAGAGCAGTAAGAGAACTTTTTGATCCGAATCGCGGATTTCATTGAAGAGCACGCGGCGAAACTTCACAAAGCGCACGAGCAACGCAGCCAGCGACGCCGCGAAGCCGACTTGCAAAACCAGCGTGAAGAGCAGTTCTTTTTGCGTGCCGAGGGGTTCCATGGGGCTTGCGTTCACGTTAGCCAATCCGCGCGGGGAAGTAAAGCCCGCAACGATTTTCGGTGGTGGGTTCTCTTGATCCTGACACAAAGGGCCAAAATTCAAACTGACCCAATACCCGATTTTCTGATGCGATGATGCCGGGCACGAGCCGTCATTTTAATTTGTGGGATTTATCCACGCCGACGGAGAAAGTCATCAGCGCTTTGGCGACCAGCTTGCCACGGTCGTCCACCACGTCGCATTCGACTACCGCCAGATATTTTCCCAGCCGGATGACCCGCGCTTCGGCAAAGATCGTACCGCGCGAGACCGGCTCCAGAAAATTGATTTTCATCTCCACGGTCGCCGTGCGCGAGCCGGGCGGCAACGATAAATACGTCGCGAGACCGCCCGCCGTGTCCGCGATGGACGCGAGCACGCCGCCGTGCACGACTCCGTGAATCTGCTTATGCTTGGCCCGGACTTTCATTTTCAGGACGGCGCGCCCCGGGCCAGCGCCATCGAACCGGAATCCGAACTGGCGAGCCGTGTTGCTGAAATGGAAGCGGCGTCCGAGCGCGGTGATGGTGAGAGGCTTAACGATTTCTTTCGGCGGAGTTTTTTTCGCGCGCCGCATGTCAGCCCGCCGTCACTCCGCCATCGAGCGGAAACGCCACGCCGGTCATCCATGTGGATTCATCCGAGGCGAGGTACAAAGCGAGTTCGGCAATGTCCTCGGGACGCCCGATGCGGCCAACGGGGATTTGCGATTCCCGCAGACGGCGGTACGCGGCAGGATCCGGTGCGCGGGAAATCGCGCCCAGCGCCATTTCCGTCTCGACCATCGCGGGGCAAATGCAATTCACGCGGATGTTTTCGTGCGCGTGGTCCAGCGCCATCGCTTTGGTGAGCAGCGTGACGCCGCCTTTCGAAGCGCAGTACGCGGCGCGCTGTTTGATGGCCACGATGCCCAGATACGAGCCGATGTTGATTATCGAGCCGCCGCCTGCTCGTCGGAGAGCCGGCACTCCCGCGCGCGACATCAGAAACGTTCCGGTAAGATTCACCGAGATAACGCGATTCCAGTCTTCGTCGGATGTTTCCTCGACCGAGCCGACGTGAACCGTGCCCGCATTGTTGATAATGATGTGCAGTTTCCCGAAGCGCTCTTCCACCGCGCGCACGGCTCGCTCGACGGAAGCTTTGTCCGTCACGTCGCATTCGACGGCCAGCGCTTCGCCGCCAGCGGCAACAATTTCGCGCGCGACTGCTTCGGTTTTGTCGCGCCGCCGCGCCGCGAGCGCCACTTTCGCGCCTTCGCGTGCCAATGCGAGCGCGCAGGCCCGGCCTATGCCGGTGCCGCCGCCGGTGATGACGGCCACCTTTCCGGAAACTCGCTGCATCGCGGGGCTGCTCCGTGACGTCTAAACAAAGACGAGAGTTTGCGAATCTAGCATTCCGCATCTGGGATTCGCAAGCGGCGCGTCGCGCATTTCGAGGACTCTGATGAAAATCGGCATCACATGCTATCCAACGTACGGCGGCTCGGGAGTGGTCGCCACCGAACTTGGCATGGAATTGGCCGCGCGCGGTCACGAGATACACTTCATCAGTTACGCGATGCCGACACGGTTGAACCCGGCGAACGAGCGCATTTATTTCCACGAAGTGGAGACGACAACGTATCCGCTGTTCGACCATCCGCCGTACACGCTGGCGCTGGCCGTGAAAATGGCGGAAGTCGCCGAGTCCGCGCCGCTCGATTTGCTCCACGTGCACTATGCGATTCCGCATTCGGTGAGTGCGCTCTTAGCGCGCGAAATGTCCGCGCCGCGCCGTTTGCCCTTCATCACCACGCTGCATGGCACGGACATTACGCTGGTCGGCAACGACCGCAGCTACCTGCCGATTACGCGCTTTTCGATTGAAAAGAGCGACGGGGTGACGGCGATTTCAGAGTACTTGCGCGAACGCACGGTTCAGGAGTTCGATATCCGGCGGCCGATTGAAGTGATTCGCAATTTCGTGAATTGCGACCTTTATTGTCGCTCCGAAGATCGAAGTCTCCGCAACGAGTGGGCGCCGAATGGCGAGCCGGTTCTGATGCATCTCTCGAATTTTCGTCCCGTGAAGCGTGTTACCGATGTAGTCGAGATTTTTGCGCTGGTGCGCGCGAAAATGTCCGCAAAGCTGGTGATGATTGGCGATGGCCCAGACCACGGCGCCGCCGAGCACCTTGTGAGACAGAAAAAACTGGGGCGCGACGTTTTTTTCCTTGGCAAGCAAGCGCGCATTCAGGATTTTTTGGGAGTGGCGGATCTTTTCCTGCTTCCTTCGGATTTGGAATCGTTTGGCTTGGCGGCGCTGGAAGCGATGGCCTGCGAGGTCCCTGTGGTGGCGACGAACGTGGGCGGCGTGCCGGAAGTGGTAACGCATGGCGTCGACGGCTTCCTGGTTGAGCCTCGTGACGTTGCCGGCGCGGCCAAATATGCCATTCAGATTCTGTCGCGCGCGGATCGCGGCCGCGAAATGGGGAAACAGGCGCGCATCAACGCACGAAAGAAATTCTGCTCGAACGACGTGATTCCCCTCTACGAAGCGTATTACCAGCGCGTGCTGGATGCATCATCAACCGCCGCCCGCGCATAGCTTCTCTTAACGGTGTACGTGGAATTGTTTGCCTTGGAACTGTGACCGCAGGCCCGCGCGCGTCCGTATTTCTATTCCTAGCAGCTTGTTGAAAAATCTCATTTGCTGTCATTCCGAGGAGCAACCGCGACGAGGAATCTGCATTTTCTTTGGATTTTTGTATACTGTGACTCTCTCGTGGGGCTGGAATGACGGCGAAGAACCCTTTTTCAACAAGCTGCTGGTGAATATTCCTATTGAAACGACGACACGGGCTGAATCGAATCGATGACGCAGTTGATGTCGGCTTGGGAAATTATGCCGGGCTGGGCGGATTTCGAGGTGAAAAGCAGCCGCATCTGCTGTTCGTGTGGATCGAAAAGCCGCACGACAACCACGTGGTCAGCCGCAGGATCACCGAACTGCAATCCGCGATTGTTTCCGGCCTGCAGCGTGTAAATTGTCTTGGTTCCGTAAGCGCCGTATCCAAGCTTCCACTGCAACAGCGTGCTGATGCGGACCGCTTTGTCTCTGGACATAAATGGCGAAAGGCCTGCGGGCGAAGCTCCATAGACCGCATCGTACAGCGCGTAGTTGTTCGGGAAAAAATCGGCGCCGAAGATCGTCTGGTATTGCTGGTAAGTCTGCGGATCTCCCGTGCGTATGCTGTCCACGATGTTTTTCTCGCCTTCGGGATTGAAGAACAGCAGCACGGCGCCAGACTTGAAATCAATTTCCGAGCGGTCGTTCTGCGAATTCTGTTTGCTAATGCCTTTCCACGGTGCTGCGAACTGGAATCCGTAGGATGAGAGGCCTTTCTCTTGGATCGGCGACGCGACGGTGGAGGGAAGGGGCTGAGGAACGTCTCTAAGGAAAGGAGCTGACGCGGCCCAATGCCGCGCTTCGAAGTAAATCAGCGTTTGCAGGCCGAAAAGCAGCGCATAGCAGCCGACGGCCAAAGCGACTAGAGCCAGTATGACGGTGGCTCGCGCGGATTCCTTTTTCTCGGGCATGGCGTCGAGATGCGAATCTAACAGGCTCGACGCCAGAGTGCAAACTCCCAGAAAATGCTTCGGCCACAGAAGAGCCAGTTGAAATTAGCCGTCGTGGTGGCCGTTCCCGTTGCCGTTTCCATTCCCGCCGTGCGCCGCTTCCTCGCCATCCTTGTAGAGGTACTTGATGGAGTGCTTATAAACGAGCAGGTTCGGACTGCCAAAGCGGGTGAGTTTGATGCAATCCTGGTCATACCACTCGACAATGCCACGAAGCACTTCGCCATCGCTTAAGACAACGGCAACAGGCGTGTGCGCCTGCATCTGCTTGACGTAATAAAAGCTCTCGGCGTGCGTTTGATCCGGCGGAGCCGGTTTTTTACGCGGGCCAGGGCCCTGAGGTTCGTGCGCTCCGCGTGGTGGGTATTGTTCCTTCACTTCTGTGAGCGTAGGACGAAATAGCTTGCGGTTCACGATTATGGCTCCTTGCGTTTTAATGCGCTGCTTATTTGACTGCGCAGACCCAGTTTCGGTTTCCTAATAAATTGAAATAATTTTTGACAGCTCGGCCCGATGACTTAATCAGTGGTTTCCAAGGGTCACAGCCAGAGCGTCCAGCCCAAGTTGACGTCCCACATTGCGCCGCAATCGGCTCTGCAAACGATCCAGGCCGTCCGTGGCCCGCGCGACCCATTTGTCTGTAATGCTGCCTGCCAGTCGCTCAAGCTCATCTCGTAGATCTGGGTTACGGGGCACGAAATTCTTTGGGCTATGGGACAACTCAAGCAGATCTGCCAAGAGACTATAGAACAGAGGAAGCAGATTTTCAAACGATTCCGATTCATTCTTGGCTAGGCGCGCCGTCGCCGCAAAAATCGCGCGGTAGGATTTGCCGGCTGCTGCGTCCGCAATCAAGCGCAGAACCTCACGTCGAAGCCTCACCGACTCCTCCAAATCCAGTTCCAAAGCCGCGCCTGGGCGCCCGTCCGCAAGCTGCGCGGCGAGTTTGCGCTCCGAAGCTTTCCATTTGGTGCGTTCCTTCAGCAGTCCGTCGATTTCTTCAGTTGGCACGGGCGCGAACCAGAAAGTCAGGCAACGCGAGCGGATTGTCGGGAGCAGGGAATCAACGCGCGGCGCCAGCAGAATCAGAGTTGCGCTCTCAGGAGGCTCTTCGAGAATCTTGAGGAAGACGTCGGCGTCCGTCCAGCGCATTGTATCAGCCCCATCGAGAATGAAAATGCGCCGACGGCCCTGCGGCCGAAAATACGCGGCGCGCTGCACGGCGCGTAATTGGCCCATGCGAATCATCGGCCGAGCCACCGGATTTTTCCGGCGGACAGGATCCGGGACGATGGCCCACACGTCTGGATGAGTTTCCAGGATCAGCGGCATGCGCTCGACCGTCGCGGCGTCGGGATTTTCTCCGCGCTCCGCGAGGCCTTGCTCAATCAACGCAGCAGGATCGGCCAGTCGCGCGATTTTCACGCACATGGCGCACTCGCCGCAAAAGTCGTCACGGAGCCTTTCGCAATTTGCCGCCTGGGCAAACATTCGCGCGAGCGTGTATTTCCCCACGCCTTGCGGACCTACGAAAAGCAAAGCGCTTGGCACGTGTTCACGGCTGAGCATGGCGCGCAGCGAAGAGACAATTCGTTCGTTGCCGAGAAAATCGCTGAAGCCCATCACGATTTGTCGGAGCGCCGCGGATTCCTCAAAACGCGGCTATCGACAACCTCCATAACCTGGCGATGAATCGCCTCTGGCGCAAGCATCTCGCGTTCGTTTCGATTCATGCAATTCACCGCGCTCCAATTTGGGCGCTCAGCCAGCCGCTCATAGACGTTCGCGGCGGCTTTCAAGTGCGCGAGATTTGCTTCCTGCAAATCGTGCCGCCGGCGCGTATAACGTCGCGCGTTCTTTTTGCCGACCATGGCCTGAGCTTTCGCGGCGGGCAAGCGCAGATAAATCACGATATCTTCGCGCGGCAAGCCGTAGACGTCGTATTCCAACTCCTCGAGCCAGCGCAAAAATTCCGGCAATTGCCGCCGGGGAGCTCGCGCGCCCTGATGCGCCAGGTTCGAGCCGATGTAACGGTCCGCAAGAATCATTTTCCCCTGCGCGAGATTTTCTTCAAGCTGGAATTTGTTTTCCAATCGGTCGCCCGCGTAGAGCAACGCGGAAAAATGCGCGTCCACCTCCCGCAGTTCGCCGAAGTCGCCGTTCAAATACCTTGCGACCATGCGCCCGAAAAACCCGTCGTAACGCGGAAAACTGACAGTAACGTGGTCAATGCCGCGTTTGCGAAGCGCGCGCGAAAGCATTTCGAGCTGCGTGCGCTTGCCGGAGCCGTCGATTCCTTCGAGCGCGATGAATTTCCCGCGGGCAGGCATCAGAGTGGCGGACAGTCTAACATATTCGACAACTTGGCCTCTTTCGAAGAGCGTCGCGAAAAAGAATGCCGATTGAGCGTGCTAGAATGCGTCATGCCTCGCGCAGCGACAATCGCGTCGAACGTCGAACAAGTTCGTGAACGCATCGCGCGGGCGGCAACTCGCGCGGATCGTCGGCCGGAGGAAGTAGTACTGGTGGCCGCTGCGAAAACGGTTTCCGCCGAAGCGATACGCGCCGCGTACGATGCGGGCGTGCGCGCGTTCGGCGAAAATCGCGTGCAGGAGTGGGAGGAAAAACAGCCGCAGCTGACGGATCTGAAGGCAAGCTGGCATTTGATTGGACACTTGCAGACCAATAAAGCGCGTCGCGCCGCGCGCCTCTTTGACTGGATTGATTCCGTGGACAGCGCAGCGCTCGCGCTGAAGCTTGACGATGCCGCTGGCGAAACGAACGAGTGGCTCGCGGTGCTGATCGAAGTTCAGCTCGATCCCGCCGAAAAAAAATCTGGCGTCGCCCAAGCTGACCTTCCGGCCCTTGCCGAGACCATCGGGCAGATGCCGCATCTCGAACTTCGCGGCCTGATGGCAATTCCGCCGTTCTGCGACGATCCGCGCGATTCGCGTCCTTATTTTCGCCGCTTGCGGCGGTTGCGCGACGATCTCGAGAAACAATTCGACCGCTCGCTTCCCGAGCTGTCAATGGGCATGAGCCATGATTTCGAGATTGCCATCGAAGAGGGCGCGACGCAGGTGCGCTTGGGCACCGCGATTTTCGGCGAACGCGCGAAAGAATGACCGCAAAGCAATGATTGAAGTCACTGCACGCGACGGCACCGTCGTTTTCGTGGTGCGCATCGTGCCCGGGGCGAGCCGCGATTCGATTGACGGCGAATTTCAAGGAGCGCTGAAGGCTCGCGTCACCGCGCCGCCCGTTGACGGCCGCGCTAACGACGCGCTGCGCCACATCCTGGCCGAGCGTTTGAATGTCTCCGTCTCCGCTGTTAAGATTCTTTCAGGCGAGAAGAGCCGAATGAAGCGCGTGGCGGTGCGCGGCGTCACCCCGGCACGAATTCAGGCGCTCACATAGAACGCCCGCATCACGCAAGGAAAAGAGAGCCATGGCCGACCTCAAAGCAATTCAAGCTGAACTTCGCGCGCAAAAACTCGATGGCTGGCTGTTCTACGACCACCATCATCGCGATCCGATTGCCGCTCGCGTCCTCGGGCTCGGCTCGAACGGAATGACGACGCGCCGCTGGTTTTATTTTGTTCCTTCGCGCGGCACGCCGGGCAAACTCGTTCATCGCATCGAGTCGAAACAGCTCGACAGCCTTCCCGGCCGCAAAATCGAATATTCGGGCTGGGAAGAGCTGCACAAAGGGCTGGGCAAAATTCTGAACGGCTCGAAAGCCATCGCCATGCAGTATTCGCCGCAGAACAATATTCCCTATATTGGATTGGTCGACGCGGGAACCATCGAACTTGTGCGAAAGCTCGGCGCGAAAGTCGTCAGCTCCGCCGACCTGGTGCAGAAGTTCGAAGCGGCTTGGACCCCCGAGCAATTCGAATCGCACAAACTGGCCGGGCGAATCGTGGACCGCGTGACGCAAGAGGCTTTCGCGCGCGCGGGATCGTTTGTGCGCGAAAATAAATCGCTGACGGAATTCGAGTTGTCGCAGTGGATGGCTGCGCAGTTCCGCGCGAATTCGGTGGTGGCCGACTCGGCTCCCAACGTTTCCGTCGGCGCCCACGCGGGAGATCCGCATTACGAGCCCAGAGCGGTGGGGAGTTTTCCGATTCGCAAGGGCGATTTGATGCTGCTTGACGTGTGGGGCAAACTTGACCGTCCCGGCGCCGTTTTTTACGACATCACCTGGATGGGATACGTCGGCGAATCGGTGCCCGCGAAATTTGCGAAGATTTTCCATATCGTGCGGCAGGCGCGCGACGCGGCCATCGAATTCGTAAAGCAGTCCATTTCGTCGGGACGCGCCACGTACGGATGGGAAGTGGATCGGGCGGCGCGCGAGGTGATTCGCAAAGCCGGTTACGGCAAATTTTTCACGCATCGCACGGGCCACAGCATCGGGCAGGATGTTCACGGCAATGGCGCGAACATGGACGGTTTGGAAACGCGCGACGACCGCCGCATCGTGCCGCATACGTGCTCTTCGATTGAGCCCGGAATTTATTTGCCCGAGTTCGGCGTGCGCTCGGAAGTGAATGTTTATGTGGGCGACGGCGAAGCGACCGTCACTGGCCCCATGCAGGAAGAAATCATCCCGATACTTGAATAGGCTTTTATGGCCGTCAGGAGGCTGGAGCCTGCTTGCCGCAGTAGCGCGAAATGCCCGAAACGAATATCACCTCTGAATCAGACGTATTGTCTCCCGCGCGCTACGCCGCAATCATTGCGGGATGGCTTGTTCCCGGGCTCGGCCATCTCTTGTTGAAACGCCGAGGACGCGCCGCCATTATTTTTTTGTGCGTGGGCGGCTTGGCTGTGGCGGGCTATGCCATGGGCGGACAGGTCTATTCGATGCGCGGCGGAGACATGTTCGAATTCATGGGCTTTCTCGCCGAAATTGGCTCTGGAGCGTTTTATTTTCTTGCGCGATTGTTTGAACCGCACGGCGCCGACACGGCACTCGTTGCGGGAGTTTACGGCACGCGTTTCCTGGCGATAGCCGGTCTGCTGAATTTTCTGTGCGTTCTCGACGTCTCTGCCATCGCGCAGAAAGAAAAATCCTGACCCGCCGCGTATTGGCAGCCTGTGCGCCCCGTGTTTTTATGGAGTGCGGCGGCTCGACGCCGCTTTGCCCTTTGACGTTGCCTTTGTAGCGGCGTCCCGGCGCGGCCGGAAGGCCGGCAGGCACTTAATCCTTTGCTCTCAAGGAGCAAGAAAAATTGCATCTGCGTCATTTCCCGGCATTGCTTCTCTGCGCAGGACTGATTTCGGTAGTCTTTGCGTCGCTCTCGCAGCCCACGGCCACAAAGCGCCTCAGCCGCGCCCTCCTTTACTTCGTCCTCTTCGCCGTAATTTCCGTGGCACTCGGTTGGCTGATGTACCCATTCTCACATTAAAATCCAAATTAGCTTTGCCCTTCGCTGGCCGGAGGAAGTACAACCGCGCAAGCCGAGACTCAGGGATCCCAGAAGGCCGTTCAACGAGATCTACCCAACAGCGTTCACCGGTTCGCCGGGGAAGCGAAGTTGGAAGCGCTGAACCAGTTCCGGCACAGTCTCGAGTTTCATCTCGACACCGTAACGCGAGCTCAAACTGGCTAAAGCAGACGGCTCGAAATTGGCGGCCCCGCCCTGATCGGAAAGTTCGCTGAAGAAGCGTTCGAAGCCGGCTGGAGAGATGATCTCCAGGATGCTCCCCGGCTCATCACTGGCGTTCCAGAAGGTATGCCACTGGTTGCGAGGCTTAAATACAAGATCGCCTGGCTCGGCAAACACCACGTCGTCGCCGAGCAGGGCGCCCAAACGTCCCCGAAGCACGTAGCTGTACTCGTCCTCGCGGGTATGCCGGTGCAACGGAGCGGCCAGCGCGCGCGGTGACATCGCGTGCTCCACCAACGAGAATTGCTCACCCGCTTCCGCGCCCCAGATCATGAACCGAACCCCAATGCTTCCCAAGAAACCCACCTTGCCGTCGCGCGGGCCTATCAGTTTCGCAACCATGACTGTCGCCTCCCAATTAAGACGCCAATTACGACGCCAATTAAGACGTAGGATCGCCGCGTGCGCATTTGCGGTTCAGTGTGTCACAGGATTAAACGCTTGCGCAAATCACGACTGGCGGTGGTTTGACGCTTCTCGCCGTCAATGCTAAATTCAAATCACGCAGCCGCGGTAGCTCAGTTGGTAGAGCAGCCGATTCGTAATCGGCAGGTCGACGGTTCAAGTCCGCCCCGCGGCTCCATTTTTGGGTTTGACTCGCGCTTCAACGACGACAGAAGAGGATTCCTCGTCGAAGAAAACCCGCACTCTTATAGACTGACGACCATGCAAATTCGCAACATAACCTGGGAATGTCCAAAGTGTCATTCGAGGCTCAGACCGACTGAATTTCGCGTCGAGTGGGGTTCGGGAGGCAAGCGTAAGTGTCCCTCATGTGATACAGAACTTGACCTTTCACCTGCCTATCCGAAGTGGGCGCTCGTCGCGCCATTTCCGTTCCTGTGCTTTTTGATTTACGAAGAAGGTATCGGCGTAAATTTTTTGATAAAGGTGCTTGCGATGTGGTTTCTCGGGTCCATATTATTGGCAGTTTTTGTCTCTTGGATTTGGCCGCCTAAGCTCAAGGCGGTAGGGCAGCCCGACAAGAACGCGCCGATCCAGTTGTTCAATAGGAAAATAAGATGAGAACTGGCGGTCGACGGTTCAAGTCCGCCCCGCGGCTCCATCCATCCCATTTCCTTCTACGGCCTTGCGCATTTTCAGTTCGGGCCTGCATGCGCCGACCTTGAAGATCGTTGCAAGTTCCGGATTTTGTGCTCAGCGCGTCCATGGCTTTCACCTGGGATTCGCTCACAGTCTTGTGCTCAAATACAGGACTGGATTCCCCGCACTGACTCTTTCGCTTCAACTGTTCTCCCGGCCAGCTAGCGGAAGATGCTCGTCCTCGACATACTGACGGTCGGAGGACAAGCCATGCGAGCGATTCTGATCTCGGCCATGATCGGATTGTGCCCCGTGTTTGTGGCTGCGCAAAGCAACGCAGTGCCAAGCGCGGCGCAAACCAAGATGGAGTGCAGGCAATTGGTGTCGGGACAAAACAACTTCATCTCGTCCGACGAGACGCTCATCAACGGAATGGCCTGCCATGTCGTGAAGCCGGCGCCAGCGCCAAAGCCAGTGACGCGTGCGGCAGTACCCGCATCCGCGCCCGTAGAGGCCACGGTCTGTTTTTACCGCACCTCTAGTCTCATCGGCGCGGCCATTCACCCCAGCCTCTTTATTGATGATGCGAATGTCGGCAGTCTCGGTCGCGGTCAAAAGTTCACGTACACGGTTTCGCCGGGCAAACACCGCATCCATTCGACTGCGAAGGGCTCAGGCATCGATCTCGACGCAAAAGCCGGAGAAACTTATTACGTCCGCCTGAACCTTAAGATGGGCTTTCTCAAAGGAAGCGGTACGGTAACGCTAGTGAACTCACACCAGGGAGAATACGAACTAGCAAAGGCATCGGAGAAGGACACGCAATGAATCTGGTTCTAACTCTGTAGGGTCCGCAAAACGATCTACTCTCGACCCTTTCGTGCTTCTTGGGGGGGAATACGTTCCAAAATCGCCTGATTTTCCCTCACAGAAAATCCGGCGCCCCTGATGCGCTAAGGGGATTTTGACTTTTCTTCTGGGTGCCGCATGCTTCGGTTTTTGAAGCGTGCGGGTTTAGAGTTCGAGTTTGCAGCAAACATAAGGCATCGCAGCCCTGTGTAACAGCGCGTGCCGGGTTCTGAGCGTGGCGCTTACTCCGGCAATCGATTTCCTCACACATAAGACAAGTCAAGTAAATAAACTCTCTTCTATATTACCTTTTTGGGCAACCAGACTGACACCTGTGTCTAGTATAAGTCCTTTTTCAGCCTCCCCTCAAATCGGCGATTATTCGATGTTTCTCGCGGTCCCGGCGCAAAAACACCCTTCATTTCGCATGCGCGCCAGTTGTGCCTGGAGCACACGCTTGAACGCGCTAAACGATTTTGCCTTTTCTTCTGCGTGCCGCACCCTTCGGTTGTTGAAGGGTGCCGCTTTAGAGTTCAGCTTTGCAGTAAGGTTGCAGTGCCACACGCGGAACTGCGTCTCAGTGTGAATCAAGTTGTGTAGCAACCTCGCACGCGTCCTTGTCCCAGCGCAGCAAATACAGAGCGAGCAGGATCACGCATCCTGCGACGGGAACCCACAGTCCCGCGCGCAAGTTGCCGAACTTATTTGAAACGTAGCCGACCAGCCACGGCAGCGTTGCGCCACCGAGCCCGCCCAGCGCGAACATTGCGCCGACGAAGCGCGACGCCGATCCTTCGAAGCGCCGCGAAAGTTCCGCGATAGTAATGGGAAAAACCGCGGACAGCCCGAGTCCCGCAAGTCCCACTCCGGCGGTCAGCGCCGGCAAATTTGTCGAAATCAGCACGACGCACGTCCCCAGAGTCGCAAGCACAAGTCCCGCGCGAGCCAGCGGAATTTCACGGACGCGGCGCAAGAGAAGCGGTGCCAACGCGCGTCCCAGCAACAGGCCGCCCCAGAAAAAAGACGGCACCGCCACCCAACCGATTCCCGCGCCCGAATGAATGCGGCGTCCAAATGTGGCGACCCAGCCGCTGACGGCACCCTCCGTGCCCACATACAAAAAGAAAAGCAGTCCCAGGATAGCGAGGACGCGCGCCTGAACACGTGGCCCCTTGGGCGTCGCGTCCGTTCGAGGAGTATCGCGGCGCTCGGCAATCGTCGCCAGCGGGCTGGCAAATATCAGCGAGAACACGAAGACTCCGCCGCCCAGAAGCAAGATCATGGCAGGCAGCTTGTGAATTTTTACGAACCACGTCGCGATGAACGGAAAACACACCGCACCAACACACCACGCCAGATTCAATGTGTTGAGCGCGGCCGCCCGCCGATGCGCGCTCGACTCGGCAACCAGGAGATTCGTTGTGGGGATCGTCAATCCCAAGCCGAGCCCGAATAATGTGACGGAGATCAATCCGACGATCCACGTGACAAAGCCGAGCGCCGCTACGCCGATGCCCATCAGCCCAAATCCCGCCACGAGCGAAGGCCGGAAACCGCGTCGCGTAAGAATCACGCTGGAAAGCAGCACGCCCGCCATCGAGCCGGCGAATTGCGCGGTGAAGAGCAGGCCCGCGTGCATGTCGTCAAGCTGCCAGCGAGCAGTGAGGAAGGGAAGCACCGGCCCCAGAAGCGTTGTGACCATCCCCGTGGCGACGAAGCCGCTGTAGAGATAGCCGACCGAAGTGGTGGCAGAACGGTTGGCCGTGGGTAATTCGGAGGCAGGCATTTTAATCGCCGCGGAAAATTATTGCGAATGCCTCGCCGTAGTTTTCGGAAGCGTGCATCGTGTTTTCCAGCGGCGAATTAGCGGCGCACGGAGCCCGTGGATTCGCGGATGATGAGTTCCGGTTCCACGCGGATGGCTTTCGGATGACGGATATTTTTCGGATTCGCAATTCTTTTCAACAAAGTCTCCGCCGCGATTTGGCCCATTCTGCGCAGCGGCTGGCGAATGGTCGTCAAACTGGGATTCTGAAACGCAGCGCTTTGAATGTCGTCGAAGCCGATGACGGAAATATCTTCCGGAACTTTGCGCCCAGTCTCTCGAATGGCGCGAATTGCGCCGATTGCCGCCACATCGTTGAACGCGAATAGCGCCGTGAATTCCTCGCCGGAGGCGAGCAGCTGCTTCGTCACTTCATATCCGAGCACGGGCGACGACGAAACGCCTTCGAGTTCGCCCGTGAGCTTCGAATTTACAGGCAAACCAAGCTCGTTCGACACTTCTTCGATGGCGCTCCAGCGCGGCTCCGTGTCCGAGCTGAAACTTTGCCCGCGGATGAAAGCAATCTTGCGATGGCCCAAGTCGAAAAGATATTTCAACGCCAACCGCGCCGCGTGTGAATGATCCAAAATGATATTTGTAACGCCCTCGACCGCGCGGTGTCCTGAAACCGAAACCACGGGGACCGGCAGCGGATGTTCGCTCGGCGTATCGACGGCGATGATTCCCTCGACGGCGCGTTCGAGCAGAATCCTCGGATACTCCTCTTTCAGATTCGCGCGATGCCGGTGGCTCACCACAAAATAAAAATATCCTTCTTCGAGGAGATGTTCCTCGACGCCGCTCAACACCAAAGCGCCATAGCCTTCGCCGATTTCTGGCACGACAACGCCTACGGTGAATGTGCGCTGGTGCCGCAACGAACGCGCCACGAAGTTTGCGCGGTAATTCAGCCTTTTTGCTTCGGCGAAGATGCGGTCCTTGGTTCGATTCGGAATGGAGCGAGCCGCCGGCCTGCGATTAATCACCAGCGACACAGTCGCTGGCGCGAGTCCCAAGCCTTCCGCCAGCGATTTCAAGCTGACCGGCTGATTCGGCGACAGGGAAGAGGAAGCGTGCGGTCCCGGAAGTTTCTTGCGCAACATGCGCGGAGTTTCCCACAAGCGAACGCGCATAGCAAGCGGTGAAGATATCCGCAGCACGAAAAAATCGGGTCGGCTTCTGCGAATCTGTCAGTCGTCAGGCATCCCAAGGGGGTTTCACAAATGCTAGGGCGCGCGTGGTGCCAGATTGTTCTTGACACCGGACAAAAATAGGCGCTATATGCCCATCGGGTCCTAGAAAATCGATTTAGTACGCGAATTCTGAACGTCCGAAGGTTCGTCTTCCAAGAAGTGTTGAGTGCTATGAGAGGAGACTGAAGATGCGTCTACGATTCCACCATTTTCTATTTCTAGCTGTGGTGCTATTGATTTTCGGATCTTCGCGTGCGGCTTGGGCGCAGTACAACGCCGGCATTCAGGGCACGGTGACGGATAACTCGGGCGCTGCCGTGCCGAACGCAAAAGTGACGGTGATGAACCAGGCTACGAATGTTTCCACACAGACGACCACGTCGGCCTCGGGCTTTTATCAAGTGGGGCAGTTGCCGCCGGGCAACTACACGGTCACTGTGGAAGCGACAGGATTCCAAAAGAATCAGACCAGTGATGTCCTTGTTCTCGCCGAGCAAATTCGGGGCGTGAATATCGCGCTGCAGGTTGGCCAAGTCAGCCAGACGGTCACGGTCAACGGCGCCACGACGCCGTTACTGCAGACTGAAGACGCGAGTGTGTCCAAGACGCTCTCGGGCGACACAATTGAAGCCCTTCCGGCAAACGGCCGTGATCCGTTTGAATTGATTCGCCTGACGCCCGGTGTCTTCGGAGATTCTGCGCGGACGGGCGCCGGACAGGCTTCCAATCTTCCTTCGCAGGAAGGCCCAGGCGGTTCGAATAGCCAAATTTTCCAAATCGAAAATCAAGTGCAGGTTGTCAGCGACGGCCAGCGCGTCTCGGCGAACAATTACCTCCTTGATGGCGTCAGCATCAACAGTTTGGAATGGGGCGGCGCCGTAGTGCTAACTCCCAACGAAGAGTCTGTGCAGGAAGTTGTGGTGACATCGAGCGATTATGACGCCGCAGACGGCCGTAACTCTGGAGCGATTACGAAGGTCGACTCGAAATACGGCACAGACAAATTTCATGGCAGCGGCCTCTTCAAATTGGACAACGCCGGATTCAACGCGTTCAATAAATACAGCGGTCCTTTCGGCGGTCCGATACGGAACAATCAAAATCTTCGTCAATTCGGCGGCAGCATTGGCGGTCCCATCATTCACAATAATCTGTTCTTTTTCTTCTCGTATGAAGGCGCGCGCGTAAACAACACGCATGAGGATCTGAATGTACTCGTGGAGACACCACAGTTCCGTCAGTACATCATCGCGCAGAGGCCGAACAGCGTAGCGGCTAAATTATTTGCTCTTCCCGGAATCGTTCCCCGGACGATTGCGACTCTGTCGACCGTGGATTGCTGCTCTTTGAGTCAGCCGGCAGGCTTTTATTACTGCTGTACTTCAACCCCAGGAACCGGGGACACCGGCGGCGGGCCGGATGGGATTCCCGATTTCGCCAAAATAAACACTCTAGTGCCCAACAGTTCCAGTGCGAACCAGTACAACGGACGGTTGGATTATCGTCACGGAAGTGACCAGTTCTTTGGGAGTTTCTATGTCACGCACACAAACAGTTTTCAGGGCGGCGATCGGCCCATCGAGGACTTATCCACCGTGCCTACGAATACGGTGGCGACAATCGCGTGGACGCATCCGATAAGCTCTTCAATGGTGAACGAAGCGCGTGGAAACTTCACACGCTGGTACTACAATCAGATCGCATCGTCCTCGGGCACGGATTTCGGTGTCCCGCAATACAACGTCTTTGACTTTGGCTCGGGACTAGGTTGCTGTCTGTCCCTCGGCGTTCCAACAGCTGGAACTACACCGGGCATCTTCGCGCAGAACACTTACGAATTCCGCGATACGCTGAGCAAGGTCTTGAATAATCACTCTTTCTCAGCGGGAGTTCAAATTCGGAAAGAGCAAGACAACAATACCGAGGCCGGGTTCGCGCGGCCGTTGTATCAGTTTGAATCGCTCCTAAATTTTGCGAGCGACCAGCCGCAACTTGAGTCCATCACCGTGGATCCAACGACGGGCGGCGTCTTCAATGGTTCGCGCAGCTTCCGCACGAGCGACTACGGGCTTTTTGTTCAGGATAACTGGCAGTTTCGGCCGAATCTCGTTTTGAACCTCGGTCTGCGGTGGGAATACTTCTCACCCCTGTCCGATGCTCAGGGCCTGATGAGCAATTTCATTCCGAGCGGGCCGGGCTTGAACGGACTTGTGAATGGCAAAGTGGTTGCTGGCGGCGATCTGTATCATTCCAGCCACCACGATTTCGGACCGCGGATCGGTCTTGCATGGTCTCCCACGCGCTTCAACGATAAGTTGGTACTCCGCAGCGGATTCGGAATCGCGTACAACCGCGTATACGACGCAATTTTGAGTCCTGTGCGGGAAAATACGCCGTTCGAGGCGAGTGCCTTTCTATGCTGTTCAGGGCCGACCACACCCCCGTCGTCCATCGGCATTCAATACAGCCTGGGTACCAGTAACTCGCCGTTTAGCTATCCGGCGAATCCCAATCTGGCCTTTGGAATCGATCCCAATACGGGCGGTCTCTGCGCCAATAAGGCCTGCACCTCAGACACTCGTGTAGACGAATTTGCCGCACCGAATAGTTTGCCTAACGCCTACGTGTATCTGTATTCGACGGGAATCCAGTGGGCGTTCTCCAAGAATGAGATGCTTTCGATTGGCTATTCGGGCAGCAGCAGTCATCGATTGATACGGCTTGTCGATTTGAATCGATATTATCCGGGCGATACGTTCGACAACACGTTCGATCTCTTCCAGAATGACGGGAGCAACGGGCAGCCCTGCGGCGCAACGAACCCTACTTGTAGCGCGCCGCACCCGACAGGGAACATTAACTTCGGGCGCATTTTCATGGCCATGCCTGACGTCAATGCCAATTACAACGCGCTGATCGTGAGCCTGACGCACCGCTTTGCTTATGGCTTCGAGCTGTCAGGGACATACACGTACGGCAAGTCAATCGACACCCAGTCGTTCGAGCTGGGCGCGCAGCAACTGGCGCCGATGAATCAGGGTCTCGACCGCGGGCCTTCGGATTACGACATCAAGCACAACATCAATATGGCGGGCATTTGGAATTTGCCAATCTTCCAGGGGCGCCACGATTTTCTCGGCGATACGCTTGGGGGCTGGGGTATCAGCGGCGTCTTCTCATGGCACACGGGATTCCCGTGGACGCCAGTCCTGTTTGGTCCGCAGAATAACGATCCGAACGGGGACGGCTTCCGGCCCGACTATCCGCCGTCGTACAACGGGACGTGCATCCACAATCCGTCGAACAAGGATTTCATGAACGGCGTTTGCCCGACTACGACCACGCGTGCCGCCAACGCGCCAGACCCCAATTTCAATTTCCTCACAGACTGCAGCAACGTCAATTCTTGTTTCACAGTTCCATTTCCTCGTGGGGGAACGACGATTGGAAGAAATACGTTCCGCGGGCCGCACTACAAGGATATCGATTTCAGCCTCACTAAGACGTTTGGCATTCCTGAAACGCCGGTCCTCGGCGAGCACGCGGGCCTGGAGTTTCGTGCGAACATGTTCAATGCCTTCAACTTCCTGAATCCGGCGCCGTTCGGTTTCTCGACAAGTAATACAGACCTAAGCAACGCGTTCGCTTTCGGCCGTACACCTGGCGCTCTGTCTGGGCGCGTTCTGGAATTCCAGTTGCGGCTTTTCTTCTAGAGATCAGACTATTCGGGAGCGCTTGGGGGCGATGTAATCTCAGGCGCCCCCGCCGTAGTTCCGAACGGGACCGAGGCCGCAATGATCTTCCGCTGTTTTCGACGATGTTTACTGTCTGCCGCTGCTCTCTCGCTCCTTGTTGCCACAAGCTCATCTGCGCAGTCCGCCCAACAAGCGCCTGAAGCCGCGACCACCACAATCGACACTCGGGCCGCAGCAAAGCCCTTTCCTCATTTCTGGGAGGAGATGTTTGGGTCGGGGCGCGCGACGTTGTCGTTGCGTGATAGCTACCGGCGGGATTTGCGCGCCGTGAAAGGCATCACGGGCTTTCAGTACGTTCGTTTCCACGACATTTTGGATGACAGCGCCGGCGTTTACAGCGAAGACAAAGACGGCAATCCTGTTTACAATTTTTCTTACGTGGACCAGATTTACGACGGGCTGCTGGCCAACGGCGTGCGTCCGTACGTCGAACTGAGCTTCATGCCGCGCGAGCTCGCGGCAACGCCGGTTGTGCTCCACCCTTTCTGGTACCACCCGATTACGTCGCCGCCGAAGGATTGGGCTCGCTGGGACGATTTGATTCGGCACTTCGCCCAGCATTTGGTCGACCGCTACGGAATCGACGAAGTCTCTCACTGGTATTTCGAAGTTTGGAACGAACCGAATATTGACTTTTGGGCCGGCGATCCCAAGCAGCCGACTTATTACGAACTCTACGATCACACGGCGCGAACGCTCAAGGAAGTCAGCCCGCGTCTTCGCGTTGGAGGTCCTTCCACCGCGCAGGCCGCGTGGGTGGACAGCTTCATCCAGCACGACGTCGAAAATAAAGTGCCCGTGGATTTCATTTCCACGCACGTTTACGGCAACGACACGGCCGCGAATGTGTTTGGCACGAATGAAAATATTCCGCGCGACCGCATGGTCTGCCGTGCGGCAAAGAAAGTTCACGACGAAGTGCTCGCGTCGGCGCTTCCCCAACTCCCCGTAATTTTCAGCGAGTACAACGGGAGTTATGCGAATGAACCCGATGTGACCGATTCGATTTTCATGGGTCCGTGGCTCGCCGACACGATTCGGCAGTGCGACGGCCTCGTAAAAATGTTGAGCTACTGGACATTCTCAGATGTTTTTGACGAACAAGGCGTCATCAAGAAACCATTCTACGGAGGATTCGGGTTGGTCGCGGAAGGAGGAGTGCCGAAGCCTTCATTCAACGCGTTCCGGTTGCTGCACATGCTCGGCACGCAAAGAATTCCCGTAAACTCGGATTCCGTTTTGGCAACACGGCGCGCGGACGGTTCTCTCGTGCTCGCAGTGTGGAATTATTCCGCTCCTGAACAGCCGGGAACGCCGAAAGAGATCAGCTTACAATTTGACGGACTGAAGGGCAAAAAGCACGCCACGATTTATCGTCTCGACGCCGATCATGGCAACGCGTTGAGCGCGTATGCAGCCATGGGCAGTCCGGCAAGCCCCACGCAGAACCAATATGAAGAGCTCAAAGCTGCGGCGAATCTGTCTGCTCCTGAAGTGCGCAGCCTCGCAGGCGGCAAAATTACGCTAACGCTTCCAGCGAAGGCGCTCGCTCTTGTCGTGATTCGCTAGCTGTGCCCTCCGGCTTGAATCCCGCCAGTTGCATAGCGTTGCGGACCTCAGGATTCTTCATAAACGTATCCCAGACGAAATTGCTGCGTAGATTTTCCGCCATCAGCAAACCAATCCCCGTGTCGATGCCGATCACGTCGGAATCATACCAGCCCGTGAGAGGGTTGAAAGCATCCTGGAAGGCGTAGCGTTTCCATTCATGCTCGCCGTAACGCGCGCGCATCGCGTGGAGATCGCTGAGAGTTTCTCGCGGAAGGAAGGGAAGAGAACCTGCGGGTGCCGCGGGCACCAGCGTTCCGTCAATTTCGCCGACGGGCGGAGGCCCGCCCCACGCAACGTATCCGTGCATGGAGTCCGATGCAGTGATGCCCCACAGGTCTCGGCCGTAATCAGGGAAGCGATCTCGTAGCGAAATGCAGAACAAGCGATGCGCTTTCGTTGCCAGCACGGAATTCTCAAAATAATTGGTGTATTTGTCGCGCGTGCCGCGGAAATCGAACCACGCATGTGAGTATTGATGCACGAACAAAGGAGCCCGCGCTCCAATATATCGCAGACCTTCGTAATGAAAGATCGGCCGCGACCATGAATCCCAGGTATCCGGCGCCAGAGGATGCGTCGGAGAACCAATGCCCAGAAGATAGAGCATCATGAGTTCCGAATATGTGTCCCATCTCGCTTTCAGAAAACCGCTTTCCGGTCTCCACCCCATCGAGAGACATTTGCCGCCATTTGACATCCAGGGCCAATCCACGCGTTCGTAGATTTTCGCGGCGAGATCTTGAATTTCCTTGCTGTCAAAATACTGTCGGCACGTGAGCACTCCGCAGAGCAGAATACTTGTGTCGATCGACGAGAGTTCGCATCTCCACACACGCTCGCCGCCGTCCATGTTCACAAAATGGAAGAAGAATCCGTGGTTGTTGTACATCTTCGACTGAAGGAATTGCAGTGTTGTCAGCACACGCTCTTCGATTTTAGCGCGCAGAATAAAATTGCGTTTGTGGGCGATGCACAGAGCGGTCAGACCAAATCCCGTCGCAGCAATGCTGGCGATATAGTGCTTATCCTGCAGTGTAGGGCGCGCGCGGTCTTTCACCAGACCCGTTTTTGGGCTGGCCTGCTCCCAAAAATACAGGCAAGCCATGTGTTCCATCTCGTCGAGCAGCCGGTCGTCCGCTGCTGTTAACAGGTAGGACGCGGGGCGCGCAACAGGCGGCGTGGCGAACGATCGAAGCAGCCAAGGGAGGGGTTCTGCAGTAACTCTGGCAAACGGCGCGAGGATTGCCGTCTGCGCTGCTAACTTTAGGATCTGCCGCCTGGTTATGTCGCTGGACATATACCCTGTTGGCGCTCGATTCGGTGAGTCGTGGAGAAGCCGCTACTTGAAAAAACAAGAATAGGGGCCCACGTGGCGCCTCGCAACAGGAATTTCACTGCGAGCTTCCTATAAAATCGCTCACGTGAAGTAGAGATGCCCCGCCAGATTCCAACGCTGGGTGGAAGTTTGCATACTGCCGATGATGCCGGGTGCCCAGAAAGAGCCGCATCGGCGCGAAGGTTTCTCGCGTTTGAGTGTCACCACGGAATCGGAAAAGTCATCATCATTTGGAGGAGGAAACCCTGCGATGCCAACCGAAAAAGGGAATAAATGCGCGCATCCAAACTGCAGTTGCCAGACGACATCTGGGAAATATTGCAGCGCGCAATGCGAGGCCATGGAAAAAACGCCGGACATCGATTGCCGCTGCGGCCACCCGGGTTGCAAGGGCCGCGCTCACTAGGGACTTGCTGAGCAAATTGCGGAAGCAAAGAAGCGCGTAAACGAAGGCGGCAAAAGCAGAAGGCCCGCCTTGCGACGGGCCTTCGGGGGAGAAAAGCTCCAAGGCCAATGCGCGGATGGCCAAGAAACCCTTCTACGCGCTGAGTCTAAAAGAGCTTAGTAAACGAAGTCAAGGCGTAAGGACAGCAAGAAGGGTATTTTGACGTTGAAAGGCTAGCGGTTCTTCACCGCCCATATGAGGCCCCACCCCCCGCTGGGCACATGGCGAATTGTCTCGAAACCTAGACGTTCCATGTTTTCAATAACATCGGAGAAGGTGCGCTGCCCTGACAAATGATATTCCATTCGCACATGCGAGATGCTTCTCCAGCATTCGGACGCTCCAAATAGCTGCCATTCCGCCCCTTCGCAGTCGATCTTTGCCACGTCTACAAAGCCACCCATTCTATGGATGGCCTCCTGCAGCGATACCTGTTTGATCGACCCGCTTTCCGAAACTGTTGTTCGAGCCTGATTGCTGTCGCCGTTCTCCGCGATCTCGACGGTGCCGTTTTCAGAGCCTACAGCTTCTGAAAAGTATTGGAACGCCGCAGCGCGCGCTTGATTCGCAAGGGCTGCAATAATCCTTGGGTTTGGCTCATAGGCGTGGATCAGCGCGTTCGGATAGTAGGATCGCGCGGCCATCGAGAAGAAGCCGACATTGGCCCCCACGTCCAATATCGTCCGTGGCGTAAAGTTGAATTCGCGCAAGCCGTACACATCTTCAATGAAGCATCCCAGGAAATCGTTCTTAACCCCCAACTCGTCGGGGAATTGCAAATCGCACATGGTTCCGTTGATGCTTATTGCGCTCGGAACGCGAAAAAGAGCCTTACGCAGGAAGGGAATGCGAAATCTGCGGGCATTACGAATCAGGGTGAAGTTCCTGGAGACTCGTCGAAAGATCATTTAGCCACTCAAACAGGTGCCCTAGTTCAGCACGAACTGCAATGTCAGTTGCGGGGGAATGATCCCTGCCCCTTGTGGGGAAAGCCAGCTAATACAAATCCTTTGCTCTTATGGGCTTACTTGACAGGCCCAATTGAATGATTTCGAGGTCCTCCGGCCGGTCAAACACCTGTCCGGGCCATCGCCGCTTAATCAGTAACCGTAGGCCCGCGAAAAGCAGGCCCCCAAGTAGCGCAAAGCCGCATATTTCGCCCGCGCCGACGATCGTCCCAACGATCATCGTGCCCATGGAAGGTTCGTGCGCCCTGTGAAAGATAGGCGCATCCCAGATGACGGCCATGCCCGCGTGAATCTGCCCAAGCAGAGCGTCTGCCGAAGCCTTTGACGGAGCGCCGGACAGCAGAGCGACGGTCGTTCCGTCACGCGTGGCATAAAATTCTGGACCATGCGCCGGGCCTGGCGTAACGCCGACGATATTCAGCGTATGCGAGAGCTTCTGAACCTCCGAGGAAGCGATTTGCGGCGTGGGATAATCGGCAATCAGGAGTGTCGCATCGCGGTTCTGCAGCCGATAGTGCGCCAGCTCTGCTTCCGCGCCCATCGAGAATCCCAGCCAGTCGCCGCTTGCTAGCGGCAAGAAATGCTGCAAGGCTACCGGCCCCAAAATATAGTGGTCGGACCTGGGTACGAAATCGTCGATGGGAAGCCGCTGCGGCAGGGCAGGATACGTTCCGAATTCCGCATGGCCACCCGCCTGCGCGATCAGCATTTCGATTTCACCGTGGAAGCGGTCCAGACGCGCGCCGTCGAATTCGAGCACCAGATTGCCAGTCAGAGCCAGCCCTCGGCTGGGGGACATGGACGAGTGCTTCGTGAAATTTGCCTGCGGCATATCTGGAGTGCGCAAAAAAGAATACGCGCCGTAGGCTCCTGAGGGATCATTGAACGTATACGCCGTGGCAACCAGCGAATCGCCCGCGTGCGTGTACGTCCGGCGCTCCGCAGTCTTCAGCCCGTATTCCTTCAGTATTGCCGCCGCCGGAATGGCGAAGGTTTTCGATTGGGTGGAATTCCAGTTTGATACCGATGCGGGCAACGTTCCTTGTGCGAAAACAGGAGATGCCGCAAGCAGCAGCATCACTAGACAAAATGGCAAGATACAGCGCGCTGTTCTCGGCTTCATAATTCTTAGTTTCATTATACGACGGAAAGGTTATCTCTGCTCTCGCGCTGTGGTGGTGGCGGGCGCGCCCTGGCGGTCGCTCACGAGCGTCGGCTTGCGGCGGTCGTAGTTCAGGCTGTTCAAGCTCGACAGATAGCTTTCGACGCCGCGGAAAAGCCCCTGCGCGATTCGTTGACGCTGCGCCGGCTTCTGCAGCATTCGTTCGTCGGTCGGATTGCTGAGAAACGAAATTTCCGCGAGCACCGATGGCATGTCCGCGCCGATCAATACGACGAATGGCGCTTTCTTCACCCCGCGATTTCGTTCCGCGGTGCTGACCTGGCGAAGTTGCGATGTCAACGAACTTTGGATATCCGTCGCCAGTTCCTGCGATTCCTCGATCTTGTCGTTCCGCGCAATTTTCTTGATCAGATCCTGCAAT
The DNA here is from genome assembly GCA_035933575.1 of Candidatus Acidiferrales bacterium. GTDB lineage: Bacteria > Acidobacteriota > Terriglobia > Acidiferrales > UBA7541 > DAHUXN01. Next base: position 17,197 of record DASYYR010000047.1, on the reverse strand, counting down.
TCGTGGATGGACGCATTCGATACCGCGTTTTCGCGTGACGCTGTCTCCAGCGCTTCCGGCGACGACGTGAAATTCAAATAGTAAGTTTCGATTCCGCGTGCCTGTTCGTCATGGCTCGAATTCGCATGAATGGAAATGAATAGATCCGCGCCGGCCTGATTCGCAATGGCCGTGCGTTCTTCAAGGGGCACGAACACATCCGTCTTGCGCGTGTAAATCACTTGGGCGCCCGGTAATTTTCGATGAATCAGATTACCCAGCCGCAGAGCCACATCCAAGCATACGTTCTTTTCCAGCAAGCCGTGCGGACCAATGGTTCCCGTATCGTGTCCGCCGTGTCCGGGGTCAATCACGATGCGGCTGATTTTCAGGCCCAGCGTGCGCGTTAAGGAACGCGCTCCGTCACGCGTCGGCTTGTCCGGAAGCAAAGAAGCGGACGACATGTTGCGGTCGGCGCGATCCGAGTGTGTGGCAACGGCGTTTGCGGGGTTCGGTCCGCCGGAATCAGAATTTTCCGACGTGGACGACACTTCCACTTTTTCCGTTGCGCTCGGCAAAGGCGCAGCGTTCGCAGACGGACGGTCGCCCGCCAGCGTTCGAGGGGCTGTTACCACCGGCGCGGGATTTTTCGCGCTCGCGTCCGTGACCGCGCCATGCACATCAATCACCAGCCGATACGGATTCGGCAGCAAAAACGCGGAATAACCCTGGATGCTACGCACATCGAGCACCAGGCGGACGGTGCCGGATTTATTTTGCGCAACGCGCACGCTTTTTAAGAAGCCGTTCTGCACCGCGAGTTCTTTGTCCGTCAGCAAATGCCCAAGGTGCGCCTGGTAAAGGTCGAAGTAAATGCGGTCCGGATTTTTAATTCGCGCCGATTGGTATTTCACCGCGCCATTCAAATCCACAACCACTCGCGTGTAGTCGTCCGCGTTCCATGTGCGGATCGCCGTCACGCTGGACGCTTCGCCGTTCTTCGGCGCGTCCGCGGTACCGTTCGATTTCGCGTCGCCGTTGTCGTTGGTGTCACTCGCTGTTTCTTCCGCAGCGGCCACTGCTTTCGGTGCAGGAGCGTCTCCGACGATCCGCCGCTCTTGATTTGCTCTCGTGGATTCCGCGGCGCGAGCGCTATCGTCCGTAGGTTTTGCGGGCATGGATGCGAGTTCCCTCAATTCTTTTCGCGCATCCGCGGCCTGCTCGGAATGCGGGAACCGCTGTAGAAATTGCGTGAAGGCGTCTTTCGCTTCGGTTTTATCGCCGAGGTCGTCCTTCTGGATTTCGCCAATCTGGAAGAGCGCGTCGGAGCGGAGTTTGCTCGTGGGGTATTGCGATACCAAAAATTTATACGTGACGATCGACGACTGGTAATACTCCTGATCGAAATTATCGCCCATGTCGCGATAAAGCTGCGCGACGACTTGCAACGCCAGCGTTGTTTCTGGAGCGGAGGCCGTCAGCAAATAAACTCTGCGATACGCGGCGACAACTTTCTTGTATTCGGCAAGCGTGCGGTTGTCTTGCGGTTCTGCTTCGAGCGTCTGGCGCATTTGCTGCGCCTTGGCGTATTGCGCTTTTGCTTGCGTGTGCAGTGACTGCGCCCGCGCGCCCGGCGCGCAAAATGAAACAAAGAATAGCGCCAGCGAAACCGCGCAAGCGGCTGCAAGCCACACAGGAAAAATTTTGACCGGGATTCGCCCGCGTTGCGTCATTCGTTCGTGAATACAACCCGGCCGCTGCGACTCGTCGCTTGACGGATCGGAAAATGCTGGAACTCACCTGTCGGCGAGTGTCCTGAGCCGGATTGGAAGTAGGTGTTGGTCACTTTTCTGACGTATGCGCGTGTTTCGGGGTACGCGGGCACGCCGCCGAAACGCGCCACGGCTTGCTCGCCGGCATTGTACGCCGCGAGCGACTCTTTAAGGTTGCCATGGTAGCGATCAAGCAACTCCCGCAAGTACCGCGTCCCGCCCTCGATATTCTCGGCGGGGTCAAACACGTTGCCTACACCGAAACGTTCTGCCGTGGAAGGAATCAACTGCATCAGCCCGAATGCGCCTTTGGGCGAGACAGCGTTCGGATTCCATGCGGATTCGTTCTGAATTACAGCCTGGACAAGGGCCGGATCCACGTGGTTACGCTCCGCCGCCGAATTGACGACCGACGCCAGCTTCACCGGCGCTCCGAGTGGCACCTGGCCACTGGCTGACTTATGCCGTTTCACCCTGATTGGCGGGTTCGCGTTCACGTAGACAACCTTCCCATTCCTATCCACATAGGATGCAATCTGGGCCTGCGAAGTCTGCGCCAAAGACAGTCCCACGAGGGCGAAAACCGCCCAGGTACACGGCCAGACTCCGATACCTCTACGGGAAAGGCAGAACATTTACACTTCCTCACAAACGGCACACCCGCCGCCGGATATGGGACTCCCGGCAACGTTTCTAGCGCTTGTAAGGAATTATAACATCCGCTCGACGAGCGGATAGACTTGCGCAATGGCAGTTTCGATACCAGCAACATCCTTGCCTCCGGCCTCAGCCAGGTCTGGCCGGCCGCCTCCGGAGCCCCCTACGAACTTCGCTAGTTCCCGCACCATCTTCCCGGCATGGAGGCGGTTCGTCAAGTCTTTAGTAACGGCAGTAATGATAGATACCTTACCGTCCCCGCCATCGCTGGCAGGCTCCCCGGCGGCCAGAAAGACCACGCCGGAGCCCATCTTCTGGCGGAGGCCGTCGGCGAGCTGCCGGAGGGCTTCCCGGTCGAATCCGGGGACCCGGGCGGCCACCACACGGACGTCTTTTACGGTTCGGGCGCCTTCCAGGAGGGAATCGGCCATGGAAACCGCCGACTTGCGCTTCAGGCCTTCGAGCTGCTTTTCGAGCTGCTTGGTGGTTTGGGTCAGCTTTTCGACCGCTTCGACCACGCGGTCCTCGCCGATGTTCAACATGCCAGCGAGCGTGCGGAGCGTGCCGAGGGCTTGCTGATACTTCGCCAGCGCGGCGTCGCCGGTCATGGCCTCGATTCGGCGGACGCCTGCGGCGATGGATTGCTCAAGCGAAATTTTGAAGACGCCGATTTCGCCGGTTCGCGCGACGTGCGTGCCGCCGCAAAGCTCCTTGCTGTAGAAGCCGCGCGGATATGCGGCGTCGTCGATGGTCACCACGCGAACGTTTTGCTCGGGATATTTGTCGCCGAAGAAAGCCAGCGCGCCGGAAGCGAGAGCGTCGTCGATGTTCATGATGTCCGTGTGCAACGGCAGATCGCGCAGAATTTCTTCGTTCACTTGTTGCTCGATTTCCTGCAATTCTTCGGGAGCAAGCTGCGCGAAATGGCTGAAGTCGAATCGCAAATGATCCGGCGCGTTCAGCGAGCCGGCCTGTTTGACGTGCGTGCCCAGAATATTTCGCAGCGCCGCGTTCATCAGGTGCGTGCCGGTGTGATTGCGCATGATGCGCGCGCGGCGCGCGGCGTCGGCGACCGTGGCGACGCGATCGCCGACAACCAAATCTTCTTTCGCGACGATGCGATGCGCGATCAGTCCCGCGACGGGATAATACGCGCCGCGCACTTCGGCGACTTGCAACGACATGTCGTTGTCGTAGAGTCCGCCCGTGTCGGCCATTTGTCCGCCGGATTCGGAATAAATTGTGGTGCGGTCGAGGACGACTTCCGCTTCTTCTCCGGCTTTCAGTTTTTTCACTTCGCCGTTTTTCGTGACGATGGCTTCGATGTGGCAATCTTTGGTTGTGGTGCCAAAATAAAAATCCGGCTCGGTCTTGTATGTGTCCGCAAGTTTTCTGTAGACGGGACTTGCGGTTTCTTTGTGCGCGCCTTTCCAGGACGCTTTCGAGCGCGCCTGCTGCTCGGCCATCGCGCGGTCGAAACCCTTTTCGTCTAGTTTTATTCCCTCGTCGTGAAGGACTTCCCTGATAAAGTCGAGGGGCAAACCATAAGTATCGTAGAGTCGGAATGCGTACTCGCCATGCAAGAGTAGGTCACGTTTTACCTGGTTCTTTTTCTCTTTGACTTCATCCTTGCTTAGGCTAAATGCCTCTGGATTTTCTGCCACCTCCTTTGCGAATTTGTCTTCTTCTCTGAGCCTCCGGATGTCGGACTCCAGTCCCTTTAGTCCAACAGAAACGGTGTGCGCGAAACGTTTCTCTTCGGTGAGCACGATTTCCGCGATTCGCTCGGCTGAATCCGAAATTTCTGGGTAAGCCTCCCTCATGACGTCACGAACGGCGTAAACCATGTCGTGCATGAACGGGCGGTCCAACCCGAGGTGTCGACCGTGACGGAGAGCTCGGCGGATAATTTTCCGAAGGACATACCCACGCCCCTCATTTGAAGGCGCAACGCCGTCACCCACCAGAAAAGTACAAGCGCGCGCATGATCAGCGATTATCCTTAGCGAGGGATCAACGTCCGGGCCCGACCACTCATATGCGAGGTTGGTGAGTTTTTCTGCTTCCTCGATGAGTGGCACAAACAAATCTGTGTCGAAGTTGCTGATTTTGCCTTGGAGGACGGCGGCGACGCGTTCTAGGCCCATGCCCGTGTCGACGGATGGTTTCGGCAGGGGATTGAGTTTTCCGCTCGCATCTCGGTTAAACTGCATGAAAACCAAATTCCAAATTTCGACGTAGCGGCCGCAATCGCAAGGGAATTTGCAATCAGGGTGACCTTGATCGGACGCGGCCGGACCCATATCGTAGAAAATTTCGCTGCAGGGGCCGCACGGGCCAGTGTCGCCCATGGCCCAGAAATTTTCCTTCAGGCCGGGAATCTCGATGACGCGATCCTTGGGCGCGCCAGTCTGAATCCAGAGCTTGGCGGCGTCGTGGTCAGGCGGCAGATTTTCGTGTCCGCCAAACACCGTGAAATATAATTTGTCGACCGGAATGGCGAACCATTGCGGCGACGTGACGAGTTCCCACGCGTAAGCGATGGCGTCCTTCTTGAAATAATCGCCGAAGGAAAAGTTCCCCAGCATTTCAAAAAAAGTGTGATGGCGGTTGGTGAAGCCGACGTTTTCGAGATCGTTGTGTTTGCCGCCTGCGCGCACGCATTTCTGGCAAGTGGTGGCGCGATTGTAATCGCGATGTTCGAGGCCGAGAAAAACGTCCTTGAACTGATTCATTCCCGCGTTGGTGAAAAGCAGCGTGGGGTCATTCGTGGGGACGAGCGAAGAGCTGCGCACGATTTTGTGGCCGCGCTCCTCGAAAAACTTCAGGAACGTAGCGCGAATCCTATTTCCCGGCCACTTCAGTTCTTCCGCGTCCACTCAGTCCTCGCAAAGTGTCAGTCGAATCGAATCATTATCGCAGACGCGTTCCGCGCCCGCAATGCGCCGCGAGTCTGCCGAGAAGCGTCTGGATTTTATCCTCAACGTAACGGCTGAGAGGGGACGCGTGCCCGGCTTAGAGGTCGTCCTGGGAAAGGGAATCGGGAAGGTCGGGAATTTCGGCGGCGGCTTTTGTGGCGGCGCGGAGTTCGGCGCGGATTACGTCGGAGGAAAAGCCGGCGCGGAGCAAATTGCGATAGAGCGAGGCGCGTTTTTTTTCGTCGAGAGGGGCTTTGATCTGGCGCAGGCGGCGTTCGAGGCGGGAACGCACCAATGTTGCCTCATCCGTTTCCGCGAAGACAGTTTCGAGTGCGGCCTCGATATGTTTGTCAGGGACGCCGCGACCGCGGAGTTCACGCGCGATGCGGAATTTGCCCTGGTGACGATGCTGCGCATGAATGCGCGCGTAGTCGCGGGCGTATCGCACGTCGTCGAGGTATTGGAATTCTTTGAGCTTCTTGAGCACGCCGCCGACGTGCTCTTCGTTTTCGGCGCGGCGCGCCAGATATTCGCGCATTTCGTGGACGGAATACGAGCGGCGCATCAAGGCTCGCAGCGCAGCGGCGTAGAGGTCAGGTTCGGTGGAATGCTTTCGCGGAGAAGAGGAACGCACGGGAAGAGGATAGCATTCTGCGGGTTAGAAGCCAGAGGGTAGAGGCTGGAAAGAAAAACGAATCCCTCGGCGCGTGGCGGCTCCCTTCGAGCCTCCCTTCCTTCGTCAGGGCAAGCAGGGCAGGCGGGATGACAGGCGCGGGTGTCTTAATTTTGGCTTGGAGAGAACGAAAACGAAGAGGCAAGGTAGCGGGAAGCAGTGACGAGTGACCAGTTGCCAGCGAAGAGCGAAGAGCGAAGAGCGAAGAGCGAAGAGCGAAGAGCAAAATCCCCACCCTTCGCACAAACCGCGAAGGATGGGGCACCCGCAAAGGCGATGACGCGATTCCCTGCCCGCGACAGACAGGCTCGTCGGAAGGTGGTGGCGTCCTCTCTCGGAATGACAATGGTTGGTGATTGGAGAAGCAGCGGCGGGGGGCTGTGAACCTCAGCGGCTAAAGCCGCACAGATTCTCGAAACTTTGCGGCACGGCTGAAGCCGTGCCCTGACGAGATATAAGGCATGATGGCGTTTACTGGCGGCGTTTGCCTTCGATGCGGCGGCCCCACCAATCGTAGTCTTCACATTCTTCGGAGAACATGCGATAGAGGCCCCAGCCGCGCGGCTCGACGTCACTATGGAATCCAAACCACAGCGCAATCGAAAAAAGTCCGGTGAAGAGCAGAATGATTTCCCAGCGTCCAGCGGCGATCGTGATGGCGTTGGTCAAGCGAGAGAAGGGCGAACCGTCGTCGGAGCCGACAAATTTACAAACGAAAATCGTGTAAGAGAACGCCAGCATGGCAATGAACAGGCGCAACAGGCCGCGCACTCCAAAGAAAAATGTGTACCAGGGATGCTTGGGACTCGCTGACCCCATTTTCTTCCCCGAGATTTTATTTTACTGCTGCTCTTAACGCCGCGAGCCGGTGCGTTCAAATTCCGTCATGGTGCGTTCCATTTCCTCGCGCGCGGCGTCGGCGGAGGAACGAATACCCTGGATGCGCAGCTTGAATTCATCCGGATTGCTGGCGCGGATCAGCGCTTCTTCGAGCGTGATCAAATTCTTAGAATACAAATCGAAGATGGACTGATCGAATGTCTGCATACCGTACTGGCTGGTGCCGGCAGCGAGCGCGTCGCGGATCAGGCGCGTTTTATCGGGATTGATGATGCAATCGCGAATGTATCCGGTGGAGATCAATACTTCGACCGCAGGGACGCGGCCGACGCCGTCGCTTTTGCGCACCAGGCGCTGGCTGACGACGGCTTTGAGCGTTGATGCCAATTGCAATCGAATTTGCTTTTGTTCCGGCGGAGGGAAAACCGCGATGATGCGCTGAATCGTTTCGGTGGCGTCCAACGTGTGCAAAGTCGAAAAGACCAAGTGGCCGGTTTCGGCGGCGAGCAAAGCGGTGGAAATGGTTTCGAGGTCGCGCATTTCGCCGACGAGGATGACGTCGGGGTCTTGACGAAGCGCGGCGCGCAGCGCGGTGGAGAAAGTGGAAGTATCGACTTCGACTTCGCGCTGATTGATGAATCCCTTTTTGTCGCGATGCAAATACTCGATCGGGTCTTCGATGGTGATGATGTGCTCAGGACGGATCGAATTGATGCGGTCGATCATTGCCGCGAGGCTGGTGGACTTACCGGAACCGGTGGTTCCCGTCACGAGGACGAGACCGCGTTGCTCTTCGCAAATTTTGTCGATGACGGGCGGAAGATTCAATTCCTCGATGGTGCGAATCTTCGTGGGAATCACGCGGAGCACCATGCCGACGTTGCCGCGCTGCTGAAATACGTTGACGCGGAAACGGCCCAGGCCGGCGACTCCGTAAGCCATGTCGAGCTCGGCGGTCTCCTTGAATTTTTGCTTTTGGCGGTTGGTCATCATGCTGAACGCCATGGAAAGCATTTCTTCCGGGGTGATGCGTGGCACGTCGGCGAGGGGCTGCAAGATGCCGTCGACGCGCAGATAGGGATGGTTGCCGACTTTTAAGTGCAAGTCGGACGCCTTGCTTTCGACAGCACGGCGCAAAAGATCATCAATCGCAACGGCCATTGCTCGGTCCCTCTTTCAGGAATATGCGATCAACCTAGCATGCGAAATAGGTGGGAGCAATCACCCGTCGGGGCGCGATTGCCTGGAATGCAACTGGCCTCGAGGCCGGAAAACTCAATGGGGTCGTGTGGCTGTTTCAATGGTTCTGGAGGCGGGAGGCTGGTTCTACAAAGAAGCCGCGGAACAAATAACGGAGTGATGGATCAGGATTCGCGCGCGAAAAGAATGTGGTAAAGCCACGCGCCAATCACGCCACCGAGAAGCGGGCCGGCCCAGTAGACACCGTGGTTGTTCCAGTGATGCGCGACGATGGCCGTTCCGAGCGCCATGGCCGGATTCATCGATGCGCCCGTATATGGGGAGCCGACAATCACGCCGACGAAGAGCGCAAGCCCCGCGGCGAAGCCTCCGGAACGCGCGAGGGAATCTTTCGCTTCAGCAACGGCGCCAAAAAAGACGAAGACAAGAAAAAGTGTCAGCAGACCTTCGAGCAGAATGCCCTGAGTACGCGAAAAGCCCGCGGCGAGATCGGGCGTTCCCATTAAAACTGAACGCCAGAACTGCTCGGGAACAAATTGCGCGACGGTGCGCGCCGCTACAATAGCGCCGAGAATCTGCGCGGCGCAATAGAATAGCGCGCTAATGGATCCGAGTTTTCGAGTGACCCAGCAGCCGATGGTGATAGCCGGGTTGAAATGCGCGCCTGAGACTTGCACGAGCGCAAAAATTAAAATTGCAAACGTGAGGCCGCGCACGAGAGCGATGCCGATGAGTCCCAGGCTGCCAGCGCCGGAAGAGCGCAGGCCCGCGTCGATGCAAACTGCGCCGACGGAGAAAAACACGAGGAAGAACGTGCCAATGAATTCGGCGAGCAGTTTCTGCCAGATGCGGTACATGCTTCCTCCAGACCCAGCGCCGTTGTTACAAGCCCGCCGAGGCGGGTAGGTCCGCGATTCTAGCAGGAGTGTGCTGAAATCTTAAAATATTGCGTGGTCGAAATCAGTGCGGAAGACCAAAAGGCGGACAGGCCCAAACCCGTCCCACAGCAATGAGCGCGCGTCCAAAAAAGCAGAACGGCCGAAGCAATGTTCGCGCTTGACAGATATCCGGGGCGTGGAATATTGTGTTGATGTTGAGAATGAGTCTAAATATCAACACATCGGAAGCGGCAACATCGCGGCGAACGCGCGAGCGGGAATTGATTTTTGATTTTGTGGAGACGCTGCACGGCCATTTTTCCGCAGACGATCTGTTTTTCGGCTTACATCGCCGGGGCCAGCGCGTTTCGCGCGCCACGGTGTATCGCACGCTCGATCTGCTGGTGGATCGAGGAATGCTCCAGCGCGTGCCGATGGACCAGGGCGGTTTCCTCTACGAACACATTCACGGACGCAAGCAGCACGCGCATCTTTATTGTCTGGGCTGCGGACGGCTGACGGATTATCCGATGCCTTCGCTCGGGCTGATACCGGGGCGCGTGCGGAGGCAAGCGGGTTTCGAGGCGGAGCATATGCTGTTGCGCGTCTGCGGATATTGCAAGCGTTGCCGCAACCGGCAACGGCGGAAGGCGGCGAAAGCGTAGCTCGAACAATTGTCGAAGGTTGTGCGAATTCAGGGAGTTCAATTAGACGGAGGAGGAACGAAGCATGGGAAAAGTAGCTCGAGAAATGGTAGTCAACGCCGGCGTGAATGTGGACGAACTGGTGAAGAAGCTGGTTCGCGCGGCATCGGCGGAACTGACGACGTTTTACTACTACACGATTTTGCGCGTCAACGCGATCGGGTTCGACGGGGAGGGTTTGAAGGAAATCATCGAAGACGCACGCATTGAAGACCGAAATCATTTTGAGGTGCTTACGCCTCGCATTTACGAACTGGGCGGCGCGCTACCCCGCGACGTCAAGGATTTTGCCAAGGACGCCGCGTGTCCCGACGCGTATTTGCCGAAGAATCCTCGTGACATGAAGGAGATGCTTACCGTGCTCGTGGAGGCGGAACGGTGCGCGATTCGCGTGTACACCGACATCTGTGCGATGACGGCAGGGAAAGACCCGCGGACGTATGACGTAGCGCTGGCCATTCTCCACGAAGAAATCGAGCACGAGGCGTGGTTCTCGGAATATCTCGGCGAAGGGCCTTCGGGCCATTTCCGCCGCGGCTTCCCGGGCGAATCGCCGTACTGCGCGAAGTTCATGGTGGTGCCAGGGGCGAAAGGCAAGTGACAAGCGGCTAGCGGCCGTTCGTTCGTCAGAGTAAACGGGTGGCCAGACGCGAGGCGGCTGCGTGTGATTTTCAAGAGGATGCGGAACCCTCGTGGCCACGCGCTGGCGAGACAAAAGCGAGAGTTGCGTAGGGGCGGGTTTGTCCCGCCCGCGATTTGCACCGTCGATTCAAACGCAAGATGGGCGGCGTAAAGCCGCCCCGACATAACGAGTGTAGATTCCTCGTCCTTCCCCGCTTGTCGCCGGCAAGCGCCGGATTGGCATGACGAAAGCCTCAGGTCAGTTCGCGCGGAAGGGCGCAACCCTTCCTGCGTCAGGGTAAACGGGACCTGAGCTACAGGCGCGAACGAATGGTAGGCGAGAACTGGATTGAAATTGCGCGGGTGGAAGACGTTCCGCCGGGCAGCGTGCATGGCGCGCGCGCGAACGGACGGATGCTCGCACTGGTGAATGTCGATGGCGTGATTCATGCGCTTGACGGCGTTTGCCCACACATGAAAGGCCCACTGTCGCAGGGCGCGATCTGGCACGGGCAACTCGAATGTCCGTGGCATCACTTCCGTTACGATCCCACTACGGGGCGCAACACGTATCCCGCGAATGTGTATCCTGATGATGTGCCGCAATTGCAGGAACAGCTCGCGCCGCTGTGCACGTTTCCCGTGCGCGTGGAGGACGGCAAAGTCATGGTGAGTTTTACGCAGGGAACGAAGATTTAGTACGGGGAGTCGCAAAGGAAGAATGCACGAGGCGAGGTCCTCGTTGCGGAAAACGCTCCTCAGGATCACAACTAAAGAGCGCGCTGGAAGAGCCTCACGTCAGTTCGCAAAAAGCTGCGAACGGGACGTGAGCTACAGTAAATTAGCGCACGGCGACGGTGGCGGGAGCGGGGACGGGCGTTAGCCAACCGTGGCGATCTTCTTTTGTGCCGCCGGTGAGGGCGTAGAATTCATCCTGAAGCTTTTTGGTGATGGGGCCGCGCGCGCCGTTGCCGACTTTGATTTTGTCGATGGAGCGAACCGGCGTGACTTCGACGGCAGTTCCCGCGAAAAACACCTCGTCGGCGACGTACAACATTTCGCGCGGAAGCACCTGTTCGGCGACGGGAATGCCCATTTCCTGGCAGAGAGTGATCATCGTGTCGCGCGTGATGCCTGGAAGCACGCAATTAGAAAGAGGCGGCGTGAGAACTTTGCCGTTGTGCACGACGAAAACGTTCTCGCCTGAGCCTTCGCTGACATAGCCGTTCACGTCGAGCGCGATGCCTTCCACGTAGCCGTTCACCATGGCTTCCATGCGAATGAGTTGCGAGTTCATGTAATTGGCCGCAGCTTTGGACATTTGCGGCAAGGTATTCGGCGCGGAGCGATTCCACGAGCTGACGCAAACGTCGACGCCGCTCTTAATCGCTTCTTCGCCGAGGTAGCGGCCCCAATCCCAGCAGGCCATGTAAACTTCAATCGGATTGGAGAACGGATTCACGCCTGCTTCGCCGTAACCGCGCATCACGATCGGCCGGATGTAGCAGGAGTCCATGTGATTGGCGCGGACGAGGTCGAGCGCGGCCTGGCATGTGTCATCGACGGAAAAAGGAAAATCCATGCGATAGATGTGCGCGGAGTTCTGCAGTCGTTGCATGTGTTCGCGGAGGCGAAAGACGGCCGGTCCTTGCGTGGTTTTGTAGCAGCGGATGCCTTCGAATACGGCTGTGCCGTAACTGACCACGTGGGACACAACGTGGATTTGCGCGTCGTCCCAGTTGATGAATTTCCCGTTGTGCCAGATTTTTTCGGTTTTCTTCAGGCTCATCGCTGCTCCCTGTGGGCGCGTTTTGAAGTCATCCAGCGAACGTGCGCATTATAGCACACGAAATTTTCCCTACTGGAGATGTAGAAAGCCGGCGCCCCGTGACGCGTTCCGTCCAATTTGGACGGCTACTTGGCGCCGCGATTCTTTTTCCAGTGCAGATCGATGTGGCTGGGAAAAAAATAATAACTCGCCGTGGCGGCGTAAAGGATGAGGCTGGCCTTCGTATTGAAAAAACCGAGCGCGATGGCCGCCACGAATACGCACGGAGCAATCAGGATTCGCTGCGATGCGCGGTAAACCGCTTCGCGAGACAGGTCCTTGTCCACCAAGCGGCGGCCGCGCGTGGCATAAGCCCATATCGCGTAGAGCACAAGTCCGACGGCGATCAGGTTGCCGCCATAGAAGGCGATGGCAATTGGTTCGTCGAAGTGCGAGGAAATGAGCGCCGCGGAAAAGGGAATCAGCGTGACGAAAAACAGGAAGATGATGTTCAGCCACAGGAATGGCCGGTTCGACCGGCGGATAAAGTGGAATTGGTTGTGATGCCCGACCCAATAAATCCCGAGCACGAAGAAACTGATGGCATAGCTTACGAAATTCGGCCAGAGGGACGCCAGATGGCGTGCCAAGCCGCCTGCCCCAGCCTCTTGCGCGGGAGCGGGCACCTTGATTTCGAAAACGAGCAAAGTCATCGAGACGGCGAAGACGCCGTCGGCCAGCGCTTCGATGCGGCTTTTTGTCAGACCGCCTTCGTCAGCATTGCTCAAGCGGCCTTCTTCTGTTTGAGGAGATTGTCAACGCTGCAGCAATACGGGCCGCTGAACGCGAGCAAAAATGCTCCGGCGGAGGCGGTGAAAACCGAGTAACTGAGCGCGGATTCAGCGCCCGTCGAGAAGGTCATAGCTAAAGCGAAGAGCAGCAAAAGAGCGCCGCTGGCGAGCGCCGTCAGGCGCGTTGCAAGCCCCAGGAAAAGCAAAATGCCGAAGAGCACTTCGAGCAGAGTATCGACCCAAGCGAGCAGAGGTATCCAAGCATGCGGCACGAACCAGTTCAGGAGCGCAGTATAGGCCTCGAAATTGGCGAAGTTTCCCCACGCTACAGATGACTTGCCTGACGGACCCCAGAGTCCGAAGCGGTCGGCAACAGCGGAGAGAAACGAGGCCGCGAGAGCGAGGCGCAGGAAGAGTATGCAAGCATTTTTGGCGTTCGAGGAGCGAGCCGAATCTTCGTTTCTGCTGTCCATCGTTGTGCCTTCCGCTGTTGCTGCTCTGTTTGCGATCTCGCTTGGTCAATAGCTTGAAAGCGTACGCCCATTCGTTTCGAAGAAAGCCGAGTATGCACGATAGCATACAGAGAAGTTAGCGGCGGTGGGTACTTTGACGCGGTGGAGTGGCGCGCTGATTGATGATCTGAAACTGATGATTGATTTCCTGCAACAGGTGGCCGCGGGCGAGTTCCCAGCTTCCCAGCAGGAGGAACGGAATCAGCGCAGCGACCGCCCACAGCTTGGCTTTGCCGCGAATTTTCTCCTCGGGCTCCCAGCGAAACAAGCGGCGGGAAACCTCGAATGCAAGAATCAGGCTGACCGTCAGCGCGATGGTAACTTCGAGCACTTCACTGAAGCTGGCGGCATGTAGCATGGCCCCTTCGAGTCCCGTGGCCAGGTATGTTGCGGGTAGAAATAGCGTAACTTTCTGTACCCAGCCGGGCATGAACGCCACCGGAATCGTGACTCCGGAAAGAAAGAGGAACAGAGACCAAATGATGTTGTTGATGACGGTGGTTTCCTGCATGTCGTTTGTGACGCTCGCGACAATCAATCCCATCGCAGAGAAAGTTGCGGCGCCGATGGACACCAGCAAAAATACGGCCCACAAATTGCCCCACGTGGGCATGTGGAAGACAAAGCGGCAAATCAAAAATTCTAAAATCACCGTTGGGAAGACGAGAAAATAATTGGAAATGATGCTCGAGGCAAGCATGGCGCCGGGCCCGATTGGCGCCAGATGGAACCGGCGAAGAATGCCTTGCTCTCGGAACATGACCAATTGCATGCTCAGTCCCCAGAACGCGCCCATCACCGACAACGCGAGGATGGCACCGAGCAAATAAGGCACCGCCATGGCATTGCCGCGGCCGAAGAAAATCACGTAACCGAAAAGAAAACCCATGGGCATCGCCATGCTGAAAAATAAAAATGTGCGGCTACGGAGCGCCAGCTTGATACGCATCATCGAAAGCGTCCATGTTTGATTCACCACGCGCGCGCTCCTTTCGCTCTTGCGTCACTCCCTCAGACGCCGGCCCGTCAATTCCAGAAACACATCTTCGAGGGACGGCGAAAACATTTCCAGACCTTGCAACTCGACGCCCTCCGCTTCCAAATGCTTGACTAGAGCAACAATCGTCTGCGTGGGCTTGCTCGAATGCAAAAGGTAGGTTTCTTCGAGCTTGCGGCAATCCGTGACGCCGTCGAGATGGTTCAGCGCGCCATCCGCTGAAGGCTGGCTGAGGCGGACTTCAATGCGCGTGGTGGCCGCGGAGCGCTGCTTGAGTTCGCGTGGAGTGCCTAGAGCCATCACGCGGCCGTAATCCACGATGGCGACGCGGTCGCAGAGACGTTCCGCCTCTTCGATATAGTGCGTGGTCAAAAGGATTGTCTTCTTCTCTTTTTTTAATTCTTCCAACGTATCGTAAATTTCGCGGCGTACTTGCGGATCCAAACCAGCCGTAGGTTCATCGAGAAAAATCATGCGCGGGTTGTTGACCAGGGCAAGTGCGAGCGCGAGACGCTGTTTTTGCCCGCCGGAAAGCTGGTTGTAGAAGGCATTGCGCTTTTCCTCGAGTTGGAAACGCTTCAATAGCTCTTTCGGATCGCGATGATTGCGGTAGAAATGCGCGAACATCTCGAGCGTTTCCTCGACGCGCATTTTGTCGGGAAGGGAAGTGGATTGCAGCGCCGCGCCGACCACATGCTTCATCTCGAGGGGGCTCTTTTGTGGATCGAGGCCGCAAACGCGCACGGTGCCGCGATCTTGAGTGCGCAGCCCTTCCAAGATTTCAATGGTGGTGGTTTTGCCGGCGCCGTTTGGACCCAGCAGTCCAAAAAGTTCGCCTTCATGGACCTCGAAACTGACGCCGCGCAAAGCCTCGACTGCACCGTAATTCTTGTAGAGGCCCTCGACTTGGATAACTGGTTCGGTCATGATTTCGTTCTTGCCATCATGCGTATGCGATATTCGCTGGAGCTACTTTTTATCACAGCGCGTGCTACTTTCGCGAATCCGCCTTCTTGCGCTTTTGCTTTGCAGCGGTTTTCGAGCGCGATTTCTGCGGCTGCCATTGATGCGCGGCAAGGTCAACCGCCATGCCCGCAAATTGGGTGCCTTCGCTTTCGAGCAGGCGGCGCTGCTTGCTGCCATACGGCTCGCGAGGTAGAAGTTTCCCTCCCGCGCCGACGACGCGGTGCCACGGAACGCCTTGTCCTGAAGGGCATCCTGCGATGGCGTAGCCTGCGGTGCGCGCGCCGCCGGGCAGGTCAAGAATTTGTGCAAGCTGGCCGTAAGTAACCACACGGCCGCGAGGGATGCGTTTCACGAGCTTGTAGACTTTCTCCCAACCACCGCTTTTCTTCGCCATCGTAGTTGCCATCCTCGTTGGTTTGACTTGGTTTGAAGTAATGGGACTCGCGATGCTGAGATTGAATCTCCCGAATGCTTTTCGAAAATCGCGCATCTAATTAGTAGAAGCGAAGTCCGCCTGATTCGCGGATTCACTTCCACTTCAGTTCCAATCTCTGCCGCGATCTCTGCCCACGTGGCTTCGTTTTGGCGCTTCCTTGCTAATTACCGATACGATGCAACCCTGCAAGGAACAGGGCATCATACCATTGACGGCGTAGTGGACAGAACATACACTACGCCACAGTGGAAGGACTTAGGGGGCAATTGTGGCGTTCGTTCGGCGCAAAGGGAACTCGTATTACCTGGTGCACAACGTCCGCCGCCGCGGAAAGGTCGAGCAGCTTTATCTGGCCCGGCTGGGGGAGCGGCCGCATATCACGGACGACGTGGTGCGCGAGGTTTCCCGCAACCATCCAATGCTGCAACTGGATTGGTCGCGGCTGCGCGAGGACGTGAACAGCCGGGTGGAGCTGTTCGATCCGGGCTCTCCCTATGTGAAACAGTTGCTGAATTCCCTGCGGCTGCTCAATCTGGATTTGGCGGATCTTTCGCCACCGTTGCTGCTGCTGCCGGACCATGGCAATTCCGGCCATGATCTGGTAACGCAACTCAGGCTCTTGCGCTCCACGGTCGATATCAAGTTGGAGCAGTTCGAGCGGGTGAGACCACGCGCTCTTGAAGGGAACCGGCGATACCGGTAGGGGGGAGAAATACCATGACCCGGGCACAACATCTAGATCCCACGCAACGCAGCCGTGAGTCTCGCGAATTTGAGACCGCATTGCGGCGCAAGATTGTGGGCCAGGAAGAAGCGGTACAGTCTGTCGTGGACCTGTATCAAGTATTCCGGGCGGGATTGAACTCGCCGGGGCGTCCGGTGGGGAACCTGTTGTTCCTCGGGCCGACAGGCGCGGGAAAAACGCGCGTGGTGGAGGCTACGGCGGAAGTGATTTTCGGCGATCCGCGCGCGGTGATCAAAGTGGACTGCGCGGAATTCCAGCATTCGCACGAAATTGCCAAACTGATCGGCTCGCCTCCGGGATATTTGGGGCATCGCGAAACGCATCCATTGATCACCCAAGAAGCGCTGGCGCAATATCACACGGAAAAAATCAAGCTGTCGTTTTTGCTTTTCGACGAAATCGAGAAAGCGTCGGATGCGCTGTGGCAGTTGCTTTTGGGCATTCTCGACAAGGCCACGCTGACTTTGGGAGACAACCGGCGCGTCGATTTGTCGCAAACGATGATTTTTCTCACGTCCAACCTCGGCGGCTCGGAAATTACGGAGCTAATGACCGGTAAGCTAGGGTTCGCTCCCGTGAACGCGGCAGATACCCCGGCACGCCTCGAGCAAAAAATCGAGCGCACGGCGGCGGAAGCGGCGAAGCGGAAATTCTCTCCGGAGTTCATGAACCGGCTCGATAAGGTAGTGGTCTTCCATCCGCTGCGCGAACAACAGCTCGAAATGATTCTGGATATTGAG
>DASYYR010000065.1:0-18633 GCA_035933575.1 Candidatus Acidiferrales bacterium | reverse complement strand
TAAGAGCGGCGCTCGCGCTCCACTTCTCTTGAATCTTTCTTGCGGCCAAACAACCACGCATACGCCAGTGCTGCGGTCACTACGATGGCAGCAAGGACAAGGACCAGTTCGTGCCAGTGCGTTGCAACGATTTTCAAAAATGGTCACCTTCAAGAATTGGGTGTCATATGCAAAAACTGCCGTCAGCCGCGACGGGCGTCTGCACCTGAAAATTATACCCGCGAAAAATCCTTATGTTTTCGCGAAGCGAAAGCGATTCATCGGAAAAGATATCATCAGGATCGGTGAGGACTTTCGTCGTGCGTTTTATTCGGGCGCCACGACCGGATTCCGCAACGTGCCAATGCCGCTGACGGCCACTTCCACCACATCGCCGGCGGCAAGCGGGCCAACGCCGGAAGGAGTCCCCGTGGCGACGACGTCGCCGGGCAAAAGAGTCATCACTTGCGAGATCCATTGAATGATCACTTCGACGGGGAAAATCATTTCGGCGATGCGCGCGGACTGGCGTCTCGCGCCATTGACGAAAGTTTCCAGGGTCACTCTGGAAAGATCGAGCTCACTTTCGATAAAAGGACCGAAGGGACAGAAAGTGTCGAACCCTTTGGCGCGCGTAAACTGAACGTCCTTTTTTTGGAGGTCTCGCGCGGTGACGTCGTTGAGGCAGGTGTAGCCGAGGATATAGGACTTGGCGTCCGCCGCACTCCTTAGGCGCGAGCAAGTTTTTCCGATGACGATGGCGAGCTCGCCTTCGTAATCGACGCGCTCGGACTGCGGCGTTAGGATGATGGGATCGCCGGGCGCCAGGATGGACGATGGCGGCTTCAAAAAAATCAGCGGCTCTTTGGGGAGATCGTTGCCGAGTTCGGCGGCGTGTTCGGCGTAGTTGCGGCCGACACAGACGATTTTGCTGGGCGCGCATGGCGGCAGAAGTTTCACTTCCGAGAGAGACCAGCTGGCACCAGGCTTGCTTGGAGAAAGCGAATGAAATGGTGCGGGGATTTTGCAGAGGCGATCGCCGTCGACAATGCCGTAATGCACAACCGCTTTGTCTTGTTCGGGCTTTTGATTGAGAGCCTGGAAACGGCCTAGCTTCATCGATGATGATGGCTAGTGGGAATGTGGCGCGCCGCTGGCACAGCGGGCTCATGCGACACAGCGAGAACCATCCAAGCGACCCAGGAAACCGCCGCGACGACGCCGTAGAAAACAAGTCCAAGGATGAGGACCTCAAAAGGAGTCCTTCCGAGAGCGGTAAACAAATTCGAGAAATACATCCCGGCGAAATCGTAGCCAAGGGCGAAGATGCTCCAACCGAACAGCGCGGAAGCGAACATGCGCCGGGGATGCGAGAGGAAAAAGAAGACCGGGATGAGCATGACCAGGCCAAAAGCGGCGCGGCAAATATCATTGCGAAGCCCAGCCACAGATTCAAGCGCCGGCAAACGATTCGCCACGAATAGAGATGCGAGCATCACCAGCACAAGCAAGCCGCCTGTGAGCAAACCGATGCGCAGCGGCGCGATGGCGTAAAGAACACGCATCCGAGACCTGTGGGCCTCCGGCGAGTTCATGATTCCTCCGTCTCCTATTCGTTCATTGCGGGAAGGCTGACGTTGACGGAAGCGCCGGGTGCGCTTTCGTTCCCGAAGATGTCAACCACCGTGACTCGATAGAAATACTGTTTACCTAACACTGCTGGAATATCACGAAAAGCTGGCGTAAGCAATGGGCTGCTGTTCAACCTGTCCCACCTGTCCGCTGAGACAGTCTCGGCGGTGCTGCGATAGATGTTGTATCCCGCAAGGTTGGGTGCAGAACTAATGTCCCACGAAAGATCGACGTGCGCCGCAGTCGATTCATTGGCTGGCTCGACAGTCGCGACCAGTCCGGTGGGAGCCGGTGGCGGGAAGGTGTCGCGCGCGGTGACCTCGATGGGTGGCGAAGCCTCCGATTCCACCGCAGCGGCGGCGTATTTCGCCAAGCTGACTACGTAGTACGCGTAAGTTTGGCCGAAAGTGAAATTCGCGTCGCGATACGGTGGCTCGGAAAGTTCCGCCACTTGTTGGAAAGGAATGGAGGTGGTGGGAGCGGAAGTGCCTTTGGTGACGGCGCTCAGGGGCGGAGTACTTGTGGCAACACTTGTGTTGGACGCGCGATAAATTCGATAGCGGACGGTGACGGGACCGACCGTTGCCGCCGCTCGTGGAGTTGCGGTCGGCGTCCAGGAAAGAATAATCGCGGAGCGGGTGACTTCGGCTTGCAAATCGGTAACTGGCTGCGGCGCGGGAAAGATCGGGACGGCGACAAGATTAGAGTTCGCTGAATCATGATTCGCCGTGCGCGTGCGAACCATGTACACAGCTTCGCTGCCCGCGTGCGCCGAAAGGTCGGCGGGTGAGAGCACGTCTAAAAAGGAATACGGCTGGCCGGCGCGATATTGCTGAAGCATCTGCGGAGGAATCGTAACGATTTGCTGGCTGGGCGGAGCGAGTGAAGTGCTCTGAGTAGCCGCGGGCGCAGGGACAAATTGGCGGTAGATGTCAACTTGCGGAGGATTTGTGAGCGGTCGGCCTTGCACGGTCTGTTTCGGCAGCGTGAATGTGACGGATACGCTGTTGCCAACTTGCCGCGCGGAAAGATCTGAGATTGGCGTGGGTGCCGGCGGACGGCGCGTGATGGGTTGGCCGGGCGCCGCGCACCCGGCGAACGTTAATGCGGCGATGAAACTTAAAGAGACGAAACTGGGAATCAGCGATGCTGGAATGTTCCGCGCTGGGGCGCGGTGCGGCTTCTTGAGATTCCGAAACATTAGTGCGCGCTCAAAATTTATGTGCAAACTCACAACCGCTCAGCCTCGGCGGCAAGCACATTCCTCGTCCTCGTTGTTCTCGAAATGACAACGAAAATTGTTTTTCGAAAGCTATTAGAGGATGTAGCGGCTCAGGTCCTGATCCTTGACGACGTCGGCCAGCTGTTTTTGTACGAAGGCCGCGTCGATTTTGACGGTGCGCTTCTTCATATCCGGTGCGTCGAAGGAAATTTCCTCAAGAACTTTTTCAAGAATGGTATGCAGGCGGCGCGCGCCGATGTTTTCCGTTTGCTCGTTGACGAGCGCGGCGAAGCGCGCAATGGATGCCACGCCATCATCGCTGAAGTTCATCTTCAATCCTTCGGTATCGAGCAGCGCGATGTATTGCTTGATCAGGGCGTTTTTCGGCTCAGTGAGTATGCGAACAAAATCGGCTTCCGAAAGCGAGCTCAACTCCACACGAATCGGAAAGCGGCCCTGCAATTCAGGAATCAGATCGGAAGGCTTGGTGGTGTGGAATGCGCCCGCAGCGATGAACAAAATATGATCCGTGCGCACCATGCCGTAGCGCGTATTCACTGTGGTCCCTTCGACGATGGGAAGAATATCCCGCTGAACGCCTTCGCGCGAGACGTCCGGCCCGTGCCCGGATTCGCGGCCGGCGATCTTGTCGACCTCATCTATGAAGAGAATACCCATCTGCTCCACGCGGTCGACAGCGATGCGCGTCACCTGTTCCATGTCGAGCAGCTTGTTTTCTTCTTCCTGAATTAAATAGTCGTACGCTTCGGCAACGGTCATCTTCCGTTTCTTTTTTTGCTGGCCGAACATCCCGGAGAGCATGTCTTTGACGTTGATGTCCATTTCCTCGACGCCCTGGCTGGAAACGATTTCGAAGGCGGGCATCATGCGCTCGCGGACTTCCACTTCGACCATGCGCTGGTCGAGTTTGCCTTCGCGCAATTGCACGCGGAGTTTTTCGCGCGTGCGCTGCGCTATTTCCTTCCCTTGCGCTTCGGAAGCGGGAGTTGTGGTTTCGATCGTCGTCGGTGGCGGCGAAGAGGGCAGAAGCAAATCGAGCAGACGCTCCTCGGCGGCTTGCTCGGCGCGCTCGGCGACTTCATCCAGTTTTTCCTCGCGCACCATGTCGATGGCGACTTCGACCAAATCGCGTACCATGGACTCCACGTCGCGTCCCACGTAACCGACTTCCGTGTATTTCGAGGCTTCCACCTTAACGAAAGGGCAGCCCGCCAGGCGCGCCAGGCGGCGCGCAATTTCCGTCTTGCCGACGCCAGTCGGCCCAATCATCAAAATATTTTTCGGCAGGACGTCTTCGGCCATTTCGGGCGGCAGTTTTTGCCGGCGCACGCGATTTCTGAGCGCGACAGCGACAGCGCGCTTCGCGGGCGTCTGGCCGATAATATATTTGTCGAGCTCGATGACGATTTCCCGTGGCGTCAGCTCGTCAAACGAGGGCATCGGCTCCGGTTCCGCCGCGGGAGATTCGCCGTTAAGATAAATCACCATGTTTTTTTCATCCTTACCCTTGTCGTTCACGGAGCCTCGCTTGCCGCCTCACAATCACGTCTCTAGAGTTCCTCGATGGCGAAATTGCCATTTGTATAGATGCAGATTTCGCTGGCGATGCGCATGGCCTCTTGCGCGATGTCCTTCGCGTTCATTTTCGTGTGCTTGGCAAGAGCGCGCGCTGCGGAAAGCGCGTACGGCCCGCCAGAGCCAATCGCGCAGATGCCGTCGTCCGGCTCGATCACGTCGCCATTGCCAGAAAGCAGAAAAGTCGATTTGGCGTCGGCGACAATCAGGAGTGCTTCGAGATGGCGCAGGGAGCGATCCGTGCGCCACTCTTTCGAGAGTTCCACCGCGGCGCGCGCGAGGTTGCCGTGATATTCCTGCAGCTTGTTTTCGAAGCGCGTGAAAAGCGAAAGCGCGTCAGCGGTGCTGCCCGCGAATCCCGCGAGAATTTTGTCGCTGAAGAGGCGGCGAATTTTTTTTGCGTTGTGCTTCACGACGCCTTCGCCGAGCGTGACTTGCCCGTCGCCCGCGAGCACGACGTGGCCGTCTTTGCGCACGCACAATACCGTGGTGCTGCGTATCCGTGGACCCTTCTGCTTCATAGGCATCCAGCGATTATACCCTGAGGCTTGCTCTGCGACCAAAGGAGGCATCGCTCCGGTAGTGGGTATTCTCCGATTACGCGGTTTATTGGATCTTAGGTTTGGGGTTCCGGGCAAGGAAACAATGTGAACTCAAGCCAGATATCGAGATTACCTACAATGCGAAGAAGATTCGGCGGAAAGCGTTCGCTTTGAGCTGCCATATCACGTTCTTCAATTGCGAAGTCCAATGAAACTTTCTCAACCCCGGGGAAAGCAACCAGTCGCGCTAATTCATCCTGATTCTGTTCGAGAAAGTAAACTGCGTCGGTGATTTGCGCTTGGAGGTTGGAAAAATCCGCCTCGCTCGCAATCGCGTGGAACCCCGACTCATTTGGAATCGGGGTTCCTGGCGGTGCCTGCGCCCACTGCGGCTGTCCGCGCCGGAAGACCGTAATCGGTGTCAACGATGATGAGGCCAAAAACTCGTCGACGACAAAACTAGCGCCCCTTGCCCTTAGAACACACATTGTGAAGCTCCGGTGGTCGCAATATGAACCGACGTTAAAAGTATGCGCGGATTCAATATTGATAACAACTTTTGTGTCCCGGACCAGTGCACCGGTCATCATGAATACGCGAATTGGAGCCTTATCAACTACTGACGCCGGATGAATCTGCTTCGCCAGTTCCTTGAGGAGCAAAAATTCTTCTTGACATATTCCTATATAGGAATATGATGTCTTCCCATGGCACGCGCCACTACCACTTCCGACGTCTTCAACGCCGTCGCCGAAATTCGCCGCCGGGAAATCCTGAGCTATCTGGCGGTGCGGGAACGTCCCGTGGGCGACATCGTGGTGACGCTGCGGCTGGCGCAGCCCTCGGTTTCCAAGCATCTGCGCGTGCTGCGCGATGTTGGGCTGGTGCGCGCGCGGCGTGAGGGTCGGCGCATGCTTTATCGCACCAATGCCGCGGCCATCCGGCCGCTGCACGAATGGACCGAAACCTTCGAACGCTTCTGGGGGCATCAGTTGCTTCGCGTCAAGGAACGAGCCGAGGCAAAGGCGCAGAAATTCGATTCGACAAAATCACTTCACAAGGAGGAAGTATGAGTTCCGCAACAGCACAAGCAGTCGAAAATCTGATTTTGAACGTGACGCAAGAAATCCGAGTGCACGCGCCGCTCGATACGAGCTTCGCCGCGCTGCTCGAACAGCTTGGCCCGGGCGCCGACACGCCTGACGGCAAATCAATGCCGATGAAACTGGAGGCGTGGCCCGGTGGCCGGTGGTATCGCGATCTGGGCGACGGCAACGGCCACTTCTGGGGAACTGTGCAGGCCATCAAGCGACCCACACTGCTCGAAATCTGCGGGCCGCTGTTTATGTCCTACGCGGTTGTTTCCAATCTTCAATACCGGCTAAGCGAAACCGAAGGCGGCACGCTGATCGCGTTCCATCATTTCGCTCTCGGCGCCATTCCGGACGATGTCCGGCAACGCATCGGCACGGGATGGACGCACATTCTCAACGGTATTCGCGCGCGGGCGGAAGCGCGCCGCTGAAAAGGAGTTCTTACGGGCGAGTGTGCTCTGCACACTTTGCCCGTGAGAATGTTGTACTCAGCTTTCGATGAGGCGGAACAACGTGTACCCTGCCCTGTAGGGCAAACATCCACTTTTTGAGAGGAGATGCAAAATGACAGCCATGGTTGAATCCATCTTGAACGAATTTCGCGAAGAAGTACCGGCGACACGGCGTGTGCTCGAGAGAATCCCGGCAGACAAGCTCGCTTGGAAACCACATCCGAAATCCAGATCGCTTGGCGAGCTGGCCATGCACGTTGCCAATATCCACGGCATGGCGGAGCGAATTGTAAAATTCGACGAGTTCAGTGCCGGCAGCATCCCGCCGTCGGCTGCCAACAGCGTGGAAGAGATTCGATCCACCTTTGAGAAAAACGTTCTCGCGGCCGAGGAGTCGCTGAGCAACACGACCGACGAGACGGCTTTAGGAAACTGGCGGCTCGTTTTCAAAGGGAGGGAAATTTTCAAAAAGCCGCGCGTCAAGGCGCTGCGCACCAACCTACTGAATCACTTGTACCACCACCGCGGCCAATTATCGGTTTACCTGCGCCTGCTGGATGTGCCGGTCCCGGTGGTCTACGGACCTACGGCGGACGAAAACCCGTTCGCTTAACCGCCCACAGGTTTTCGTCGCGCCGCGGATTCGTAGAGGCGACGCAGCCATCGCTCGCGAAGGCGAAGAAAATGGCGCATCGGCTTTATGTGCGCATGCCGGCATCGAGGGCGTCGTAGAACAAATCCAGGTCCGTCGGCTGGGTAAAGATGTGCGTTGAGATGCGGAAGCGTTCCGGGCCGCCGGCAATGCGGAGATTGCGCGCGGCGCATTCGTCGGCGACTTTCTTCAGCCCGCCAGTGGTCGAGCCCTGCGGAATGGGCGGATTCGGCTCGAAACAGACCATCGCGCCGAAAAACGGATCGCTGCTCGCATTGATTGTTTTCAGGTTCGGATACTTCGCCACGCGGTCGCGCACCTGCGTGGCCAGTTCGTGTTCGCGTGCGTAGATGCGTTCCGGGCCGATCTGGTTGAAGAAATCAATTGCGGCGTGCAGCCCCACCATCACGGATAAGTTCGAAGTACCAATCCAGGAAAAGCGATAGGCCTTCAGATCGTAATTATTCCAATTCGCTGTAGCCGTGTGCGCCCACAAATCCTTCAAACGCTCTTCGCGGATGTAGAGAAAGCCCGTCCCCTTCGGAGCCATCAGCCATTTGTGCGGGCTTGAGCCGTAGAAATCGCAACCCATGTCGTGAAGATCGAGGGGAATCTGGCCGATGGCGTGCGCGCCGTCGACGGCGGAAAGCGCGCCATGTTTTCGCGCCACGGCGCAGATTTCCTTTGCGGGCAAGACTACGCCTGTAGCCGTCGTGATGTGGCTGAAGAAAATCATGCGCGTTTGCGGCGTCATAGCGCGCTCGAACAGATCGACGATTTCTTCTTTCGACGCGGGCGGCTGCGGCAGCGCGACTTTATTGATTTTGACTCCGTAGCGCGCAGCTTTTACGTCCCATGGGCAATAGCCGCCGGGATGCTCCTGATCGGTCATCAGAACTTCCTCGTCCGGCTTCATGTCGATGCCGTTGGCGATAATGTTGTTGGCCTCGGTGGCGTTGCGGACGAGTGCGAGCTCGTCAGTTTTGACGTTCACAAATTTGGCGAGGGCTTCGCACGTAGCATGCAAGTGTTCATTTTCGTCATAGCCGAACCAGGGATAGGCGGGTTCGCGAAAC
The DNA here is from genome assembly GCA_035933575.1 of Candidatus Acidiferrales bacterium. GTDB lineage: Bacteria > Acidobacteriota > Terriglobia > Acidiferrales > UBA7541 > DAHUXN01. The sequence goes on along the minus strand of DASYYR010000065.1, from coordinate 10,388 downwards.
TCTTCAGCGGAAAGAATGTGGTCAATCATGGCGCGCAAGACAGGCAACGGCGTGCAGCCGACCGAGCCGCAATTCAAATCCACGTGATCGGCCGCAAGCAGCCACTGCCGGCGCAACTCGGCCCAATAACGGGCAGGGTCGGTCGTAAATAAATCCGGCGAGGGTAGCGGCGGATTTTCGACCACCGTTTGCGCGAAGGCCTGATCCGCCCGGGCAATCGGAACGCCCAGAAAAGCAGCGGCGACCGCGGCACGTTGGATAAATTCACGGCGACGAAGCATGACAACACCTCCGGGATGTGAAGTTGCGGCGGAGTCTAACAGAAAATCAGCGGGAGGGAAGCAGGGGAGAGAAAATTCTTGTTACCTGGAGGAATTGTCCTTCGTTTTGGCGTCCTTGTTGTCTTTGGCGTCTTTGTTCTTCTTTTTCCCCTTCTTATCCACTTGCGCCCAACGCTGGTCGAGCGATTCCTTTGTGAACAGCGAATCCTGCAGGCCCGTGTTGAACTTGCAGCCGTCCGCGTTGTAGAAAACCTGAAATACTTTCAGGCCGTTGCGGACGTGCGTTTGCTGAAAATACATGGTGACGCCGTCCACGGAATGGAAATTCGAATAGTAGTCGACTTCCTCGGCTCGCATATGGGTCACAGGATCACGCATGGCCACTTCCTTGCGAATCGGCAAGTGTGTTAATTTTGCAATGGCGATGCGAATTTCGTGGCCCTGAGGATCATCGAGCTCTACCCAGTCGGCTTCTTTCAGGTCGACTATGTCCGGCCCATCGTAGCGGAAAATCATGCCAGGTTCGTTGAGGCGAAACCGGAGAATGTAATCGAGATCGATTTGCCGGTCCCGCTCAGCGTCGGCGATTTGATCCGCGGGCTCTTCGCTGACTCCTCCGCGATCGAGCACCCATCCCTGTTTCCCATTCGTGACTTGAATTTGGTTGCGCTTCTTCGAAAACTCGGTGCGATCTTTGTCGGGGTATTTAACGAAGTCCCAGAAATTATCGTAACCGCTCAGCGCTCCGGAATGGCCGAAGGAACCAAGCATTCCCGTGCACGTGGAGTCCTTTACGTTTAGATAAGCGGTGCCACCGAGCGCCTGAATCATTTCCTGAATCAGCTGCTTGGCTTTCGCGGCGCTTTGCTCGGGCAAGAGCACTTGATCGTCCTGCGCGCGCAGCGGTAAACAGGCGGCGAAAACGAGCGCCGCGAAAATTAACAGAACAGAAGAGGCGCGTTGCATCAGCCGCACAGAACCGCGCCTCCGTTTACGTTCAGAATTTCTCCAGTGATGAACGCCGCGAGGTCAGATGCCAGAAAGAGAATCGGGCCCGCGATTTCTTCCGCGGTAGCTACGCGGCCCAGAGGAATTACGCTGGTGGCGAATTTATGGCCAGCTTTGGTTTTCAAGACGGGCTGAGACATTTCCGTGTCAACCCAGCCGGGAGCGACGCAGTTCACGAGAATATTGTGGCGACCGAGTTCCGTGGCAAGTCCCTTGACGAAACTGATGATCGCTCCCTTGGAAGCGGCGTAGTGGGAATGAAAGGCTTCTCCGCGCTGCCCGGCCGTGGAGCTGATGGCAATAATCTTGCCGCCCTTCTGGGCCAGAAAATGCGGGACAGCATAATGAATCGTGGCGTAGACGCTCTTTAAATTCACGCGCAGCATATCGTCCCATTCGCGTTCCGACATTCTATCAATCGGAATATCTTCTACATTCCAGATGCCCGCATTCGCTACTAGGATGTCCAGACGGCCCAGGCGGTCGCGTGCGAAGTCGACGAGCTTTTTCGCGTCGGCCATGCGGCCTAGATCGGCCTTGAACGACTCGACCCGAGTGCCGTGCTTGCGGGCTTCTTGTTCGAGTCGCGCCGCAGCTTCACGGCTGCTATTGTAATTGAATACCACGTCGGCGCCGGCCTGCGCGAATGCGCGGACCGATGCGGCGCCAATGCCGCGCGACCCTCCCGTGATGAGCGCTGCCTTGCCAGCGAGCGAGATCATAATTCTCCTGGATGAAGTGAAAGAGCGCCTAGCGTCGGAAGCTTAACGGATTATCGAACGCCCGAAATTCAGCCGCGAACAGTTGCGCCGCGCGCCGCCGCAATTAATTCTCGAAAAAGCGTTTGCGCCAATGAGTCGTTGGCCATGCGCTCGGGATGCCACTGCACTCCGGTGACCCAATTCGAATCGCCCGTCCATTCGACCGCCTCGACGACGCCGTCGGGCGCACGGCCGACCACGCGAAGATTGCGTCCTGGTTCGCGAATCGCTTGATGATGCGAGCTGTTCACTTGCGCATCAAGCGCGCCAAAGGTTGCCGCGATACGCGAATCAGGAGCGAAGTGCACGGCGTGGAGCGGCTCAGACGCAGGTTCGCTAACACCGGGATGAATATTCTTGGCTGGGGAGTGCTGAATCGCCGTGCGCAATTCGCTCGGAATGTCCTGAAGTAGGCTGCCGCCAAGGAAGACGTTGAGAATTTGGATGCCATAGCAAATTGCCAGCACGGGTTTGCCTTCGGCAAATGCGTGTTCGAGAAGGGCGTTATCCGTGCGCTCTAATTCCGCGTCGGCTGCGGCTGATTCGGGATGCCGAGCCGCGCCATAAAGCGCTGGATTAACGTCGGCGGGGCTGCCCGGGAGGACAATTGCGTCAAGTGTTCCGGCAAGGGCTTGCAATTCATTTGAAGGCAGCACCAAGGAAATCTCCCTGGGTGTGCCGCCGGCTTGCTCAATGGCGCGTAGGTAGTTCCCGTATTTTTCACGCATTCCTTTAACTTCTTCATTATGCGTGCGATACGGGACACCTATTCGCGGTCGGGAATGATTTTCGATGGCCATGAAGGATCAATCCTACCATCGCCGTAGTCTGGCGGCAACGGCTGGAATGGTTGGATGCGGACAGGACAGAAAGGCCTCGCGCCAGTCGCGACAGGAAACAGTTGGACAGGATGTGGTTTACAGGAAATCGTTCCGGGCAAGATTACCAAGGAAGTGATTCCGCGAAGCGGCGAACAGCATTCGAGAATGCTTCGGGCTGGTCAATATTCGCTATGTGGAAGGCGTGCGGAATAATTTCCAGGCGGCCGTTTTGTGCGGCGGCCAGGAATTTGCGTTCGTGCATGCGAAAGCCGAGATCGAGTGCGCCGTTCAACAACAGAACAGGTCCGCGATAGGCCGCGAGCCGCGGAGCGAATTGCTTGCCGAAGACTTCGCGCAAGCCTTGCGAGCCGCCGCGCATAAAAAAACCTGGCGCGATCAACGGCTCGGCTTTTTCCGGCGGATACACGAGTTGAAAAAATGTCCGGCTGATCCAATTGAGGGCGGGCTCGGGCAATTCGTCCATCGCCGCCGCGACAAAATGATACGGAAGCGTCTGCCAGCCGCGCGGTTCGACGGTGGCGCTGGCGATGACAAGACCGGCGACCTTTTCGGGGTACCGCGCACCAAACTCCATTGCGACATAACCGCCAAGCGAAATTCCAACGACGAGGGCGCGAGCGTTGCGCGCTTCGCGATTGATGAGTTCAGCGATTATCTCCACGGCAGCGTCCAGACGAAATGGAATGTTGCTGAGCGCGCCGTGTCCCGGCAAATCGAGCGCGATCAAGCGATAGGAGTTGGCCAGCCGCTCCATCTGCGGCTTCCACATCTTGCGCGTCACGCGCATTCCGTGAACGAACACAATCGCAGGAGCGACAGGTGGGCCCGCAACGTCGTAGGCGTTCGCGTCTGCCATGCGAGGCAGATTCTAACGTGAGTGCGTCAAATCGGAGAGGTAAAGCACAGGAGGACACTATGAAAACGGCGCGCCTCGCTGGCAACGAGAGTTGTTATCGACAAAACTATCAGTCGGCGAATTCCACGGCCGCGCCAAAACCCGCCAGGGCGACTTCTTTTCCGGTGGCTCTTGCAACCAGACGCACCGCAGGTTTGCGCTGGCGGTGCGTTTTCGCCCAAGCAGCATGGTTTTCTTGAATCTGTTCGATGTGGTGTGGAATATGGCTTATTTGCGTGTCAAGCCATCCATCAAGGGTCATGATGCCCTTCTTTGGATGCTGAGCCGTGTGGGCCCAAACTGGCTCGGGAATATAACAAAGAATCTGATGGGTCATTTTGCGGAGACGCGTAATCAGGCTAAGGGCTTCGCGCGTGCTCTGATGAAAATATCCCAGGGAGCTGGCCCACAGAGAAGCGTGGTAGATCAGAGCGGGCGAACCCGGTTGCGCGATGAACTGACGGCAACGGATGTACGCTTCGGCTTCGCTGTCGGCGAGATGCAGAATGATTTCGTGGATGCTCCAACGATTCGTCGCGGGACGGTAGAGCCACATTTTCTTGGGGCACTTGCGGAGCGCTTCAGCGAGAAAGGTCGGTCCGCGTCCAAAAGCCTCGAGTTTCTTTTGCCGCCCTTGTGGTTGCATGGAAGACTCCTTGGCCTGCACTAGGGTTAGACGCAGAAAGGGCAATTGAGTTGCCGCAAATCTTCATAAATCTTATACGCATGTGCCTGAAACAAAGTTCCTTGTGGGACTCGCAACGCTAGAGGTCTGGCGGGCATGTCCAAAGGTGGGAATGGGCGTTCGCGTATGGGACGATTTCCACAGGTGGGCGAAAAGCAGCTTCGCGTCCCAATAGCGAACACGGTTCGACGCGAGGGGTCAGAGGGCCTCCGCTTGCCCCATTTGGGCTGAGGCTAACGATGTTTGGGGCGGTCTACGGATGTGGCGACCATGTTTTTGTCGAGATGGTACCAGTGGCGGCGCACTTCGCCGACTAGGTACAGCGACCCAGTGACGAATATTGCGTCTTCCGGCGCCGCTGAGGAAATTGCGACCTCAAAGGCCGTTGCGGGATCGGATACCACTTGAAAGCGGCGAGCAAGGTGCGAGGTCATCTCTGCGAGAAGCAGTGCGGAAATGGCGCGTGACTGGCGCGGCTCCGTAAGAAGAACTTCATGCGCGCGAGGAAACAGTAAGCCAGCAATTTCGTCGACTGCTTTGTCGCGCATGGCTCCATAGATCAGCCAGATGCGTTTCCCGGCGAGATGCGTTTCCCAAAATGCGGCCAGCTCGCGCGCAGCAGCGGGATTGTGCGCGCCATCGAGAAAAATTGCGGGTGCACTGGACAATTGCTCCAGGCGTCCAGGCCATTGCACGTTTCGAATACCGGCGATTATGGTCTCGTCGGTGATGGAGAATCCGCGCGCGGCGAGGAGGCGAGCTGCAGTGGCTGCCGCAAGCGCGTTGCGCACTTGAAAGCGGCCGCGCAGCGGAATCTCAAGCGCAAGCGGCTTGGTGGAATGTGTCGGCGTGGCGTTGACCCGATGCCCTCCCGCTGTGGCACTGAGTATTTCAACGCGCCACTCGTTATCAATCTCGACGAGACGCGCGTCCAGGTCCGCGGCGCGGCGCGCGATGACTGCGCGCGCCTCGGGGCGCTCCGCCGAGCTGACCACCCATCCGCCCGGCTTGATGATCCCCGCTTTTTCGGCGGCAATTTCCGTGATCGAGTGCCCCAGAAAATTCTCGTGGTCCAGGTCGACTTGCGTGATCACCGCAACCTCTGGCTGCAGGATGTTCGTTGAGTCGAGCCTCCCGCCCATGCCGACTTCATACACGGCGAAATCAACGGGGCGCCGCGCGAAGGCGCTGTAAGCCATCGCAGTGACGCACTCGAAATAAGTGGGATGGGCGGCGAGTTCTCCGGAGGCGAGAAGGGTTTCGATCGCGGCTTGCACGCGAGTAAATTCGGCGGCGAAAGCGTCATCGGAAATCGGCTGACCGTCGAATCGAATGCGCTCGTTGATACGTTCCAGGTGCGGAGAGGTAAAGAGGCCTGTTGAAAGTCCCGCGGCCCGCAAGATCGATTCCAGCATCGCCGCCGTGGACCCTTTGCCATTAGTGCCGGCAATATGCGCGGAAGGAATCGCGCGATGCGGAGCACCCAAATGGTCCGAAAGAACGCGGATATTTTCGAGGTCGAATTTCTGCACGCGAGCCTGTTGTGGAGCGGCGAGTTCTTTGCCGAGGGATAGCAGGCGGTTGACGGAATCTTCGTAATTCATTTGCGCCAACTTAGCCGACCAAAAAATCGAACGCTTGCGAGATGTAAGGCTTTAGCTCTTTGCGCGGGACGATGGCGTCCAGGAAACCGTGTTGCACGAGAAACTCGGCGCGTTGGAATCCGTCGGGCAGCTTTTGACGAATGGTTTGTTCGATGACGCGCGGGCCCGCGAAACCAATCAGCGCCCCCGGCTCGGCGATATTCAAGTCTCCCAGCATGGCGAAACTGGCAGTGACGCCCCCTGTGGTGGGATCGGTAAGCACGGAAATGTAGGGAACGCGAGCTTCGTCAAGGCGGCCCAGCGCCGCGGAGACTTTGGCCAACTGCATCAGGCTCACCATGCCTTCCTGCATGCGCGCGCCCCCGGAACATGACACGATAATTAACGGCATTTTGCGTTCCGCGCTGCGCTCGGCCGCGCGCGTCACTTTTTCCCCGACCACTGCCCCCATCGAGCCGCCGGCGAAAGCAAACTCCATCGAACAGCAAATTACCGGGCGGCCATTCAGCTGGCCTTCGACACTGAGGATGGCGTCATTGACGCCGAGTTTATTCTGCGCATCGCGCAAACGCTGTGAATACGGCTTGGTGTCGACGAATTTCAGCGGGTCGGTGGAGGCCAGCTCCGCGTCATGCTCGATCCACTTGCCGTCGTCGAGCAGCAGTTCTAGCCGGCGTTTCGCGCTCAGGCGAAAATGATTCCCGCACTTGGGGCACACTTCCCAATTCGCCTCAAGATCTTTTTTCCAGATGATGGCGCGGCAGGCGTCGCACTTGATCCACAGGCCTTCGGTCTTGACGTGGCGCTCTTCATTGGGCGTTGCTTCGATGGGCTTGTTTTCTTTTTTGAACCAGGCCATGGATATTTTCTTCCCGATTAGTAGTCGATGCCGCGCTGCGCAAGGATGCCCTTGGTGTAGGGGTGCTTCACTTCGCGCATCTCGGTGACCAGATCCGCGAGTTCCACCAATTTTGGATGCGCATTGCGCCCCGTGCAAATCACGTGCACATGTTCGGGACGCTTCGCGAGCGCATCAACGACTTTCTCCGGGTCAAGAATCTTGTAGCTGATCACGTAATTAATCTCGTCGAGGATCACCAGATCGTATTTGCCGCTGTAGATCTGTTCGCGGCCGAAATTCCAGCACTCCTCGCAAAGCTTGATGTCTTCCGGGTCCGTATCGGCGCCGCCAACTTTGATGAAGCCGCGGCCCATGGGGCGAATTTCGAATTTATCGTCGCCCAGCATTTTCGCGGCATCCAGTTCGCCATAATGCCACGAGCCCTTGATGAATTGCACCATCAGCACGCGCAATCCCTGGCCGACTGCGCGAAAAGCCGTGCCCAGCGCGCAAGTCGTTTTGCCTTTGCCCGGGCCAGTGTAGACGATCAGCAGCCCTTTTCCTTCCGGCATTTATCCTCGCAGGAGAGTTTCGGAGCGGATATTAGTCTCGCCGCTGCGTCGGTAAACGTCAAGCCGGTGGGTACCTAATGGGGCCTTCGACGCTTAAAAACCGCAGCGCAGTGGGATTTATTCTTGTGAGATTTTAGGTCCACCAAAATCATTCGCTCCGTTTCTGCTTGCCCTCGGCAAGTAGTGCGCTACCCAGCAGTGTTAAGGCTGCCCATATGGCAAATGTCCACCAAAATTCCTTTCGCTTGACTTGTACGGCGCGGGAGGCGCCGGCAAGCTTGCTGTCAAGCGCTGCGGAGGATTTCAATTCATCGCTTAGCCGAGATTGCCATTTCGCGACGTCACTGAGATTCTTCGGGACGTTGGCGGCAACTGAATCGAGGTCGCTGTTGAGTTCTTTGCGCTGCTCCAATGTAGCCTGCGCGACAGTCTCTCGGGCAGACCATTCAATTGCTGCTTGGATTGTTGCGGGTGTCATTCCAATCCAACTGGCCAGCACGCAGTAGGCGAAAAATCTACGGATGTTCACTCGCACTATAATCGCTCCACTCGGTGATACTGACAGGATATACGGTGCGTGCGATTTTTAAAATCCCGAAAACGCAAAAGTTCAGGAAAGGTGCAGCGTAGACCGCAAAGTTTCGGATGTGGCGGCGATGCGCGCGCGTGACGTGGGCGACGTTTCCTTGCCCGCGGCGTTCGCTTCGCGCACCACGAGCCAGATTCCGGGATGGTAGACGGCTCCGTCTTTGCAGATTGCGCCGGTGAGTTGCGCGATTTCGAGGTTGCTGCCCATGAATTCGCGTTCGAGGATCGTGCGCGCTTCGTCGAGGAGGTCTTTGAATCCTTGCGAGGCGAGAATTGGATCAATGTCGCGCGGAATCGGGGCCGCAACTTCGGTGAGGTCGAAGTCATCGAGAGGCTGCGTAATCGTCAGTTCCACTGAGGCAGTCGTGGCATTCGCATCGTGCGTGATTTTGATAGCCATAAGCGGATATTCTCGCAGAATGCGCGCGCGGAATCTGCCTATTTCGAATTATTTCGGATACGGGTGGCCGGCCAGGATGGCGAAGGCGCGATAAATTTGCTCGGCGAGGACGACGTGCGCGAATTCGTGCGGCATGGTGAGCATGGAAAGAGAAAGAGAAAGAGAAAGCTTCTGTTTCGCGGCGCGCTGCAGGGATTCCGGGAATCCGGCCGCGTCGCCGCAAAGAAAAACAATCTCGCGCGTGCCGCGGTCGCGCAAATCGCCAAGCCAGCGAGCAAATTCCGCCGAAGTGAATTGCTTGCCGGCGGCGTCGAGCAAAACGATTGTTGCTGAAGGCTCGAGTTTGAGTTTTCGCATAGCGGAATCACTGCTTTCGCGCAGTTCCGCAGTTTCGATTTCAGCGTAGTGACGGATGCGGCCGACATAATCATCGACCAGCGCGCGCACTTCCGTACGTCGTGTGCGGCCCAGCATGATCAGGCGGATTTTCATGATCGAAATTAGGCCAAACCGTATTTCTTGCGTTTCTCGAGCAGCGTTTTGCGGCTAATGCCGAGAATATCGGCGGCTTGGGCGATTTTGTAATGCGTCGATTCGAGAGTGGCGATGATGGCTTCTTTTTCGAGGTCCTCGAGGGAACGCGGGCGCGCCGCAAGCGAAACTTCAGTGCTGGCGTGAAGCACGGCGGGGAAATCCTCGCGTTTCAGTGTCGCATCCTTCGCGAAAATCAACGCGTGCTCAATCACATTCTTCAATTCGCGCACGTTACCGGGCCACGCGTATCTTTCCAAAGCGTCTACAGCCGTCGAATCCATCGTGGCGCCGGTGCGCCCGTGAATTGGCGCGAGGCGCGCGAGAAAATGTTCGGCGAGCGGCCGAATATCCTTGCGCCGTTCGCGCAGGGGCGGAACAACGATGACGACGACGTTCAGCCTGAAGAATAAGTCCTCGCGGAAATAGCCGCCGCGCACGGCGCGTTCCAAATCAGCATTCGTTAGGGCAAACAGACGCGAGTCCATATCGAGTGTTTCCGTGCCGCCGAGACGCTCGAATTTGTGCTCTTCGAGGACGCGCAAAAGTTTGGATTGAATGCTGGGTGCCAATGCGGCCACTTCGTCGAGCACGATGGTGCCGCCGCGCGCCATTTCCAGGCGCCCCGGCTTGCGCGCTTCCGCGCCGGTGAACGCGCCTCGCTCATGGCCGAAAAGTTCGGATTCGACAAGCTCAGTGGGAAGACTGGCGCAATCGATTTTCAGGAATGCGGCGTCGCGTCGGGGACTCTGCTCATGGATCCAGCGCGCGAGATGGTCCTTTCCCGTGCCGCTTTCGCCCGTGATCAGAACAGTAGTCGAAGTGCCGGCGACTTTCCCTGCAATTTCCAGCATGCGCTCCGACGCGGGATCAGCCGCGATCCATTCTAGGCGAACGGCAGTCATAATGCGGCGCCGGAAGCGTGAGAGGGGCCGGGCTCGGAAACGTCGAAGCGCTTCGCGGAGCGCCACAAGCGCTCAATGTCGTAAAAGAGGCGCATTTTTTCGCTGAAGACGTGAACGATGAAGTTGCCGTAGTCGAGCAGAAGCCATTCGGTGCCGGCGCGTCCTTCGCGATGCGGGAAACGCACGCCGTGCGTATGAAGCAGCCCCTCGATCTCGTCACCTATGGCGTCGATCTGACGCGTACTTTCCGCCGAGCAAATTACAAAATACTCGACGAAAGCGCCGAGACCCGCAAGCGAGAGCACAGTCACGGCAGTGGCCTTCTTGTTTTGGGCCGCTTCAACGGTCCAGCGAATCGCATTGGGTAACGAGTCCAGGTTCACCGGTACAGGGCCTGCTTAAGAATGTAATCTTCCACGCCCTCGGGCACAAGGGCATGAATCGAAGCGCCGTTTTTGCAGCAGCGGCGGATTTC
>DASYYR010000005.1:0-5930 GCA_035933575.1 Candidatus Acidiferrales bacterium | reverse complement strand
GCTGCGCGTAGGGAGATTCACGCTCTGGCTGTCAGGCCTTCCCGCTCCGCAAATCGCGAAAAAGCTTCACGATCTCGGAAAAGCGGGGATTCTCGTCCTTTATCCCGTGTTTCCGCAAAATCTGCATAAGCTCGCGTTCGTTGTTGTTGCTGAGAATCCGTTTGAGGTCACGCTCTAGGGCGTTGGTTTCTGCTCGCGTATGTTTGTACTTGTCGGGCATAGGCTAGCGTGCTTTCTGCCTCAGCGAGCGGAGCCGTTTGGGTAGAAGAGGATTTTGCTGGCTTGGCCGGATTCGAGGAGGGCGAAGGCTTCGGCGAAACGGTCGAGGGGCAGGCGTTCGTTGAATAGCGGCTCGAGGTTGAGGCGGCCGGCTTTGAGAAGCGAAGTCATCTGCTCCCAGGTCTCGAACATTTTGCGGCCGTAAATTCCTTGAACGACCGCGCCCTTGAAAATCACGTCGTTGACCAAATCAAGTGTCACCGGCTCGCTGGGAATTCCAAGAAGAGAGGCGCGGCCGCCTTGACGCAGCATCTGAAATCCCTGGCGAATGCCGGCGGGATTGCCGCTCATTTCAAGAAGCACGTCAACACCGTCGCCGTCAGTGGCTTCGCGGACGCGCGCGACAGGATCGCTTTCCTTCGGATCGAACACTGCATCAGCGCCCATTTGTTTCGCCAGCGCACGGCGATGAGCGTTCATTTCAGTTGCAAAAATGGTGGAACAGCCACAAGCGCGCGCGACCGCGATGGACATTAAGCCGATGGGGCCGCAACCGGTGACGGCGACGGTTTGTCCGGCGATTTCTCCGGCGAGAACGGTGTGCACCGCGTTGCCGAGCGGGTCAAGGATCGCGGCGTAGTGCTCGGGAATCGCGGGATCGATTTTCCAAACGTTGCGCGCAGGGGTGCGCACAAATTCGGCGAAGCAGCCGTCGGCGTCGATGCCGATGATTTTCACGTTGCGGCACAGATGCGGCTGGCCCGCGCGGCAGGCGCGGCAATGCCCACAATTGACGTGCATTTCCGCGCTGACGAAATCGCCGGGCTTGAGCGACTCGACTTCATCGCCCACTTTCTCAATCGTGCCGCAGAATTCGTGGCCGAAGGTCATCGGCGGGCGAATGCGCGAGGCAGACCATTTGTCCCAGTGATAAATGTGGAGATCGGTGCCGCAAATCGAGGCGGCGCGAACGCGGATGAGAACGTCGGAAGGGCCAAATGTGGGGATGGAAACGGATTCGAGTTGCGCGCCTTGTTCAGGGCGCATCTTGCGCAGAGCTTTCATTGTAGAGTTCGCCTTCGACGGTAAGAATAATTACGCGCGGGATGGAGGTGCTTCGTCAAACCAGCGATGTTAGCACACGCAGGCGGATGCCGGAAACGAGGTCACCGTGGAAGAAGTCTTGTGATAAATTCGAATACAAGAGCTATGTTCCCTCAGGGTCGAAAGCGCAAAAACACGAAGGCCGCGGATTCAGGCCGATGGCTGGTTCGAATGATTCTGGTTCTACTAGGGCTAGCAGCGATGTTCATTGGATGGGAGGCAATTGGTCAAGGTTACTGGTGGGTCCGATACTACAATCCATGGGAAGGTATTGCGATTGGGCCCACTTTGACTTTGGTTTTTATCGGAGCGATATTCGTCATTTTTGGCCTCGTCCCTTGGCGGCGGGCGCGGGAAAACCCTAAATCGAAAGACGACATATACCGGATGCCCTAGCCTTCTATTCGCAATGCCCCGTAAAATAAATAGAGATACAAGATTTGGCAGGAGTTTCGCTACAATCGCGCGCGGCGAGGCGACTGCGGCTGCACGGTAGCTTGCGAAGTATTTAGGGGCGAATGTGAGTTTTGGCGAACGCATCAGAGAAATTCGCGAGGGATTCGAGCCCGCGTTCTGGGTCGCCAACATCAGCGAGTTATTTGAGCGCCTTGCCTATTACGCCGCGTTTGCATCCCTCGCGAATTATCTGCACACGAGCCTCGGCTTCCCCACGGAACAAACCACGAGTCTCTCCGGAACCTTCGGTGGCTTGGTTTGGTTCCTGGCTATTGTTGGCGGCGCAGTTGCTGATAGGCTCGGCTTCCGGCGTGCGCTGTCTGCCGCGTATCTGATTCTCACATGCTCGTATTTCTTGCTCGGCTCGATTGGTTCTTCGTGGATGGGACCGCTGCGCAATGCCGTGCCACTTTTCTGGATTGTCCTAGTGATTTTGATGCTGCCTGCTCTCGGAATATCCATGGTGAAGCCCGCGGTTGTGGGTACGACGGCTCGAACTTCAAAGGAAAACGTCCGATCGATCGGTTATTCGATTTATTACACCCTGGTGAATGTGGGGGGAGCTGCAGGTCCGTTGTTGGCATCTATCGCGCATCGCCACATGGGCGTACAAAGTGTTTTTCGGATTTCCGCCCTGTGCGTTTTTGTTATGTTCTTCGCGGTGCTTCTCTTCTTCAAGGAGCCACGAACTCTTGGTGAAATGCAAACGTCGAGTCTAGCGCAGACAGCGAAAAATCTGTGGGCCGTCCTTACCAATCCGCGTTTCATGCTTTTTCTGATTATTTTTTCGGGCTACTGGGTGGTTTATTGGCAGGTGTACATCGGTCTGCCGCTCTACATCACGGGCTATATCAATCCGCATGCCGACGTGGAATTGATTCTGGTTACGGATGCGTTGTCAGTGATCTGCCTGCAAATCGTGATCAGTTACCTGACGCGAGCCCTGCGTTCGTTCAGCGCGATTACGATCGGTACGGTGATTTCATCGCTGGCTTGGTTGATTGTGGCGTTTCATCCCGCGATCTGGACGGCGGTGCTGACGCTGTTCGTGGTGGCGCTCGGAGAAATGACGCTGTCTCCCAGATATTACGAATATGTTTCCCGGCTTGCGCCTCCGGGACAGCAGGGAACCTACATGGGATTCGCCTTTGTCCCCATCGGCATCGGCTCGTTGATTGGCGGGGTGGTGATGGGAGTGCTGCTGCACCATTTTGGAGAACTGGGCCATCAGCCGCAACGAGCGTGGTGGGTGATGACGGGAATTGGTTTGGCGACGGCGCTCGCTCTGTGGATTTACGATCGCATTCTGACGCCAACGGATGCTCCCGCGACCTCGGCAAACAAATAGAGCGATGAAATTTCCGCTGACCATTCCAATTCTTATTGTGCTGAGTGTTTTTTGGGCGGGACGAGCGGCGGCAGGGCAGGCCAAGGATTCCGAAGCCGCGGATGCGGCCAGGGGGAAACAAGTCTACGAGCAGAAATGCGAGATTTGCCATTACAGCAGCAGCGCCGAGAAGAAAATCGGTCCGGGGCTCGCGGGCTTGATGAAGCGTGAAACATTTCGCAACGGGATGAAGGCCGACGATGAAAATCTGCGACGGGTGATTGAGCGTGGCGGAAAAGACATGCCGGGATTTCGCAGTTCGCTGAAGCCCGCGCAGATTAGAGACTTAATCGCTTATGTGAAGACGTTGTAGCTTGCTGCGGGGCTGACGAACTGGTTGGTAGGTTAGGAATCGGTCGAGCGCGGGAGCGATTTGGCGAGCGCGAGGGCTTCGTTGGTGGTGATGAGGCGCGCGCCGCGACTCGCGAGTTCGTCGAGGGTGCGCCGACCTTCGCTGGCGTCGAGCGTCTCGATTGCGTCGGTGACAATAGCGACGCGACGGCCGCGGTCGAGCAAACCCTTGGCCGCGAGGCGCACGCAAAATTCCGTGACGACTCCAAAGACCACGAATTCTTCGTTGCCGGGAAACCGCTGAATGATTTTTTCCGTGTTTGGATTATCGAATACGTCGAGAGTTTGCTTTTCGAGGACAATCTGCTGAACTTTGTCAAGATTCGGCGGAATCGAGGAATTCTTGTCATTTGGAATGGACGTTATTTTCGGCGCCTTCAGTTCCGCCAGGATCTCAGCGCCATTCGTTCCCTTGACACAATGCGGAGGAAAGCGCGCGAACTCGGGATCATTCGGAGCATGCTGATCGGCGCTTGAGATGAGAAAAACTTTCCCAGCGCGCGCAACGTCGACGAGGCGTCGCATGTTGGCGATGCGTTTCTCCGCGCCGGGGACGTAAAGCTTCCCGCCGGGCAGCATGAAGTCGGCCTGGGTATCGACTTCCCAAAAAACTACCGCGCTTTTATCAGCATTCGACAAACCTTACTTTAGCCTCTGATCAATTTTAGCGCGTCGGCGCTCGACAAGCGAATCGTGGAACGAGAAAAGCGGTTCAGCAAACCGGGCACACTATGCGTGCTGGTCAATGCGGCGGCGGACCTTTTGGAGGAGATCTTTTAACGCCTTACTGTAACGGACTGGATAGGGTGCCGCGTGTTGGATGGAAAGCAGACGCGCCGGGAGCTGTTTTAGGCCTTCGGTGCAGCGCGCACGTGCAGCCGCCAGAGGTTCCGGCGGGGCGATTCGCTTGCCTGTGCGCATGACCGGCACGAGAAGCGGCAAGGCAGTCGGATGAGATTCGTTCGCAAGAGCGATTAAGTCTTTCTGCCATTTTCCTGCGCGATTCGCAAAGCGAAATACTTGTTTGGCGCCGGGATAGGTGGACTTCGATTCGCTGAGCTTTGCCGCTTCGCGCACTTTGCCATCGCGTTCGAGCTCAACCAATTTGTAAATCATGCTGAGGTTGCGGGCGTCGGTGGGAGCTACGAGGGCGCTGCCAACGCCGAAGGCGTCGATTTTGGCGCCATCGCGAAGGAGCGACGAAATTCTCTTCTCGTCAAGATCCCCGGACGCGAAGATTTGGACATCGCGCCAGCCAGCGCGGTCCAATTGCGAACGGACCCAGCGGCTGTCGGCGACAAGATCGCCGCTGTCGAGCCTGACGCCCGCGGGCTTGCGACCGCGCGCGATGATTTTGCGAAGAGCGGCGCGAACGTTGTATGTGTCGAGAAGCAGAGTGGCCTGCTCCGGGAAAACATCGAGGAAGCGATCGAAGGCTTGCGATTCGTCCTCGTAAGCCATGATCCAGGAATGGGCTTGCGTGCCGTAAGTCGGAATGCCAAAAAGCCTGCCAGCCATGACGTTGGAGGTGCCCTGGCATCCGGCGATCCAGGCTGCGCGGGCCGCGAAGATTCCGGCTTCGCTTCCATGGGCGCGGCGAGCGCCGAATTCGACGACGGGCTTGCCTTTGGCGGCGATGTTCAAGCGAGCGGCACGACTGGCCACCATGGTCTGAAAATTAATGGCGGACAAGAGGCAGGTTTCCAGAATCTGGCCTTCGATGATCGGGGCCGTAACGCGAAGAAGCGGTTCGCCTGCGAAGACGAGCGAGCCTTCGGGGATGGCCCACACGTCTCCGGTAAAACGGAAACGCGCAAGATACTCGAAGAATTCGCCGCGAACATGACGAAAAACGGGAAGACGCTGCAAGTATTCGATTTCTGCAACTGCAAAGCGGACGGTCTCAATGAACTCGAGCGCCTGCTCAAGACCGGCGGCCACGAGGAAATTGCGCTCGGGAGGAAGATTGCGGACGAACAACTCAAATGTGGCGCGCGCGTCGAAGTGCGATTGAAAATAGCCAGCCGCCATGGTGAGCTCGTACAAATCGGTGAGTAGGCCGGAATGCTGGCGAGAAGTAGGCGATTCCATGAAGGCTATTCCAAGGGAAAATCGATAGGCCGGTTGTGGACGGCTCCGGAGAAGAGACAGCGAGTACCCCAGCGCCCAAGCTTGGCGGAGAGCCAAGAGTCGCCGGGGTCTCGTCGCAAAACTGTGAACGATCGCGCCTTACTTGAGTGCTGCGTCCTTGAACGCCTTGGCGGCGCGAAGGCGAACAACAGTCTTGGCCTTAATCTTAATTGGTTCACCGGTAGCGGGGTTGCGGCCCATGCGGGCTTTGCGATGCGCCTTGACCGCGCGTCCGATTCCTGGAATGACGAATTTCCCTGCACTCTTGCATTCTTTCACCGCG
>DASYYR010000051.1:0-27916 GCA_035933575.1 Candidatus Acidiferrales bacterium | reverse complement strand
TGCCAACGAGTCTCGGCTTGCTTGATGTCGGCGGCCACCTTTCGCACCCTGCTCCTGTTTCTTTACGGAACGGGAATGCGGGTCAGCGAAGCGCTGCGACTCCAACTGATGGATGTCGATCTGCGGCGCGGTGTGGTCACGATACGCGGTACGAAGTTTTATAAATCCCGCCTCGTCCCGCTCGGGCCGGATGTGCAGGACGTCGTCGAGCGGTACCTACGGCTGCCAGGGCGACGGAATCAGCACTATCAACCGCTGTTTCAGACGAAGAGCTGCAAGCCCATCAACCTCCAGGTGGTCGATAAAAGTTTCTTTCGCTTGCGCCAGCTTGCCGGCATCACGCGGGACCCGCAATCGACCTACCAGCCACGCGTTCATGACTTCCGGCACACGTTCGCGGTTCACCGTCTAACCGAGTGGTATCGGCAGAATGCTGATGTGCAGCGCCTTCTTCCCACTCTATGCACATACCTCGGACATGTGGAACTGAGTTCGACCCAGCGATATCTGACGATGACCCCGGAACTGCTGGAACAGGCGAATCGTCGCTTCGAACGGTACGCGTCGGGAGGTGCCCATGAAAGATAAACGCGCCCTCGCGCCGTGGATCAAACGGTTCCTGCTGGAATATCTTCCCTCAGATCGCAACTTCGCCCGCAACACGCAACACAGTTATCGCGACGCCCTGCGGTTGCTCGTCACCTTCGCGGGCGCGACTTTGCATAAGAGGCCAGACGAACTGCTTGTCGAGGATATCAGCGCCGATCTTGTAAGAAGGTTCATCCGGCACATCGAGGAAGTGCGGGGGTGCTCCGTCTCGACGCGGAACCAGCGCCTGGCCGCCGTGCGCACGCTGGCGACGTTCATCGCTGAGCATAGCCCGGAACACTTGCTCTGGTGTGCGCAGGTTCACTCTGTGCCGTTCAAAAAGCGGGGGCACAAACCCGTTGGGTACCTCGAAAAGAGCGAACTCGACGCGCTGCTTGCCGTGCCGGACCTGACCAGTCGGCTCGGAGCAAGGGACCACACGCTGCTGTTGTTCATGTACAACTCGGGCGCACGTGCCGACGAAGTAGCTCAACTGACGGTCGGCAATCTGCGCCTGCAGGGCCCGCACGAGAAATCGCAATCCTTCGTTCAGCTACACGGCAAGGGCAATAAGACCCGCCTCTGCCCGTTGTGGGCCTCTACGGTGGCAGCGCTGAAACCGCTCATCAAAGGCCGAGCGGATACCGAGCACGTGTTTCAGAGTCGTATCGGCCAGCCGATGACGAGGTTCGGGGTCCACGATATCGTTACCCGCTATGCGCGCACGGCCGGGACCCGTTGCCCAGAACTGCGAGAAAAACACGTAAGTCCGCACACGATCCGGCACACCACGGCGACGCACTTGTTGCGGGCCGGAGTCGATATCAACACGATCCGCGCGTGGCTGGGACACGTCTCGATCGACACAACTAACATCTATGCGGAAAGCGACCTGGAAATGAAAGCGAAGGCACTCGCGAGGTGCGAGGCACCATCACGGAGAAACGGAAAACGCTGGCGGGATAATCCCGATCTACTTGCGTTCCTGGCCCAACTCTAGCCGCGGCAATCCCCAACTTATGTGACGCCCGGAAGCCGTCGAACCCGCTGTTTATCTAACGAAAGACGCTGGGCGTCGCATAAATACGGACACCACATAATCCTGGGCGGCGCTTCCCGTTTGGAGGCCGATTGCGCTGCAAACGACAAATGCGACGGCCTCGGCTTCAGTCTCGCGAACGCGCTTGGTTGTGCTGCTGCGGCGCTCGTCGCGGTGCATCTTCTCGTGTGCGACCTCGTGCGCCAGAGTCGAAAACTCCTCAGCCGGAGTTTGGCCGGGTAGCAATGTGATCTTGCCGCCTGACGAGGTGCCGCGTGCGGGCGCGATTTCGTCGGAGTATTCGAGCGCGATGCCCTGCTCAGCCACGAACTTGCCAAGCCGCTCGCGATACCCGCGCGGATCGCCATTCACGCTGCCGATTTCCGGCAACGGCTGCCCGTCCGTTTGGCTGACATCGAAGACGTAGGCCGCGCGGAACCCGACAGCCGTCGAGGATTCGTCCGGTTCAGTCTCGCCGCTGTTCTCGGCCTTCTTCCGAATGATCGGGGCGAGAATCAGAATGCCCTTCTCGCCCTTCTTCACGAAGCGGCCCAGCTTATGCCAAGCGTGAAATCCCGCGACGTGCGTTGCGTTCGGCTTCTGCGAAGCGATGAGCATCACATTGCCCCAGCTATAGCGCCGAAAGCGCGCCATCGCCGCGAGATATTCCTTGAGCCGCTCGCTGTGGCCCGCTTCGAGAGCCTGACGGAGTTGCTCGATTGCGTTGCTCGCGATCTGTTTTGCTTGTTCGACTTTCATTTTTCCTGTCCTCCTGTTTCGGGGAGTCCTCGCTCCCTTCACCCACAGCCGAGGGAGCGAGGACGCGAAACAGGGGACAGAAGCGCAGAGATTGGCGCGTCCAGGTTGGAACGAGCCGCACGCTTGAGTGACACCGGGGTGTGGCGGCGCGAGAGCTGTTAGTGGAGACCGGAGGCGGACGAATCACTCGCCGGGACGCGACAATTTCGAAGCGCGAAGAACAGCAAAGAATCGAAACCAGCGATGAAGGACAGCTCTGGGGGGAAATGATCTTGGACGAAGTAAGGGCCTGGCCCACGCCGGGGATGTTTGAGTGCTAGTAAATGAGGAAAGGCTTATAGATCTCTGCAAACGGTCGGGTACCGGATTCTAATTCGCTCTCGGCCTTCTCGACGTGGTCGATTGTGGGTAATCCTTCAATGATGATCTCAGCAGAGAATCCCATCTCCTTTCCGGCCAACTTCAGACCGTGGTTCAAAGTTGTGAGGATCGAATTTCGAAGCTCGATCTTAAACCGCTCGAATAAAAGATGTCTCTTCAGGCTGTAAAACTCCAACACGTCCTCTTGAAACAGACCGCGAGCGTTCCACCCGATTGCCTTCCCAGCTTCGGCCAGCGCCAGCTTTTGAGAATGTACCTGGTTGCTCGAATCGTAGTGATAGTTTTGAGCGGAATGGGGGAAATCCTTGAGAGCAAAATCCGGCATAAGTTTTTGACTTAGCACTGCCAACGAATCCAGCGTTCTTTCGAGGGATTGTTGGAGCTTGGATGCTAAGCGAAAAACGAGAATACGTTCACTGGGCAGCACAATGAATGCGGAGCAACCGCGCTTCTGAACAACCTCTCGTGGGACAATTTGAACTAGCTGACCCTGCTGACGCTTTACGGTGAACGGGCGAACGCGCTGGAGCTCAAACTCTACGATCTTGTGATCATCGGGGTTTGAGAAGTAGACGATTTCGTAGACGACTTCGCCAAAGGTGATGAGCGATTGTGAGCAATCTTGAAAAAAATCAGCTAAGGAGGCTGATAGTTCGTTTCGCCAGCCACGATCGCGGGAGTTGAGGGCTGAAGCAACCAATTGTGTAATGGGTTCGGAAAACGGCGAAAGTTGGACTTTGAATGCCTCGTTTTTGGAACGGCCGCCTATAGGAAATACCTGGGTATACACATCCTCGATGAGCATGTGGCATTGGAGGAGTTCAAAATACTTGTACCGTTTTTCGACTTTCGGGTCAGTGATGGTCGGAGCTTCCGGGTAGTACCAGACAGTCTTCTGGGAGCTCTCTAGCCTGTCACGTCTCATCGGGATACTCACTATTAAATTTGGAGTTTTCGCGTTGGAGTCGCCGAACAAAATCCTTCACCGAAGTCGGAACGTCAAGTCCGGCTGCTTCTGGCCTTTCGATGAGGTAGCACGCGATGAATATGTCGGCAGCCTTTTCGAACATGAAGGAATTTTGGGCGAGTAGACGGATAATTGCGCTTGGATGGTTGGGCGTTTCCTCCCTGTTTCGAAACATTCCTGCCCCGAGCAAATCATCGGCGAGGCCGCGCTGACGAAGACGGTACATCAAATCTTGCGTCCACGCCGTTCGACGAAGGTCGCGCGGCAAAATCGAGAACAGCGATCTCCGGTACGTGATTGTCGCCAAAAGAGATTTGACGATTGCGGCGCTATCGCGCGACGCGGTGAAATAGGTGTCCCAAGAACTTTTAACCAGATTCCAAAATGTCTTGCTGTCAAGTTCGGAGTACACCAAAGCGTATCCAGAAATTGCCATCAGATCCTCGATGGGTTCCGTGACGTAGATGACGGCGGTCTTCGGCTCATAGTCCTTTAACTGAACCCTGAGGCGATCCTGAACGGCGGTGGCTACGACGAAGAATGGGGGGAACAACTTTGTGAACAAGGCTTCGTCGCCGATGGCCATTGACCTATAGCACTCGTCGGCAAGCATGACGTACGCCTGTCCAAGATAGTCAGGGATGTCCTTTGATGGTGGGAGCGCTGCGATACCAGGAACCGAATTTGCGAGAACGATTAAGAGGCGATCACGCACAGCCTCGATGCGCTGATGGGTTTTCTTGGCGTCGAAGTCGGGCCAAGGAATATCAGGCACTCGTCGGAGTGCCGAAAACGCAGTGAACCAATCGCGTAGCTTCTCCACACGGAAGTGAAACTTGTGACATGCTTCGAGCCCGCGCTGTACGATTTGAACCGCAAACGGATAGCATTTCTCAGAAGAGAGTTCCTCCGCCTCCCCTGCAAATGTCCTTTCCAATTCGAGTAGAAGTGCGTCGCAGGTCTCGACAAAAAAGCGAGCCATACCTAAACCAGCGATCTGACGGCAATACCACACTGGGCTGAGTTGTTGATGCTCGACGCGCGCCTCGAAGGCAATTCCCTTATATAAGTACTCCAGTTGTTGAACGACCTTTCGGGGCATTCCTGTCAGGTAAAGCGTCCGGGGTCGTCGAAAATCGACTTTGTCAATTACTGCCGAGAATTGCTCTGCCGTGGTTTGCTCAATGCGATTGGCGAAACCCAGAAAGATGCTGATAAAGCCCATGCCACAGACATCAGCCAGGCCTAGAGAAGGAGCGAGGAACTCTTTGAAATCGGAGGACAATGGTGTTTGGGCCGTTTTGGTAGCAACTTCATGTGCAAAAGTTCCGAGCCGCTGGAAAAGAAACAGCGACTCATCTATAGCGAGTTCCGCGCTAAGTATGCCGAGTGTTTCCTGCAACTTATTTGAGACCGTAATTGCCCGAGCGAAGTCGGCCCTGTCCCTTAGACCGGTGAGGGCTCGTGAAATTAGATTTGCCAATCGCTTTTCAAGCCAGGAGTGATCTGCCACATATTCGGGTTCGAGCCCTGTTCCTGTCTCGATTGCGATGTTGACGCGTGATTCCTCGGTGGTTAGCCACGTTCGGTGGTGGTAGACACGTTCGAACCACAAGCTGTCGCTTGGAATGCGCTGTTTGTCCTTACAGTAGAGTTCAAGGAGAACCAAGAATTGCAGCACAAGCGATAGCAGGGACCGACCCTGAAGGTGGCTTTCTCTGTCCGACAGGAGTATCACATCCTCGTAAATGCGGAGGTCACTGTCAGCTAATTTGCGATAGTGATCCTGAAATGCATTGTTACGCCAAGAGAAACCAGCGGGCGTGGCGGACCTCGCAAGCCGGAGAATGTTGCCTGCGACAACTGCGACTAGCTTGGTAGGATCGAAAAAGTAGAAGGCCCGTCGCCCAAGCTCCACGAAACTGAACAAGGACGCGATTCCGAGGAACGAGACAAGAATGAGATTGAGAGCCCCCGGCGTATAACCGAGGTTCGCCATGCCGAGTAATATCAGTGAGACGCCGCCAAAAAGCGCAACGATTCGGATATACAGATTTCCCACTTTCTCCCGGACTAAGGCATCAAGAATCTCGGTCGGAACGCGGGCATAGTTGGTGCCAGCGACAACGCTGATGGCGGTGAAATAAAGGCCCAAGAATAGACCTGAAATTTGAGCGAGAGTGCTCAAGGTGCCTGGAGAGAACGAGGCGAGGGCCGGGTGTTGGCGAAACCATTCTAAGGTGAGTCGGATCACCGCAAAATGTCGGGCCAAGGAGTCGAGAAGAATCGAAGGCCCCCGAAGTTTCTTCTCGCAGAATTCGAGAAACCCGACGAGGAGCGCAGCCGCGAGCACTTGCCAAAACACGGTCCTGATGATGAGAACGAAAATTGAGGCGGACTCGGCAGTTAAGCGAGTTCCTGCGCGCACAGAGTAGAGACGCTTCGCAAACCAGAACTTTAGGTGTTGCCACCGATTGCGAGCCTGCCAAAATGATGGAAAGAACCGCCATTCGTAGGCGCGCAGCAGGGGACTGTAAAGCCAGCGGCGAAGGATAGGCCCGTAGTGGCGGGGTCTGCTAGACGGCCCTGGCGCGCGATTCGTTTCGTCGGGAGTGTTCATTCCGATGAACGCATTCTAATGCGGCGATACGCGTTCTCACAACGAAAGGGATGGCCGAGCTCGCAAAATGCGCGGAGTTTCAAAGGGTGGGCAGTCGGCTGCGATAGCCCCAAAACTGGAAAGCCGCGTCGAGGTGACCGGTGACCGCCTGTCGAATCGCACGACTTGCGATGTCTTCTGAGGAGGAGAAAAGTTATGCTGTCGCCATGACGCGGACGTGCCCTTGGCGGCGTGAGTGGGGGGCGGGCTTCACGGTCATCTCAATGTCGCGGCCAACCAGAGTCAAAAAGTGCATAAGTCGTTCGGTAGAAAAGCCGGAAAGCTGACCGCGCAAGAGGCGCGAAATTTGCGGTTGGTCAATTTTCAGCAAGTGGGCGGCGCGGGTTTGGGTTAACCGCCGCGCTTGGATAGTCTCAGCGATGCGGATCGCAAGGTCGACCTTCGCGAGACGCTCTTCCGGCTTAGGCAGACCGATGTCGGCGAAGACGTTGCCGCTGCCTTCTTCGATCTGAATCTTCTTGCTCATAACGAAAGGAAAGCGCGGCATGGTTTCGCTGCGAAATTTCTAACGAAACGATCCTTTCCCGATGCCGACGCCAACGAAACCGCAACGAAATCCGGTCGTTAGCCCACGGCAACGCGTTCCAGCCGGTCCAGGGTGTCCGGGAAATTCCGAACCAAGAGGACAAGGGCGGCGGCTTGGGGATTCGGCTTGGCGCGCCCTTGCTCCCACTTTTCGAGAGTTCGCTCGTTGATCCGCAAGCGGCGAGCGAAAACTGCTCGTGAGCAATGCAGCCGCTTCCGGGTGTCGCGAATCAATTTTGAGTCCACCTTCGGGAGCGGTGTGGGTTCGACTTTATAGGTACGCAGCGTAATCTTTCCTTCGCGGTGGTTCTTCATCGCCGCGATGCCTTCCATTATTTCGTGGAAAATCTTCCTCTTAGCCATTACGTTCACCTCGTTGCTTTCCCTCGTCGCGTAAACCTGGCTGCCTGTCGAGCTCGGATTTCTGCTTCAATGGCGGTTTTCAGAGCCTGCTTTTGCTTGGGCGTAAGGTCTGACGTTTCATTCTTATCGTAGAGGGTCATTAGCCAAATCTGGTTTGCGCCTGAGAAGTAATAGTAGATGACCCGTAGGCCTCCTCTCCGCCCTTTTCCGCGCTTTGGGTCGGCCCATCGCAGCTTGCGAAAGCCTCCTGTCCCCGGAATCATGTCGCCAGCTTCCGGTGCGGATGCCAATCGGCCCTGCATTTCCCGGTACTCGTCATCAGTCAGATAGCTGGATACGTAGCGCGTAAAGGCCGGGGTCTCAAAGAATTCCATTCGGCTCCTTCTACGCCGCTAGCGTACCTTCATTAGTATACGCTATTGGCGTATAAAATCAAGTCCGCGAAACCGGCAACTGTGTGCAAAGAATAGCGCCCTCTGTGTCAGAACTGTGTCAGAAAACTCCGCGAAACGGGGCGCACACGTGCCTTTCCGAAATGTGCTCCACCTCGCGAAAAAAGCAGGTGCTCTGGCTGTGTCAGGATTGTGTCAAAACCCTATCTACTTTGGCCGTTGGGGTTAGCTTGTGAGCGAAAAGCAGATTCCCCAAGTTGTTGTCAATAAAGCGAATCGAAGGAAGCGATGGAGTTTTTGGAGCGCCTTCGGCGGCTTGCAAAGCAGGTGCTCTCCCAGCTGAGCTACACGCCCCCTGAAGAAACAACACTCATTCTAAAGCACTTTCCAGTTTTCTGCTTCCTTCCATTCGCTGTTTTTGGCCTCGACCGTGCACTTACCGTGCATTTATTCGTACCGTGCGTTTATTGGACAACGACCGTGCCCATTGGTTCCGCCGCCACCGGTGCCAATTCTCCGGCTCGGCGGTTAAGCTTCTCCAGGGCTTCGCGCTTCATT
This sequence comes from Candidatus Acidiferrales bacterium, assembly GCA_035933575.1. Taxonomy (GTDB): domain Bacteria; phylum Acidobacteriota; class Terriglobia; order Acidiferrales; family UBA7541; genus DAHUXN01. The sequence goes on along the minus strand of DASYYR010000051.1, from coordinate 19,664 downwards.
TGCAACTTCATTTGGGAATATTTCTTGAAGACTTGCGAGTCCCCCTGACGAAGCATTTGGGTTACCCATTCATCCGCTACTCCTCCAGCACTTAACCGCGTAGCGTAGGTTGACCGAAGGTCGTAGATTCGGAAGTACGGGATCTTTGCGCGCCGGAGTGTTTTGGCCCAAACCTTCTTGAACGTGGTTTGGTGTCCGCTCAGATTCCGATCACTCGGAAACAGAAACGAACTCTCCCCTGCAATTGCCATTTGCCTCCGGAAGGCTTCAAGCGCCAATGGGGTTAGGGGAACCTCAGCTGTACCGTTCGGAGTTTTTGAGTCTGGAATCCAGACAACCGCGTTGGAAAGGTCCACTTGATTCTTCCTCATCGGAGCCATCTCCTTATAGACTCGCAACCCCGTTTCCGTAATGATCCGCACGATGTTGCGCAAATACTCCGGGCCGTGGGATTCGATCCTTTCCTGCTCCGACCAAGTAACGTAGTGCGGTCGGAACAGGCCTTTCACGGTGACCGGAAATTCCACCCCCGAACAGGGGTTGACTGCGAGCAACTTCTTGCGGACCGCTATGTTCAACATACGCCTGAGAACCCGAAACTCCTGGTGCACAGTTGACGATTTGAGAGGGCCTTTTTCTCGGTAGCCACCGTTGAGTCTGACGCGAACTCGCTGCTCCAGACGATAGCGAAGGTACTGCTCGATTGCATCGGCTGTGAGGTCCACCAGCCTTCTGCCTCCGAAGGCAGCTTTCAGGTGGACCACGCAACGCATATTCGCCTCGTGGGTCTTGGCGGCGCGTATGGGCGGTTTCGAATAGCTCTGGAGGAACGAATCCGCCCACTCCCCGAAATTTAGGGCCTCTCCTTTACGAATCACCTCTAAAAGGTTGCCGTCCCGGGCTTGAAGCCTCTCTCGAAGTTTTCGGTTGGCTTCATCCCAATCCGCAGTGTGCGTGGATTCCCTACGTGGCTTCCCGTTTCGGTCCCAGTATCGAATCCACAAGATTTTTCCATCACTGCGTGCGTAGACAACCCCATCGTGTTTCCGTGGTTTAGACATTCTCCATCTCCTGTCTGAACGACGCGCGGAATGGCTCGAGATCCGACTTGAGGAACCGGATGTTCCGACCCATTACGCGGAGATGGGGAATCTGCCTCCGTTCCACCCAAAGATACACAGTCTGGGGACTGACACCAAGAAATTTTGCTGCCTCCTTAACGGTCATCGGGCATTCGGTGCCCGGTGACAGCAAGGTTCGTGGTTCCTTAACAGCGGCTTCGCTCATGGCATACCTTGCCAAATAATCTGGCTCTCGCAACCTCTGCGAACTCCCGCCCTCATCAAACGTCGTCGAGTGATCCCGTGCGTCCCTCCCCGAATCCAATGGGGCCGAGTAAGAGATGGATTCGGACCAGAATGTTAGGCCGAGCAGAAGTTCCGTCAATTACAGGGAAGAACGGAATGGCAAGTTCGCAATAGTGTCTGATACCGCGTCGTGGCTTGAGCAGAGGGCAATTTGTTGGCTGGCTGAGATTTGCGGGATGACACCGCTGGGGATTGGCCGGACCGACTAGTTTTTGGCACCCTCATAACCTTCGTTTCGCCAATTTGTTATTTCATAGCTAACTTTCTGCCTTTCGCTGCCGATTGCCCTTCAAACCGACCGGAAGGTCAAAAGCCACACCACGCCGCCTCTTTCTCTTTTCGCAAGGTAATTTCCCGAAAGGACCCAACAAAATGCCTGAAGAAGAAAACCCCCCTCTCGATAAGGAGGGCACTCCGCAACAAATCGCCACATTCAAGAACAGCATGATCCCCAAGTTGCTCGAGCTCGGCGTGACAAAACTCACCGTCCATTACAGCGGCTCGGGTGACGAGGGCTCTATCGAGGGGATCGATGTCGAACCAGAAGGACTCGCGCTTCCCCACGAACTTGAGGAACAGATCAGCGAGCTAGCCGACGAGCTTCTGTACGCCGAGCATGGCAGCTGGGGAGACGGCGACGGTGCTACCGGGACGATAGTCATTGATCCCGGCGAAAACAAAATTATCAATGAACATGGCTGGTATTTTACGGACGTAAACTACGAGACCAAGGAATTCTGACCGTGGCACACCCGTTGAAACACGCACAGAGCAGCGCTAAGAGATTCGGCGGCAAGCCAGAAGACTACTTGCCGATTCATAGTTGGTTTGATGAATCGAAAGCGTTCCTCGCTGATTTCCGTCACCGTGCCCTTCGCCATCATGCAGAAGGCATTTTCTTGTGTGAGAAAATCTTCGGCATCTCGATCACGAACAGTGAAGGCAAGGAAATCCCCGTGCGATACATTGGGGAACAGCACGTCAAGGAAGATCTGGGACGAATCCCAACGGCTCAAGACTGGCTCACGCGAATCAAGCCGGAACGCTGGATGTACGGTCAGCGATTGCAAGCGTAAAGCGAACCGGCTAAATGCTTCCGCTCAAAGCCTCCGCAAAGTGGAGGGTTCGCTTAGGTTCATCCTTAGTTCTTTGAGCCAAGTCTGCGGATTCCGGCCATGGATGAGGCGGCCCAGGAAGCCAAGCCTTTCGCCAATGTTGCCGCGATTCTGGAGAATTTCTTCCCGCGTGGCTCTGCTGTAAACCGCCAGAAATTCCCGCATGTTCGCGGGCTTCGAGAGGAGGTACGTTGCGTGGCCGAGCCGTGGGACCTCCACGAGCACAGCTGCTTCACAATCGAAAATGTACTCCGGCCGAAATAAATCAACGTGACGAGCACGTTTGCAAAGCTGCTTGTAAAAGAGCGCTTCATACCCTCAACGGCATTTTCGGTGAAGGAGAGACGCGCCATATCGCGCACTGGCAATCGGTCAAACTGGTAGACAAATCAGAGGAAGAAGAGGATGGGAAGACAATCATTCGGGAAAAAGAACGGTTCTCGAACGAACTGACGCTGGTTTTCTGCACCGGGGAGATCGCCACTCTGAAATAACTCGTCCGCCAAAGAGGAGAAGACAAATCATGGGTAATCGTTGTTACTCGACACTCGTATGCGCCGAGCGAGACAAAGACGTCTTCGAAAAGATGGGTTATAGAGCGGACGAATCAAAAGTGCTGTCGGCGGATGGTAATGAAGTCCCAAGCGCGGTCGTTATGGTGGATGAGGAAGCCAACAACGGACACTACGACGAACTGAACGCGCTGACGGGCGTACCGTTCCTACTCTGCAATGGGTCGTGCCCAGGCGCTTTCGGTGACCACTTGATTGTTTCGGACGGCACGAAACGGCAATACTCCGAGGCTCTGCATGAGAGCAATTACCCCGCCGTCCGAGTGGAGCCCGGCGGGGTGATCCGGGAGTCAGAGGTGAACGACGCGAGGAAGTACTGGGCGGTGTACTCAGCCGCCGTAGCTGCGATTAAGAGTGCTGCGCGTAGAAGCCCAAGCGCACGACCGCATGGCTGCCACTCCTCGGCGACCGGATTGACTCATAGCCCATAGTGCTTCAAAGCAGTTGCAAACAAACTGTACAGTTCGTACAATTCAAGTGGAGAGTTAGTTCAATGCCGAGAACAGCCAAGAACGACAGCATCGTTGTCTCCGCGCTCCGCGCGCGTACCCATTTTGGCAAGCTGCTGCGACAGGTGGAGGATGAACGCCGTTCGCTCGTTATCGAGAAGCGTGGGACTCCCCGGGCGGTGCTGCTAAGCATCCGGGACTATGTGCGACTTGCGGCGCCGGAGCCCGAGGTCCTTAGGACCATCGGCGAGGAATCAAAGGCGAAGGGCACGGACAACCTCAGTTCGCAGCAGATCGACAGGATTATCCGGGCCACGCGCGCAAAGAAAACGAAGCGCCGATGATCCCGCTTCGACTCGTCGTTGACACGAACATTGTTGTCTCTGCCGCACTGAAACCTGATGGCCTACAACGCACGGTGCTCCTGCTGGCGATCACCAAACCAGCGCGGTTGTACGTCTCACCAGCGATCCTCACGGAATACCGGGATGTACTGTCGCGTCCGGAACTCCACATCCGTAAGGGGCTCCGGCATCAGCTATTGCAAATCATCAAAGGACGCGCCCGCACGATTGCTCCTGCGCGGCACCTTCAAGTGACCAGCTATCCCGACGACAACATATTCCTTGAGTGCGCCGATGCTGCTCGGGCGGATTATCTCGTGACCGGAAACACGGGACACTTTCCGAGGTTCTGGAAGAAGACCAAAGTCATTACGTCGCGCGAGTTTCTCAGCCTGGTATCGCCACATCTCCTCGCGTAGATTCGTGAGCGTCGTAAAGAACGGCACTCGCGATGGGTCACGGCATTTTGCCCTCCTGTAAGTCCCGTTGAAATCCAAATCGTCCACTGGAAACAAGGGTTCGGGCTGTCCGCGTGGCGACACCCCTATCGCCCGTAGAGCGTGACTGCCAAGTAGCCAATTGTCTGGAGGAAACGGGAATGCAAAACGCCCACGAGCGCTTTGGAATGTTGGAGTTCACCAAGCGCATGAAGGACACGACTACCCGCGTTCGTGTTCACGTTGATCGCGCGGTCTTGGAGCCAGCAAGGGATGGTCGAGGCCCAGCCGCCGCCCACTTGATTTCAATGGTTGGAGGCGACGCTGAAATTGGTGCGCTCTCGGCGGCGGTAACGGAAGGAGCCTTGTTGCAAATTCACCTTCCCGGCCGCCCGACTATTGCTGCTTCTCTTGGGTCTGAGGCTCAGTGCTTTCGCGGAAGTGTGATGGTTTCAGACAGGAAGCGCCCGGTGCGGCATCTTGTGGCGGTCTCAGCCGAACTAGCGAAGACGAAACCAGGCACGGATCGGGAAGGGACTCGCACCATTTTGTGCGACGACGATCCGGCGTTTGTGCTCTATCGCGTCGCGTGCCGCTACGGTTTGCCCGCAGTGCCGGAGTGGGCGCCATGGTTCTTGAGAGAACTCAATCAACGAAAGGCGATCAGCCCATTGCTGGGGCTCGGATGCTCGCCCGTGCTGGTCAAAGGAAATAAGCAAACGTTTCTCAAATGGATTGGCCGAGCCCTGAGAGAGCGTCTCATCCGAATACCTGAGGAGAACGGATCAATCTCCTGGAAGTTGCAGAGCGGTTTTTTGGAGCAGTCGAATTCACAGCAAGGCGAAAGGCCACGAACCACACAGGAGAGATCATCGAATCCGCACTCGCGGCTGCCGCCTAAAATCCTCCGACCTGCCACTTTTCTGCGTCGACTGAACGAACCATGAGGAAAAGACTATGCCAATACTGAAGGACATCGATTCAATCGGTGCATATCTCCGTGCGTGGACGTCCGAACTCGGTGAGCGGATTCTTCAGACGTTCCCACCCCTGCACGGCTTTGACGACGCAGCGTCTCCGCTTATCGGACAACTGCTCCGCAAGACTTTCCCGGCGCAAACGCTCGCGATCATGGGCGTGGTTAAACGCTGGAATGAGGCACGCGGTGCGGCGGTCATCGCGGAGTGCGGAACGGGCAAAACACTGATCTCTCTGGGTGCTGTCCATGTGCACAGTGAGCGAAAGCCCGTCACAGCCCTCGCCATGGTGCCGCCCCAGTTGGTTGACAAGTGGGCGCGAGAAGCCCTCCTAACCTTGCCTCGGGTGCGCGTTTTTTTCGTGGACGGACTGCGCACTCCAACGAGTTCGCTGAGCCATGCCGGAATCAACGAAGTCAGGCTGCGCCATGGCCGAATCGTGCGGGAAGGGCTGCGCACAACGCTCACCGAGTTGCGGCTGCGGAAGATGGCCCGCACTGCTCGCCAGAGATGGGATTCCATCTGCGGATTCCCCGCTCTGTTCATTGTTGGGCGGGAGCGCGGGAAGCTCAGCTACTTCTGGCGGCATGCATACGGGCATGCGCAATGCGGGCGATACCAAGGAAGCGTCGTTAATCCCGACACCGGCTGCCCAATCTACTTGGGCGAGGATGGCGAGAGATTGCTGTCGGCCGATTTCAAGAAGGCCAAGCTGAGCGAGATTCTAGGTGCCCGGAACGGAGACGAGTCCGCGAAATTACGGCGAGCCTTGTACAGCGCGTTGTGGCAGGCGGACGGAACCAAGACCCGACGCTTTGCTCCCGTCGATTTCATTGGGCGGTACATGCCGGATTTCTTCGACTACGCCATCGCAGATGAGGTACACGAGTTGAAAGGAGATACGGCCCAGGGGAATGCACTTGGGACGTTGGCCGCTTGTGCGCAACGCACCGTCGTGCTGACGGGGACACTGCTTGGCGGCTACGCCGATGAGGTTTTCAACATTCTCTACCGTGTGGAACCGTCGAAGATGGTCGCGGAAGGATTCGAATATGGCGAAGCTGGAGTTCGGACATTCACGGAGACCTACGGGCTACTCGAAAAGATCACTGTAATTGAGCCAGCGGATAATGCCTGTTCGGAAGCGCGCGTTACAAAACGCATTCGTAGGCGACCGGGGGCATCGCCGCTGCTATTTGGCCGCTTCCTGATGAGCCTGGGAGCGTTCATTTCTCTGGAGGACATCTCGGAGGCGCTACCGCCCTACGGGGAAGAAGTCGTCAGCGTGGAAATGGACGCTCCGCTGAAACAAGCCTACGAGAAACTTGAAGAGGACGTAAAAACTGCACTGAAGGAGCATCGCGGGAATCAGTCGGTGATGAGCGTGGCGTTGAACGCCTTGCTTCTCTATCCAGACCGGCCGTTCCGGTTGGGGAATCTGTATGGCTGGGAGTATGACCCGGAGACGCAGCGGAAAGAGAGATTCCTGATTGCAGAGACCCTGGACCTGGACGAGAGGCTGGTCTGCGCGAAAGAGCGCCGCTTGGTGGAAGAAGTAAAAGCGGAGCTCGCGCGTGGTCGTCGCTGCCAGATTTACGCGGTCTACACGCAGAAGCGAGATGTAACCCGGCGCCTGGAGCGCATTCTCTCGAACGAGGGAATCCGAGTTGCTGTTTTGACGACCGAAGTGCCGCCTGAGTCGCGGGAGGGCTGGTACGAGCGCCAGCTACGAGCTGGGGTGCAGGCCGTCATCTGTCACCCAAAGTTGGTGCAAACGGGCCTCGACCTGATCGACTTCCCGACGATCCTCTTCTATGAGACCGGATACTCGGTCTACGTGCTTCGCCAAGCCAGCCGGAGGAGCTGGAGAATTGGGCAGCGGCTCCCCGTGAAGGTGAAGTTTCTCCATTATGCCGAGACGATGCAGGAGAGCTGTCTGCGGCTGATGGGCACGAAGCTGCTGGTGTCGCTGGCCATGGAAGGCAAGTTCTCTTCGGAAGGATTGCAAGCGATCAACGAAGAGGACGACGTCCTCACGGCGATGGCCCGCGAACTGGTGACTGAGAAAGGGATCGGAGAACGAGCAGACGCCATCTGGTCTGCTTTACAGAAGAAACAGGAAGAGGTCTTCGCGGTGAGATCTTCCGAGACGGAAGCCTCGACAGCGGAGTTTGCCCAGGATCTCGGACTCACTGAAAGTAAGACCTCCATCGCGCCAGCGAGTCAGTTAGCCTCGCTCGCTCCGCTGGAATCAATTCCTCGTAGAACCTCACGACGTGAAGGCAGACCCGAAGGCCAACTCACGCTGTTCTAAAGCTGCCATCGGGTTCGAAGATCAACTCGCGGTTTTCCATACAAACACATTAGAGCAGGAGGTGAAAGTCCGATGGGCATTCTTGGATTAACACATGATGAGAGTGGGGTGGCCCTCGAAAAACTCCCGATAACCATTAAGGTTGCAATCGGAGAGGGGCCGGAACCTGGCAACGGAAATAGCCAACCGAGAAGATTGGACCACTTCGTTTTCAAGCGGAAAACACTTCGCGGACAAGATGTCGTTTGGGAACCAGCGTCGAACATATCCACGGCGCACGGGGAGAAACCGACAGAACTGGGAATCATCTTCCTCAATGATGACCCCCGAGAAGTCTTCCGAACGGAGTACGCCCTTTGGACACCGAGCGGCTGCAAATGTCGTGGTGAGCTTGTGCAGATCGCGAACGGTGGTGGAATCCGCTATGAAATGCGAGCGACGCGAAGGACGCAGAAGCACCCCGAAGGAGAGGACTGGCCTGGGAATTACAACTACGTCGACGGGTCCAAGAAAGGCCAGCCCGTCGAGCCCTGTGGCGATGGCTGCCCGGATCTGGAGCGCGGTGATTGCAAGCCTTCGGGCGACCTCTACTTCATCTTGGAGAAGTTTCCAACCTTTGGCGCTATCTGTCGGCTCCACACAAGCAGCTATCGTTCAATTCGGAATTTGTCGAACGGCTTGATGCAGATTCGCCGATTGAACGGAGGAAGTTTGAGCGGGATCAAAGCGATCCTAAAGGCTAGCCCGGAGAAAATCTCATACCCCGACCGGGACGGAACGAGGCACACGTCTGTCGCGTACATTCTAAGCCTGGAGATCGGAGGGACAGACTTGCGGACTTTGGTCGCGAACATGACCGAACCTGCACGGCTCTTGAGCGAAGGCCGCCCGGCCGTGGAGCTATCTCGTGGAGTTCAATACGTCGTGCATGAGTCGGATGGAGAGCGCGCCAGGGAGATTGCGAGTGAGTTCTATGCGAACGGCGAAGGTGTCGCTGCGGAGTCCGTAGAACCCAGCAATGGCCAGAGTGAAACGGACGAGCAGCTCGCGAGGATCTGTGAGCTGGCGCGCAGACTTGGCTACAACGAGGCCAAGACAAAGATGCTGATCGGCCAATCGGCGGCTGATCTCGTTGGCCTGGAGCGAAAGCTTCTGAATGAATTAGACAACCAATGTGGAAGGAACTCGGCGGTAGACGGTGAAAACGACCACGAGCCGCAGTTTAAGAAAGCAGCTCATCAAACCACCGAGGGCATGCCTTCGACGCCGCGCACAGCAGTCCAGCTAGGTGGCTCAGCGCCTGATGGCGGAGGTTTTCTCTTCTGACTGGTCACGAGGAGGTCGTCAGTTCAAATTAGGCCCCCGCAACCAGAAACTATTCTGCCGCAATAGGTTCCGAACACCCTGCAACCATCCGAATTGACAGTCGCCCGCCGCAACATCTCGATGTCGCGAGCCTAAGACGCAGTCCGATGCAATCGATGACTTCCTACAAGCCGAAGACTTCTCATTACGTTGCCAGGGGCTAAGCTGATCAGATCTGGGTCATGCCGCCGTCGACGAAGAGCTCGATCCCCGTGACGTAGCTACTCTCGTCGGAAGCGAGGAAGGAGACCACTTTGGCAATTTCGTCCAAGGTTCCGGTGCGACCAAGGGGTATGTCGCAAACGACGCTGTCCGCATACTGTTTGATTTGTTCCTCCGTCATGCCCAAGGAATTGCGATAGCCTGGAGAAGGAATCACGCCGGGACTAACAGCGTTGACGCGGATTTTGCGGTCTTTGAGATCGCTGGTGAAGGTGCGCGCGAAGGAGCGCACGGCGGCTTTGGATGCGCTATAGACGCTGAGTGCGGGCGATCCTGTACTCGAAACGATCGACGCATTTAGAATCACAGAGCTTCCATCCTTTAAGAGCGGAAGCGCCTTTTGCACGGTGAACAGAAGACCCTTGACGTTGGCGTTAAACGTCTTGTCGAAGTGTTCTTCGGTGATTGCGCCGAGCGGGGCGAATTCTCCGATGCCCGCGTTGGCGAAGAGAATGTCGATGTGGCCTTTCTGCTGCTTTACAGCCGCGTACAAGCGATCAAGATCGGTGAGATTTGAGACATCGCCCTGCACCGCGGCAACGCTCTTCCCGATTAGGTTCACTGCCATGTCAAGTTCACTCTGGCGACGGCCGGTGATGAAAACGTACGCGCCCATGCCAACTCATTTGGCCAAACGGGGGCAAGATGTTTCAACATTGAGATTTCGTCAGCCTGGCTGGAGCGGCTTGGGCCGCATCATTCGGTCGGATCGGTTTTCGTTTGTCGGACGCGGGCCTCCTGAGCCCGCCCAGTTTGGATGAAACGAGTGGAGAGCTATATCCGAGAACATCCCGTTAAAAAGGTTTTGTCAAGAATGCCCGGAGACAGTCATGAATGTATCGGTGTTTGTGTTGCGGCCGCTCAGGCAAAGCCGACCACACTGGTAATTCGCACACGCCGGAGATTCCCGAATCCGTCCCCAAAAGTACAACTAATATTCTGCCATAAGCCCAAGCTGTACCTGAGGCAAACCTGATGAAACGAACTGGAGTTATCAGCACCGCATTTCTTTCCTTCCTGCTTCTGGGAGCCACTGCTTTTGGCTACCCTCAGCCGGGACCACAGCAAGACAAGAATAAGGAACAGCAACAGAAGCAGAGCAAGCAACCGCAGCGGGCCCAACAACAGCCGAAGGCCCAGCGCACTCAACAACCGCAACGCGCTCAACAGATGCAGCGGAGCCAACAACAGCAGCAGCAGCGCGCGCAGCAGCAACAACAGAATCAGAACAATCAGCAACACGCCGAAGTGCAGCGCACGCAGCAAGAGCAGCGTACACAGCAGGGCGAACAGCGCGGTGATTGGCAGCAGCGCCGCGCCCACAGTTGGGATTCTGAACACCGTACGTGGCAGCAACGAGGGGGTTACAGCGGCGAGCGCATTCCTGACGCCTATTACCGCAGCCACTATGGCGAGAGCCACGCGTTCCGCGTCTACAGCCTACCTTTTATGTATGTGGGCGGCGATCCGCGCTTCCAATACGATGGCTATTGGTTCAGTGTGGTCGATCCGATTCCAGAATATTGGGCAAGCAACTGGTACGAAAACGATGATGTCTACGTCGATTACTACGACAACGGGTACTATTTGTATGATCGCAGGTATCCCGGCCGTCCCGGGCTTGCCATCAGCATCTCGTTTTAAGCAGTCGGCAAACTGACGACCGTCATAAGAAAAGAAGCGTCCGGCTCCCCGAACGAGGACAACGTTCGAGGGAGTCCGGCGCTTTTTAATTTGCGGCTTATCGGGCCTTTATCGCCCTTCCACAATGCTTACCGCCTGGCGCGGGCACGCCAATGTCGCATTGAGAACGCTGATCCGCGTGCAGCAGTTTGCCAAATTCTTCTCAAATGTGCGTGGCAATGGCTAGTCGCGGTCCGATGCCGAAGCCTTCGAATCATTGTGTGGTGAATGTTTCTCCAAGACTTCGACGAGGTGGCGGCCAGATTCCGGAGTGCTAACGCGTCCGCCCAATACAATTTCTCTCGCCGATAATTTGCGACCGTAGACATCCCGGTTGGCGTCATTGTCGGGACGAAGCGTGGAGCCCTCAAGCGAAATGCCGGCAAAAAGACCGCGCGAACGCGAATAACTGAGGACCTCAGAACGCATGTAAGCGTCGGTGTCTGCTGAAGCGTCACGCCCGACGGGGCCTGCGGCAGCAGAGGCATCGGCGCCTAATTTGACTTTACTGCTGAGAATCGAACTGGCGCCTCTCTCATTCATGACCAGCAGAACGAGATCCGTGGATTGCCCGCCGATTTGGAACCCGATGCTGGCGCCTTCGAGTGCATACATGGCCGGAGCGCCCCAGGGTCCCCGGAATTGCTTGCCCGTACGGCACACCATCGCGCCACGGGCGTAACTTCCGCCGATCCCAAACGCCGCCTTAAGAAGGTTTGGAAAAACGATGACGCAATCTGCCTTTTCCAATACTTCTTGGGGGATGTTGTCCGGTATATCCATGATTTCCTGCATGACTACACCCGTGTTTGCGAGACGCTTTTGTTCTTTATTGGCCGCGTACAGCATCGCGGTAACGAGGAAAACGCACACACCGAAAGCACATTTACGTATCATCGCTGACCTCCATGATCAGAATTCTGACTGCGAACTACGAATGGGTAAGGCGCATGGGCCCGGTCTGACATCGAGCAGGCGCGGGCCCATCCGTGCTTACGAATGACGTGCTACTGCTGATGGTTGTCGGACGAGCCTGTCGGCAATACGCCGATGGTGGTGCCAATTACATCACCGGAGACCACTAACTCCACGCGGCGATTCTGCTGGCGTCCTTCCGCGGTGTCGTTTGAGGCGATCGGCTGCGACATCCCGAATCCTCGAGACGTCATGGAAGCCGCCGGAATGTTCTGCTTGGCAAGGTAATCCATCACGGCGCTAGCACGTCTCTCCGACAAGGTCTGATTCATGGTCTCGCCGCCAACGCTATCTGTGTTGCCTTCGATGGCGAGTCTGAGGTCAGGATAAGCAAGCACGATACCGGATATTTTGGCTAGCTTCTCACGAGCCTGCGGGCGCAGTGTGTATTGGCCAGTGTCGAAAAGAACGTCTGACATGTTCACGACGAGGCCACGAGCGGTGTCCCGAGTCGTAAGAATCGCGTTGAATTGTTGCAGCAATCGGGCGCGAAGTTCTTCACGGTCGCGAACGCTTTGCTGGAGTTGCTGGTTCGAAGATGCAGCGGCGGCCCGGTCTCGATCCGATTGCGCCTCTGCTACTCTTTGGCCTTGCTGAGCGTCGGCTGTGGCGGCTTGGCTCCGAGCCGAGTCTGCCTCTGCGTCCTCTTGGCCTTGTTTAGCATTGGCAGTAGCCGCGCGGTTCCGTTCCGATTCTGCCTCGGCATTCTTCTGGTCCTGCTGAGCATCGGCAGTGGCGGTTCGATTTCGATCTGACTCTGCCTCTGCGTCTTTTTGGCCTTGCTGAGCGTCGGCAGCCGCTTTGTTGGCGTCTGCTGCGGCATCACGACTGCGATCTGAATCCGCCTGAGCATTCAGTTGTTGTTGTTGCGCCGTAGCGGTGGCCCGATCGGCTTGATTGCGGAGACGGTCTGCATCAGCCGTTGCTGCCTCAGCATTGAGGCGGCCCTGCTTGTCCCGTCTGGATTGTTCGGCGGCGTCATCTTCGCGAGCCTGCGACGCATTCCTGTCGGCGTCGGCACGTTCTGTATCCATATTCTTCATCGCAATTTCGCTAGAGTCCTCTGCGGTTTGTACAACCTGACGAGACAGAGAAATCAGCGGTTTCTTGTCGACATGATGCTGGGTGGCGAGATCGTCCACCTGCTTCATTTGATGAAGGGCGTCATCGTAACTGGACGTGGCGTACTGATCCGCGCCAGCGGATTTCGCGATGCGCATTGCATTGCGCGCCTCGAAGAACTCGAGCGGCAATTTGGAATTCAAGACGACTGGATCGAACTTGTAGCCCGTGGGAATGTATCCGCCGCGATCGATGAGTTCATAGTTGGCGTCCACTGCTTCGCTGGTGCCAACTGTGTCCGGACGGATTTCGTTTTCCAGGATCACCACGTTGCTGGGTTGTCGCACTGCGTAGTAGGGCTCGGCAGTGACGATGAGAGCAAATGCCTGCAGGTCCGTGGTCACATCGAGCTTGCTGCGATGGTCGCTTCCAACCAGCACTTCACCGATGTTGACGGAGTGGCCTTCTGGAGAAATGGCCCACAAGACGTAAGTCAGGTATTCGTTACCAAAGGCGGTCGGTCGATCGAGTCCGCTGAATTCCGCCTCGACTTCCATCGTGCCGCGTTTGCTCTCCACCTTTGCCTGCCCTTCTGCCGCCGGCATTAGATCGGTGCCACGGAAATTGATCTTCGTTGCGCCGCTGCGATGGGCGTACTTGATTGCACGCGTCGTGCGACTGACCACGCTCGCCCGATGGGCGCGCGATTGATTAGAGTCTATTCCGTTCTGGTTCTGGGCCTGCGCCGAGGCGCCAAAAACCATAAAGGATGCCAAGACAACTGTAGAAATTGAAATCTTTTTCATGTGTCTCCTTCAGTTTTTCGAAGATTGAGTATTGAGCATTTTCGATTCCGAATGCTGTCCGTTAGAGGACGTTTCGTTGGGAGTAACCGAGAATTGATCGCAGGCCGAATCGCGAAATACGGTGCGTTTCAGGTTAGGAGTGGTTTATTTTTGAGCAGTCGAGCTTCAGGCCGTAGAAACTTGGTCTGACCAAGAATTTAGTGGACGATCCGCGCCAATCGCCGCCATATCGGAGTGGAGCGCGCTGTCTGGCTAGTCCGTCCAAAGTGAAAGCTTAGGCTAAGGCCGTAGAGGTAAACCGAACGTGGTTCGCATGGATACCTCTGGCGCGCGGGATGAAAGTCCAGCAGACCGCCACCACCGGAAGGACCCAATTGCACGTTCTGCGTGTTGAGTTCGCTGGTAAAACCGTCGAAATGCAATCTTCCGTGCCAAAGTTGAATGAGAGGCAGTCTGGATTGGGTGAGGAACAATGTCTTAACTTCGATCATGGGAGAAAGAGCTGATAAGCCCCGAGCGGGCTCATACGCCTCCGTGGAGAGGGAACTGGCAGTATATTGTCCCGCGTTCTGGGAAACAGGGAGGGAAGAAACATAGAAGCGCACAGGTATCGTCGGCGATGTTGGGATGTTCGGCGAAACAAACGCCAGCACCGCGATAGGCTCTGGTGCTGATTGCGCAGCGGTCAGCATGGGTGCACCCAGAAGCATTCCGAGCAGCAAAATGGAGCGCTTGTGAATCATTGCGTTCGCGCCTCTTCCCTGATTGAAACTAGCCTGCTTGCGGCTGGAAAGGATGGCCCTCTGTGAGCCAAGTGCAGACGAGAGGAGCCCGATTAAGTGTACTGAGTTGTTGCACGGCGGTCTGTACCGTTGCGGACACAAACTGGTCCGTATCGGGGCAGTCGTCGGCACGGTTTACTCTGGTCACCTGGGGAATCGACGTTTTTCGTCGGAAATCGGTGAATGTACAATTTTGTACACTCGCGTATTACATTGCGCAATCCCAGCCAAGTGCTAACATGCAAATCATATACGACCACTAGAGCAAATGCGGTTACACGAAGTATTCAGATGAATGACAAGACTCCTTTTAATGTTCAGACTTTCCTTGATTCGGCCGGAGTGTCGAGGAGGGTTGTCGAGTTTCGCAAGAAAACTACGGTTTTCGCGCAGGGTGATCCCGCCAAGACCGTTATGTACATTCAACAGGGCAGCGTGAAGCTTTCGGTTGTCAACGGGGTCGGGAAAGAAGCCGTGGTCGCGGTTCTGGGCTCTGGTGACTTCTTCGGAGAAGGGTGCCTCGCAGGTCAGCCGCTGCGTATGGGAACGGCCACCGCGATTACACCGACTACCCTGCTCGTCATCGAAAAAACTGAAATGATGCACGTCCTTCATCGGGAACATGAATTCTCTGACCGTTTCATCTCCTATATGCTCGGCAGAAATATCCGAATTGAGGCAGATCTGATCGATCAGTTATTTAACTCAACCGAGAAACGATTAGCGCGTGCCTTATTGCTGCTGGCCCGCTATGGCAAGGAAGACCGGCCGCAAAAGATTTTTCCAAAGGTCTCACAAGAAACCCTGGCGGAAATGATCGGCACGACGCGCCCGCGAGTGAATCTTTTCATGAGCAAATTCAAGAAAATGGGCCTCATCAAGTACAATGGCGGGCTGCAGGTTAACAGTTCACTTCTGAGCGTTGTCCTCCACGAATAATCGCACTACAATCCGCGATTCGAAGTTTGCATATATCACCCGTATTGAATCGCGGCTCTCGTAGGTGCTCGACAAAAACGGTTCCCACTGGCTGACAAAGGTGGGTCGTCAGCTACGACTGCCTAGGCGTGGATGATCGCGCTGCGACTGTTGCCAGCAACCTAACCGTTGCAAGCGTGTCCTGCTCGTAGTTTTGGCATAGACGAAGCTGCTTAAGAAAGAGATAGGGGACATAAGAGATTACCGAACCGTCTGAAAAGCTTAGCTCCACATTCCTTCAGCGAGCATGAACGAAGCGAGACAGGGCCTATTTCTCCAGAGAGAGGTACCGCGCTGGCGAGAGGCCGCCTACGGGGCTAATGGACGACAGCTTCTTTTAGGCTGATGCCGGACTTGAGGAGCTCGGCGCAACGTTCGGGAACCACGGGATGGCTGAAGAAGAATCCTTGTCCTTCGCCGCAGCCCTGACGCCGCAAAAAATCGAACTGCGTGCGCGTTTCCACGCCCTCGGCGATGACGCGCTGCCTGAGGCTCTTACCGATGCTAATCATGGCGCTGACAATGGTGCCGTCGCCGCGATTCGCGGTGATCTCATGCACGAAGGAACGGTCCACCTTCATGGCGTCGAGCGGAAAGCGGCGCAGATAGCTGAAGCTGGAATAGCCGGTGCCAAAGTCGTCCACGGCAAGCTGCACGCCCATGCTTTTCAACCCCCGAAGAGTGGTGACAGTGGATTCGGCGTCGTTCATCAGGACGCTCTCGGTCAGCTCGAGTTCCAGGTGACGCGGCTCGACTCCCGTTGCAATCAGAACCGCGCGGACGCCGGAGAGGAAGTCCTTGGCTCGGAATTCGCTCGCGGAGACATTTACAGCGACAGACACAGGCGGCAGCCCAGAACTGCGCCAAGTTTGCGCCTGCTTGCATGCTTCGTGAAGAACCCACTGGCCGATGGGCAAAATCAAGCCAGAGTCTTCGGCAATGGGCACAAACTCCGCGGGAGGCAGAAGGCCGCGGTCGGGATGCATCCAGCGCAGGAGCGCTTCGACGCCGCTGATCTCGCCTGTTGCAAGGCGAATCTTCGGCTGGTAATGCAGCAGAAACTCGTTGCGGCCCAAAGCGCAACGCAAATTGCCTTCGAGGGACTGCCGCTCGACGATGCGAGCATGCATGTCCGGCCTGAAAAACTGGTAATTGTTGCGGCCGCACTCCTTGGCGTCGTACATCGCAGCGTCCGCATTGTTCATCAGCGTTTTGGCGTCCTGTCCGTCATCGGGATATGTGCTGACGCCAATGCTGACGTTGACGCGAAGCTCCTGGTTGTCGATCAGATGCGGCGCGGTGACGGCGTTGAGGATCTTGCGTGCGCTGAAAGCTGCGTCTTCCTGATGTTCCACCTGTGAAAGCAGGACGACAAATTCATCTCCGCCGTGCCGGCTTACGGTGTCCGAGCGGCGCACAGCCGCCAACAGGCGGCCTGCCACGGACCGAAGGAGTTTGTCGC
This sequence comes from Candidatus Acidiferrales bacterium, assembly GCA_035933575.1. Classification (GTDB taxonomy): domain Bacteria; phylum Acidobacteriota; class Terriglobia; order Acidiferrales; family UBA7541; genus DAHUXN01. Next base: position 2,754 of record DASYYR010000051.1, on the reverse strand, counting down.
CGACCGCATGTCCCAGGGAATCGTTGATCCTTTTGAAATGGTCCAAATCCACAAACATCACAGCGAGTTGTTTGCCCTGACGCTGGGCGAAAGAAATCGCCTGCGTGAGGCGGTCATCGAGCAGCATGCGATTCGGTAGATCGGTGAGAAAGTCATGTTGGGCCAAATGGGACATTTCGAGCGACTTCGCGCGGACCGCACTCACGTCGTGAAAGACGATCACCGCTCCGGTGATGTTGCCGTTGCGGTCGTGGATAGGCGCGGCGGAATGTTCGATGGCCGATTCAAATCCATCGCGGCGTGTCAGGATACAGTTTGCCGCCAATCCGACGATTTCGTCGTCCTGAACGGCCATATCCACGGGATTTCGCGCGGGCTCGCCGGTGAGGCCATCGGTGGATATGCTTCGTGTTCTTGTGCAGCGTAGTGAAAATACAAACTTGCAGAAGACGGGACTCGGTAACGACATTGGCGACCGTGTAGCCCTGTTTGTGCCGCAAATCACCGTGGTGGCCAGCGGCCACGGAGATGGGGGCTTTGGCGCTGGTGTTCAGGCGCAGACGGGCAATCACATCGTTGAGAAGTTTGCGAAGATGGCCGGCGCGTTCGTCATAGTTCAGTGAGATGCGAGTTAGTTCTGGTTCTTTCTCGACCATGGTCATCCAATCGTGGATCGTAGATTCAAGCTGACGTTCCAGGATTCCGGCCACGCTCTCTAATGGAGCCGCACGGGCGCCGCCGTTTCCATCTCCGGATGCAATTGTAGGCTTCATCTCAACCTCACGCTGGGCATGTGTTTCTCTGGGATGAGTGTGTCACGAACGGAGCGGCGATACTGTGCAATAGTGCTCCCCTCTAAAACTGGACACCTCAATTAGGTAGAATCAGGGCCTCCCAAACAGGAGGCACCATGGGCAGAAAACCACGCGTAGATCGATCCCCGGAAGAGAAGTGGCAAATCGTGCAGGAAGGCATTAAGAGCGGCAACGTCTCGGAGACGTGTCGGCGTCACGGAATCGCTCCGAATCTGTTCTATCGCTGGAAGGATGAAGCGGAGCAGGGAGCGAAGGCAGCGCTTGGGGGGAGAAGCGCTGCCGCGCGGCGGAAACCGAGAAGGACCATCGCATCCGGCAGTTGGAGCGGACACTGGGGCGGAAGTCGCTAGAGATCGAAATCCTAAAAAACGTCGTGGGGGAGTGAGCTGCGGTGAGGCTCACTCCCAGGCACGAGAGATGGTGAGGCAAGGCTACACGGCCACGCTGGTGGCGGCGACATTAGCCATTAGCCGGTCGAGTCTGTACTATCGGACGCGGCTACGAGGCAGCCGTGCGGACCGAACCTACGACGAGCAGATCGTCGTGGCGTGCGGGGAAAAACCCGCTTATGGATATCGCCGCGTGACTTGGTGGCTGCGAAGAAAAGAAAACCTCCCGGTGAATCGCAAACGGGTCCTGCGGGTGATGCGAGAACGTGGGTTGTTGGTGCGCTCCCGTCGTCTGCGGGCTCGAAGGAAGAAAGAGTGGGGCCGTGTGGAAGCAGCCGAGCCGAATCAGATCTGGCAGTCGGACATGACGAAGATCTGGGCGGGGCCAGCCGTGGGCTGGGCGTACTTGGTGTGCGTGATCGACTGCTGCACGCGAGAAATCGTGGGCTGGAATCTCTCGTATCGCTGCCGGACCGAAGACGCGCTCGCCGCCGTGAAGCGAACGTGACGATGACCACAGACAATGGGACACAGTTCACTTCGACGCGGTTCATCGAAACGCTCAACCGGCTTGGCATCACCCATCGGCGGACGGCCTATCATCACCCGGAGGGCAACAGCTACATCGAACGGTTCCATCGCAGCTTGAAAGAAGAGGAAGTCTGGACGGCGGAGTACCGGAGCTTGGAAGAAGCGCGAGCCTCGGTCGCTCGTTGGATCGAGGAGTACAATCATGACCGGCCTCATCGCGGAGTCGGGAATCGCACTCCGCACGAGGCCTTCTTGGCTTTTGCAACTGACCTAAACTCGGAGGCCCTGACTGCCTAAATTAGAGGGGAGCCTTACAAGCCTCACCTTTCGACTGTCTGCCCGATGGTCAACGGTTTCTTTTTCTGTCCCTTGCGTCAATGAACTTCCTCATAATGAACCCTCTCGTAGTACTGATCCAGGTCGCTATTTATCCCAAGTCTTACATCCGGTGGTGAATGCTCAATTGGGTAGCCACGATTGCCTATGACAACATCTTCCTGATGAAAACCCCTCTCAAATCGCCAAGTTGTTTGTACCGTGGCAAGTTGGCCCGTCGCTCTTGAAAAGGTAATCTCAATTGCCGAGCCGCCTTTTTCTAAAATCACGAAGTCGGCCAACCCTCCAGGCGAAATGTCCTTCTGCATAGACACATAGGCGCCCACGTAGTCATCCGCGTTCGTGCTGACGTTTGGATTTGTGCTATCCAGCCAAGCGCCACAGCCGCACAATCCTACGGCTAACGAAATCGCACATAGGAATTTGTTCTTCATTCTATCGATCCTCTTTGAAAAGGAGCATTGTTTGCTTCACACCCACTTAAGTGCTGGGGAACTCGGAACTCGGGGACAGACGGAACGTTTCCTCCTTCTAGAAACACTCTAGAAACCAAGTGTAGCCTGCCTGCCATCCTCTGCGACACGCCTTGGCCGTCCGCCTTTCTGCTGCCGCAACCGCCGTTGCGTAGCATCCTCTAGCGAACACAGGAACGATTCGGCACCCAACGGTCTGCCGGTGTGCGT
>DASYYR010000110.1:0-5653 GCA_035933575.1 Candidatus Acidiferrales bacterium | reverse complement strand
TCCCGCTTCCACTTGTCGCAATACCGCTACGATCTGCTCCTCTGAGTGACCTTTCTTGGGCATCGTCCTCGCCTCCTCTCCCGGAATTCCGCCCAAGCTTACCTCTAATTTCCTCTGTGTCAGTTTTCGGGTTTTGGGTCAATGTTTCCGCGACCATGGCATGCACGGCCGCGCGATTGCTCACGTCGAGAACGCAGATTTCGAGCGGTGTCCCTTGTTCTTTCGCCAGCCGCGCCGTTTCGTCGAGCTCGGATTTCAGTACGTCGCAGGCCACCACGCGCGCACCGAGGTTCGAAAAGTTCAAGGCGATGCTGCGGCCGAAGCCATGCGCGGCTCCGGTTACAATTGCAGTTCGACCGTCAAAACGAATTTGCATAGAGTGCGCCAGCGCTTTGAATGCTTGCTCTTGCGGGCTTGAGTATAAAGAAGAACTAACGATCCAGCTGCGCCAAATTATCCAGCGTCACCGGGCGAGTGCCGCTCTCGACCTCTCGCATGAGCGACACGACGCGCTCGACACGTGGAATGGCGATCCCGAACTGCCGCGCCAGCTTCAAGATGGGTGCAAACTGCGCGTCGCACTCGGTCTTGCGGTGGTGAACGACAATGTCACGCCAAATGCCGCTGTGTGTCTTCGCCGAACGGCGGTTGAACGCCACCATCGCGTCGAAGGATGCGTCGATCGCCTCGCCAGTTCCATTCGCACCGAAGGCCGCCGGATCGTAACCGTTGAAACCCATCGGAGTGATCCCCTCGGCCGCGGCCACGGCCGTCACTTCGCGCGCCAATGACGTCAGCGCTGGTCGCGCATCGCGCGAGTCAAGCACTTCGACAATGCTGGCCGGAGTGAGAGCACCGGCGAAAAGGAAAGCGCCGTAGCCCATCTTGCCCCACAGGTAACCCCATATGTTGTCCGCAGTGATCGCAGCCGGGTCAAACTTTTGCAGCGCGCGATGCACGCGCGCTAGGCGTGGCGTATTGCGACCGTCCAGTTCGCCGACCACCACCGCGCCGCGACCGCCGAAGTGCGCGACCCCCGGCTCCAAGAGATCTGCACCAAAGTTGATAAAGGCGCCCATGGTGCGTTCGCGGCCAATCGCCTCAGCAATCGTCAGCTCATTGAAGCCGTTCTGCAGCGACACGACGACGCCATGCTCGGCGAGATGCGGCGCGAGCTGCCGCGAGGCCTCCTCCGTGTGCAGCGCCTTGACGCATAGAAACGTCGTGTCCCAAACGCCTGCAAGTTTGTCAGGAGTAAACGCTGGCAGCGGCTGCGTAAACGTTTCGATCGGGCCGGTAATGGCTAGGCCTCGTTCGCGGATCGCCTGCACATGAGCCGCATTTGCATCCACCACGGTCACGTCAAGGCTGGCGCGACGCAAGTAAGCAGCGACGGTGCCTCCTATTACCCCAGCGCCCCAAACCAGTATCCGCTCCGGCGCACCGACTCCGTCGGCGGTTACCGCCACGGACCCTCCAGCGCCTCGCGCGTCTCCTCGACGCCCGCGCTCCACACTTTCATCATCTGATCGTCAGGTTTTTGATACACGCCGCCGAAATTGCCGTCGCCCAAGTACGCCCGCACGCCAGCGGCATCCATCATGCGCATACGCGCGATGTCGATCATCGGCTTCTGGCCCTCAGGGAGTTTCACACCGGCAATCCGCGTCCACGGAAAGTTCTCCATCCAAGACGCGTGCGACGCAACGGAATCGACGGCTGCCACCACCGCGGCCGTTCTCGGTGCGTTCCACCAGTTGTGCCACTTTACGGTGATCCCCGGATGGTCGTTCATCCACTCCTGCAGGATCGAACCGCCCGGAATGTTGCCGCCATGGCCGTTCACAAAGAGGATGCGCGTGAACCCAGTACCGGCGAGGCTTTCAAGGACGTCCGCGACGATGCGCTGATATGTGTCGAGACGAAGGGTGACGCTGCCGGGGTAGGCGCGAAAGTAAGGCGTGATGCCGTAGCTGAGTACGGGAAACACGGGAACGTCGAGCGGCTCTGCGGCCTCGCAGGCAACGCGCTCGGCGAGGATCGCGTCGACAGTCAGACGCAGATATCCGTGCTGCTCGGTGCTGCCCACCGGTACGACGGCGCGGCCATCCTGCTGTAGCTTTTGTTCTACCTGCATCCAATTCATGTCAGAGATTTTCATTTGCGTTGTCCGGGAACTCTAAGCCACCCTGAACGCCTTCGTCAAGATTGGGGCGGCGGACGCGAAAGCGTGGCGCCATAGAAAGTAACGGTCACAGCCGCGTGGTTATAGTCTCCAAGCCGTGCGAGGTCGGACCTGTTTCCGCGCGCCACAAAGCGAACGCGCACAGCACGGCCAGCACGGCAATCGCCGTGAACATCCACAGGCCTGCATGGTAGCCAGCCGCGTTGGTTGCGCTCGCCAGCCAGTGGTCGTTCGCCCATCCGATCATCAAATTGATGACGACGAGCCCGAGTTGCTGCACCGAATCCAACATGCCGTTGGCCAAGCCGAGTCGTGATTTGTCCACCACGTAGACGAGCGCGGGCCACATCACCGCCGGCACCAACGCGAATGCCACGCCCATCATGGCCATCGGAATCGCCGGAGGAATGTTCGTAAATCCCAGCATGGGGAACACTGGCACGATGAGCAGCGAGCCGAACATCATGAGCAGCGATCGGTGGCCATAGCGATCGACAAGCAGGCCGAAAATCGGCATGCCGAGCAGCGAAAAAAAAGGCTCCATGCCCACCAGCAGCGATGCGGTTTGCGGCGTGAGGTGCCGCGCCTCGATCAGGAATTTCTGTCCAAACGTCTCGAACGGAAAAATGCAACCATAGAAAGTGACGCACAGCGCCGCAATCAGCCAGAACGATCGATTAAAACGAAAGATTTCGCCCAGAGGGATCTTGGTGCTTCGTGCGGTGTGTCCAAGAGTGAATCGGCGCTCACCGCGGGAATCGAGCATCCAGTAGAACGCAGCGCCGAACAGGCAGAGCCCGCCGAATCCGACACCGAGAAGGAGAGGCCAGCGCCAGTAAGTGTACGCACCAGGCGCCCATGCCGGGGAGACTTGGGCGCTCAGCGATCCCAGCCTCGCCGCCGACCCCCGGAGGCCGTACGCCAGGCTCAGCCCATCGTGCCAGAACCACCGGGCCACGCCAACGTTGGCGGCCAATGCCAGCGCTTCGCCTCCCGAGCCAACGAACAGGCGGCCGACAATCATAATGCCCAGCCGCGGACTGAGCGCGGTGACGACAAGGCCAACGAAGATGAACCCGCCGAAAATGGAAAGCGACTTCCGTGTTCCCAGACGGTCGATAATGACGCCGCAGACGAGCATCGCGACGATGTTGGGAAGGCTGTAGACGGCCTGAAGCCACCCTATGTCGGTATTTGAGAAATGGAGTTGGCGGCTGAGAAGTGGCGCTAGCGGCCCGATGTAGTCGAACGCGTAATAGCCGCCATAGCAGGCGATGCCGATCGCCGCGAGGATCATCCAGCGCCGCGCACGCGACGGGGGCGGCTTCTCGATCACTGTCGCATCCACCACAGAGTCGGACATCCGCAGAAGCCTCTCTACGCGCGCCGAGCCTGCAGTTGCGCCGCGCCGGCGGAATCATCTCACAGAAATCCGCGATTTGGATGAAGGCTAGAATGATGATAAGCGTAGTTCCGATTGTTTTAGACATCATGAGCGACCACGCTAGAACGGAGTGAACGACTCCCGACTCCAAATTCGCTGCAGTGCGTCGGATTTAGAACCCGCGAATCTTCCACCGGATTCTCTCAAATCGATATAACATCAGCGGGTTACACCTGCGGGGCCCGTAGCTCAACGGTTAGAGCAGCGGACTCATAATCCGTTGGTTCTAGGTTCGAATCCTAGCGGGCCCACCAATTGTCTAGCAGCTTGCTAAAATAGGGATCTTACCCGTCGTTTCAATTGGCGCGAGGAGTGCGCAGTTTGCAAAGTTTCAAGAAATGTGTAGATTCCCCTGCGGCCAAGAGTGACTTCGGAATGACAGCGCGAAGAGATGCAGAGCGACGCTATGACTCGGGGAACTTGAGGCATCCTTTAACTCTTGAGAAAGTAGAGCAAACTATTATGTCTGGGAATGGTGAGAATGTCCGCACCTGTCAAATCAAAAACTTTCTGTACACTTTACTGAAATGGTTTTGCCCTGTTCTCGCTCTTGCCATTCCGATGGTGGCTCTTTCGGCGTCGGCGAGCTATGGGGCTGAGTGCGGAAATCCTCAGATCGTCTTCGCATTCCAAGGGAACATTTTCGCAGCCTCAGGGACAGGGAAATTGTCTGTTTCGGAAATCGCCTCAGGCTTCCGGGGGCCGTACGAAATGACCTGGGCACCGGACTGTGGCGAGTTTGCTTTTCTCGACGCCGGTTCGTTATGGATCGCCGCAGAACACCAGACTCCTTTTAGGCTACAAATTCCTGGCCAGGTCTCATCCTTCGTTTGGAGTCCGAACAGCAAGAATATTGGAGTGACAGCGAAGCGATCTGAGTGCGTCGCGCAATCTCAAGTAAGCAACCCAGGCGATGTATTTACTGTTTCGCTTTCAGATCATGTTCCAAGAATGTGGACACAGAATTGCCGGAGCTACTTGGATGGCTGGTCAAGCGATAACCAACATCTGCTTCTTGAAGAGGGAGTAACGTACAAGCTGGCCTGCGACCCTTCAATGGCCCCCTGTGCTGGCACCGACCTGATGATCGCAGATATTGCATCAGGATCAATCCGCACGTTGCTGAGCGCTAAAGAACAGACAAAGCGAGGCTACAGCATTGGAAGCCTTGTGCGATGGGAGGCCGAGCGACACACGATCTATATGTCGAACGGACTCTCTCCCTCTTATGGCGATAGCAGCATTTTGGTTGCGATAGGCGATACAGATGGCCAACAACTTTGGTCTCAAACGGTCGAAAGCTCCGTGTGGCTCGGAGACCAGCAATTTGAAGCCTTCAAACCAATAGGCTCTACCGAGGGGTTCACGTTTCAGCCCGTCTTAATAAACGAAGATGGAAGACAGACGAGGAAGTATCCGATTGGGGCGGGAGCATTGTCACCCGACAAGAAATATGTGGCGGGCGCTGGGAAACATGATTGGATCACTGATTTTATTCCCGCAAAAGGAGGGAAAGGATCGAGTTATTCATTGCCCGCGCACACGGAAACCTGCACAAACGAGTGGACACCTGACAATCGATGGGTAATCAATGGGTACACGACGGGGCCGACCGACAAAGACTTGGAAGTTAGCCTCTGGGTGATAGACCCTGAATCCAGAAAAGCCGAAAACTTCTTCCACCAGACATTGTTGCATGCAATTGCGCCGAACGCGAATCCGGCGACAGTTGCTTGCGGAATGGATTATCCGCCTGCTCCTCCTATAATAAGCGTGGGAAAATGGTACCACAGGTAAGACATTCCGTGCGATCCTCCGTCCGTTGCCCTTGGCCGTGATCTGCCCCCGCGTTCTGCGCAGCGAATCATGCGACGTTTGAATGATTGAACCGCTCCCCTTTTCTGTCACAACGGAAACTAGAGATTTTGAGCGGTTGAAGTTCATTTTGCCCCGTTTCATGCGGTTTTCACGCACTCTAGAGCCTCTAACGACAAGCTCAAGTTTCCGCTTCTCTCGCCGCCAGC
>DASYYR010000027.1:0-3241 GCA_035933575.1 Candidatus Acidiferrales bacterium | reverse complement strand
CGCCCGAAACTGCACTTTCGGGTTGTTCTTCGACAACACTTTCGTGATCGCCGCTGTCAGCGTCGTCTTGCCGTGGTCGATGTGACCGATCGTCCCGATATTCAGGTGCGGCTTGCTGCGCTCAAATTTTTCCTTCGCCATCGCTTCCTACCCTCATTCGCAATCTGCGCAGAATTTCTTCGTTCACGCCTTCCAGAGCTTTGGAGCGGGGGACGGGATTCGAACCCGCGACCATCTGCTTGGAAGGCAGAGACTCTACCCCTGAGTTACCCCCGCCAGGCTTCGACATCCAAGACTTCAACAAATCGCGTCTTGCTGCTCTACCCCTGCTACGCAGGCAGGCCTGTTACCCCCGCCCGACTGCCACTGAAATTCTGGAGCCTGGGACCGGGATTGAACCGGTGACCTCGTCCTTACCAAGGACGCGCTCTACCAACTGAGCTACCCAGGCATCCACCGGTTCGTTGGTCGCGTGCTGTCGCGGCTCCCAGCGATGTCTTCCGAACTTCCGCCCAAGTTTTTCGAGATCGAACTGTGTCCCGCCTTCAGTGTGCTTCGGCGCCCTCGCGAAACGATGGTGGACGGGGGAGGATTCGAACCTCCGTAGCCCGCAAGGAGCGGCAGATTTACAGTCTGCTGGTTTTAGCCACTCACCCACCCGTCCCGCAAGAACACCGGGACTTAAGATGCTGGTCCCGACCGGGGAACTTCGCAACGCAGAAAGGGCTCGTGTCCGAAGACACCAGCCCGTTCGTTTTTCAATGCGAGGAATTCACCAGAGCCAAACCCAAAATCCCGATCCTCAAAAATTCAGCTGGCGGAGGGAATTGAACCCCCGACCCTCTGATTACAAATCAGATGCTCTACCAGCTGAGCTACGCCAGCACGCCAAACCTTGCAAAGCTATCACGTGGGCAATCAAATTGCAAGGGGGTGCGGCCAGCCAGCACGGCTCGTGCCAAGCTGGCTCTAGAATTATACGCCAAGCATCAACTTTACACCATTCCCGCCGAAACTTATACTGAAAAAGTAGTCGCACACGGCCGCATGAAACGCACAGTCATCATAATAATTCTCGCCGCTTGCGTAGCCGCTGCCGCGGTGCTGGCTTACGTTTACCACGCGCACGAAAAAACAGCACAATTGCGGGCCGAAGACGCTCAATTTTCGGTTCCGCCAGGCTCCGTCGCCGCGAACTCGAGCGGCGGGACCTCTACCGCGGCGAATTCGATTGACCTAGTTCATCAACTGCCCGCCGGCGCTTCCGCCGTGGTATTCGCGGATGTTGCCGTGCTGCGCGCTGCGCCGATCGGAAGACAGCTTTCCGGTCTGGCGCCCACCTCGGTGCAAGACCCCGAATACACGGCATTCGTACGTTCGACTGGCTTTGATTATTCGCGCGATCTCGATCGCGTCGCGCTGGCGCTGTGGCCAAAGGACTCGCCCACAACGGTCGTGGCCATTGCGCAGGGGAAATTCAATGAGGCAAAAATCGAGCGTTACGCCCTGCGCAACGGCGGCAGAGTTGTGGAGCATGGCCAGTGGAAAATTTACGAAGTGCCGGAAGCAAATCCGCCGCGAACCGTGCGTTTTGTTTTTATGTCCCCAACGGAAATTGTTCTCGCCGATGGACCTGAAATTTCCGCGATGCTGAATGCAGCGCACGAGCGCCTGGATTCGCAAATGTCGCAACGCATCGCAAGAGTCGCCCGCGCTCCCATTTATGCCGTGGCGCGCACGCCAGACCTCTCCAAGGAAGTCGGCATCGACGAAACCCACTCCGCGCAACTTGCGCACTTGCTGCAAAGCGTCCACAGCATCACGCTCGCGGGCCTTCCTGAGGGGCAAAACTTGAAAGTTGCGGCCACCGCCGAATGCGATTCCACGCTGAATGCATTTCAATTGTCCACGGCGCTGGAAGGCTTAGTGTGGATGGGACGCGCGGCCATGGCCGACCCGAAAACGCAGCAACAAATCGGCCCGCAGTGGCCTGCGCTCGACGCCCTGTTAAAAGCGGCGGATATTTCCCATGACGGCCATCTCGTGCGCCTGCATCTTCAAATTACACCGCAGATGCTCCGCGCTGCGGCCAGCTCCGCATCGCAAGGAAATAGCGCAAGGTAAGAACGCAGGTCTGCGCTGCGGGAAATAATTCTGAGGGAGAATCCAGGAATCAATCTGCGTGAAGCTTACAATCTGCGTGAAGCTTAGTCGCCGCTGCTGACGGAGCCGCCCGCGTCCACCTGATGCAGATATCGCCACGGGTTGACCGGGGCATCGTGCAGGCGCACTTCAAAGTGGACATGTGGTCCCGTCGCGTGTCCGCTTTCGCCTTCATAACCAATCACGTCGCCGCGCTTGACGGGCGTTCCCGGCTGCAGGGCATACGCCGAAAGGTGCGCGTACCAAGTTGTCAGTCCAAAACCGTGATCGATAATAACGACGCGCCCGTAGCCCTGCCGTTCGCCGGTGAATATTACGACCCCGTCTCCCGCGGCGCGAACGTCATCGCCGTAGTGCGATGCAATGTCCAATCCTCTGTGAAATTCGCCCTCACCGCCGAAGGGATCCAGGCGCTCGCCAAAGCGGCTTGTGATTCTGCCCATTACTGGCCACAGAGAGGGCATAAACGATGCGTTCGCCAGCTTCATTCCGGGGAGAAGTTTCAAGCCGCCATCCGAGACCAGCACCACAGCGGTCGCATTCTGTTCAAGGAAATTAAACCGGTCGAGCGTCTGCTGATAGGCGGATTCGGATTGTCCCGTCGAGTTCGAAGCGCTGAAGGGTGTCTCCGAGATTCGCGTCAGGCCATACGCCACAGCCACTTCGCTGGCCAGTGATTGCAGGGAGTTCAGGCGCTGATCCGCGTCCGTTACCTGATTTTGGAGCTGTTTGTATTGCACGGTGAGCGTTGCCTGGTCGCGGCGCAGAGAATTGTACGCGGTCACTTTCCAGAGCAGTCGCGAATATGTGCCAGCTGCCACGACCACGGTCATGCCGCCCACGATTACGAGAACCGCAAGCAAATGGACGACATAGTGCGGAATGCGCAAACGGCGCATGTGCCCCGAGTCCGAGGAAGCAATGAGAAACGTATAAGATTTCTTTCTCATAATGGCAATTTGGCTCTTAGTTTCTCTTTGCGCTGGACTGGATGACCGCTGGTCCCTCAACGCGGTCTGCGCAATTTATAAAAAGCGTTTGAACCGGGAGACTTGGTTCGAAACCCGCCGCGAATATA
>DASYYR010000108.1:0-10321 GCA_035933575.1 Candidatus Acidiferrales bacterium | reverse complement strand
ACGACACCTGAGTTTTGGCTCAATCTTCAGACGCGCTACGATTTGGAAATTGCGCGCGACCGCGAGGAGAGAAAAGTCGAGCGCGAAGTTCGCCCATTGCCAGCATTGGTCGCTTCCGGAACCGACAGGCGATAGTGACCGTAAGCGAGTTGAATCTGTCAGCGCACCAGTGAGGAAAAGGCCCTCCGCCACAAGACGGATGCGCCCTCGAAAGCACACGTCACTTCTGCGGCACGCGCTTCGCTCGAAGCCGTTGACGCCCTCCGCTGCGGATGCTCCAATAGTGGCAGGAACGGCGCCTCCTGCCCACACGGCGGAAGCGTGCCTGAGGTATAGACGTTGCCCACAATTCTGGTCGCGGACGACAACAGCAACATTCAGAAGATGGTGTCGCTCGTCTTCGAAGAAAAAGGCATGCGCGTGGTCGCGGTAGGCAATGGAGAAGCCGCCTGCCGGAAGATACCTGAAGTGCGTCCCGACATCGTGCTGGCCGACGTATTTATGCCGGTGCGAAATGGTTATGAAGTCTGCGAGTTCGTTAAGCAAGACTCACAATTCGCACACATTCCCGTGATCTTGCTGGTCGGCGCATTCGACCCGCTGGACGAGAAAGAAGCGCATCGCGTGGGCGCGGACGGCGTGTTGAAAAAACCGTTTGTGCCGCCTGACCCGCTGATCGCGATGGTCACTTCCTTCCTGCCAAAGATCGAACCGGTCGTCGTGCCGCCAGCGCCGCCGAAAGAAGAAATTCCCGAGCCGCCGGCATGGATGCCGAAACCTCGCCCACCCATCCCGGAATTCGAGGAGCCAGAGGGTGTCCCGCCGGAATTTGCATTTGGCACCAGTGCCTCGAAAGATTTCGAGCCGGTCGCGACCCCGGAAGCAAAACACGCTGAAGAAGGGGATGATGACGAAGAGCCGGCAAGCGAATGGACGCGGCGGCGCAAGACCATGGAGTATGAAATTCCAGCATCCGAGTCCGCAAGCATGGTCGAAAAACTCGCCAGCGGAAAAATGACGCCGGATGATTCGGAGACACTCGAGACAAGCGTTCACTCGAAGGTACACGTGCCGTTCGGCGGCGCGAATGTCCCCGAAAAAATCGAGTCGAGTTCAACCGGGCCGCGAACCAAGTGGATGGACTTGATGGGAATCGCGGAGTCGAGACCGGCTGAGCCGGATGTGAAGGAAGCCGCGGCTCCAACGCAGGAAGAGCAAACTTCAAGCCCAGTTTCGAGCGAACCTTCGAACGGAGCGTCAAATAAGTACGCCATCACAAAAAATGCAGATGCGCCGGGCCACGCATCGCGCGAAGTGGCGCCGCAACAGAATGCTCCGGAGCCGGTACATGGCGCGCAGCAAACGGAATGGCCCGCGCCGCCCGCGGAAGTGATTCCCTTCCCCGCGCCCGTGGAGTCTTCTTCTACTTCTAGCGCATCGCGCGCGCCGGAAGAAACGATTCCTGGGGAACTTGTCTTGGAGGAAACATCCGACGCGGCGCCGTCGTACACGGTCGAGGATATCAGCGCTGCGTTAGCGGAATCGGATGACACTCCATCCCAAGGACGTTACGAAGCGCCGGCGGTGGAAATTTCTGCTCCTGAGTCTTCGTCGCACGCAGAAACTCCCGAAGAGTCCCACGGCGCGGTGATGGAGACGGCGCAGCCTGCATCAACCGAGAAAGTCATTTCCGAAGCGGTGTCCGCTGTAACCGCCAAGAATCCCGGAGTGGACGCGGCTGCGATTGACAGCGTCGTGGCCAAGCTGCTCGAAAAGCTGCAGCCTCAGATCCAAGAAGCCCTCTCCAGTGGCGTTCTTCGTCCGTTGGTCGAAGAAATCCTGAATCGCGAACGCGATAAGAAGTAAGTCCGCAACTTTCCTGATTGACTCGCCTCTATTTGACGCGCGCCACGATTGCCTCGTATAGTTGGTGGTTTCACGCATCTTCGAAAAAACGCGTAGGGACACGGCGAAACCGTCAAGCGCGGATCATAATGGCAAGCGAAATCCCAAAAGCATACGAACCTCAAGAAATCGAGCGGCGCTGGGCGCAGACCTGGTTCGAAGAGAAGATTTACCGCGCGGACGCGAAGGGCGCGGGCGAAATGTTTTCGATCGTTTTGCCGCCACCGAATGTCACGGGCTCGATCCACATCGGCCACATGCTGGAGCACACCCAGATTGACATCGTGGTGCGCTGGCACCGCATGCGCGGCAACAAAACGCTTTGGCTTCCGGGAATGGATCACGCGGGCATTGCCACGCAGGTGGTGGTGGAACGGCAGCTTGCGAAGGAAGGGTTGAAACGCGAGCAGATTGGGCGAGAGGAATTCGAGCGGCGCGTCTGGCAATGGAAAGCGGAGAGCGGTGGAAACATCAAGAAGCAAATGATTCGCTTGGGCGTCTCATGCGATTGGACGCGCGAAAAATTCACGCTCGATCCACCGCTCTATCGGGCCGTAATGGAAGCGTTTCTGCGGCTGTATCACGAGGGGCTGATTTATCGCGGGCGATACATCGTGAATTGGTGCCCGCGTTGCCAGACGGCGCTGAGCGATCTCGAAACGGTGCACGAACAGCGCGAAGGAAAATTGTGGTTCATTCGTTATCCCGTCGCAGGTTCGCGCGAGACGATTACAGTTGCGACAACGCGGCCGGAAACAATGCTAGGTGATACGGCCGTGGCCGTTCACCCGAGTGACGAACGCTACAAACACTTGATCGGGAAGATCGCGGTGCTGCCCCCGATGAACCGCGAAATTCCAATCATTGCGGACGATTTCGTGGATCGCGAATTCGGCACGGGCGCGGTGAAAGTGACTCCCGCGCACGATCCCAACGATTTTGCAATGGGCCAGCGGCACAAATTGGCGGAAATTGACGTGATGACTCCGGACGCGCACATGAGCGCGGCGGCGGGTGCGTATTCAGGAATGGATCGGTTTGCGGCGCGAGAAAAAATCGTCGAGGACCTGAAGGCGCAGGGCTTGCTTGAGCGAGTGACGAACCATGCGATGTCGGTTGGCCTGTGCGATCGCTGTAAGACGATCATCGAGCCGAGACTTTCCGTCCAGTGGTTCTGCAAAATGAAGCCATTAGCTGCGCCGGGCATTCAGATCGTCGAGGACGGCCTGCTTTCGATTGTGCCGGACAATCAGAAGAAGATTTTTCTCGACTGGCTGACCAACATTCGGGACTGGTGCATTTCCCGCCAATTGTGGTGGGGCCATCGCATTCCCATTTGGCATTGCGGCGATTGCGGCGCGATGACGCCGGCAAGAGATTCGACCGTCGAAGTGGTGGACGGACGCGCACAGATCGCGAGCGGGCCGGAGAAATGCGGAAAGTGCGGTAGCGGGAAACTAACGCAGGATCCGGATGTACTCGACACGTGGTTCAGCTCGGGTTTATGGCCGCTCTCGACTCTGGGCTGGCCTGACGACACAGAAGATCTGCGAACGTTTTATCCCACGAGTTTGCTGATCAGCGGATATGACATCCTTTTCTTCTGGGACGCGCGGATGGTGATGCTCGACCTGCATCTGGCGCGTGGCGCGAAAACCGAAGAGCGACTTCCCTTTCGGCAACTTTATTTACATGGGATTGTTCGCGACCCTCACGGAATAAAGATGTCGAAGACGCGCGGGAACGTAATCGATCCGCTGGAAATTATCGAGAAATACGGCACGGACGCGCTGCGATTCGCGTTGATCGTAGCCGCAGCTCCTGGAACGGACATCGCGCTGAGCGAAGAGCGCATTTTGAGCTATCGCGCTTTTGCCAACAAGATTTGGAACGCGGCGCGATTTTTATTCTTCAATCTTGAGAAGATTGAAGCGATGGGCGTGACTCTCGAAGAACTGGCCGCTTCAAATGTTCGCGCCAAGGCGCCGTATGCGACGCACGATGCGCTGCCGCACCAGTGGATTTTCTCGCGGCTCGCGGCGGTGACGGAACAGATGAACGATGCGCTGGAGAATTTCCGTTTTCACGAAGCGGCGCACGTTATCTATCACTTTTTCTGGGGCGATTTCTGCGATTGGTATATCGAATGGCTGAAGCCGCAACTTGCATCAGAGAATCGGGAGGATGCAATTGCGACATGGCGGAATTTGTTTGCAACATTCGAATACGCGCTGCGTCTGCTGCATCCGTTTATGCCATTTATCACCGAGGAACTGTGGCACCGGCTGCCGCATAAGGCAGATGCGAAGTCCATTTCGCTGCAAAGCTTCCCAGCGGCCCATGCGCGGTGGCGGAATCCAGAAGCGGAGCGGAGCGTTGCGTTGGTACAGGAGATCGTGGTGGCGGCACGAAATATACGCGCGGAAATAAAACTCGATGCGAAGAAAAAAGTGGCGGCGGATTTTGCGTCGCAGGATTCTGAAGTGCGCAATCGGGCGGCCGAGAACCTCGATGTCATTCTCCGGCTCGGCAATCTTTCGGCGCTGAAGATCGAACCGGGAAAACTCAAGAGCGGCGAAGGGGCGGTACGCTCCACATCGCAATTCGACTTGCGGATTCAGTTTGAAGGCGAGCCGATCGACGCCAACGCTGAAAAGGCCAAGCTGAAAAAAGAGAAAGAGCGGCTCGAAAAGGATGTCGCGTCGAAAAGACAGCGGCTTGCCGATGATACGTTTCGCAGTCGAGCGCCCGCAGAAATCGTTCGCGGATTGGAAGCGACGTTGGCCGAGCGGCAGATCGAATACCAGAAAATTGTGGAGCGGTTGGCGCAACTGGAAGAGTAGTGGGTTGTGTTTTTTCAGATTTTCCGCGAACAGCAGATCCCTCGCCGCATGGCGGCTCGGGATGACAATGGGAAATTATGGCGCGAGCGAAATCCCAAAGAAAAACGAACCGCTCAAACTTGCCGGGTTCCACAGACAAGCGCATTGACGCATTGCTGTCTCTGCTGACGGAAAACACAACGATCGTAATCAGCGGCGCGCAAATCGCTAAGGAAATCGGCGTGCGGCGACAAACAGTGTGGCGCTGGATCGAGACGCTGCGCGCAGCCGGCGTGAAAGTGAAGGGACATCCGCGGACGGGCTACCACATCGAGCGAGCGGCGGACGTTCTGGCACCGAAATTGCTTGCGCGAGTATTGCACGGAACTCCCTTCGCGAAACATATTTTTCACTTCTTCAAAGTGGAGTCGACGAACACGGTGGCGATGCGCCTGGGCGAAGAAGGAGAAGCGCACGGGACGGTCGTCGTCGCAGAGGAACAAACATCAGGGCGCGGGCGCGCGGGACATTCGTGGCATTCGGAAAAAGCGACAGGGATTTACGTGAGTATCCTGCTGCGACCGCCGATTTCTCCGATGCTGGCGCCGGCACTCACTCTAGTGGGTGGACTGGCGGCGTACGATGCGATTGCCGAAGGAAGCGGCCTTCCGCCGGACATTCGCTGGCCGAACGACGTGTTGCTGAACGGCAAAAAAGTTTGCGGCATTCTGACGGAGATGCAAGCCGAGCCGGACCGGATGCATTTTGCCGTGATTGGGATTGGCATCAACGTGAACCAAGCGAAGATGCCCGGCGAACTTGCAACCATTGCGACGTCAATGCGAACGGAGACGGGACGCGCCCATTCGCGACTTGATCTGCTTGCGCGGTTGCTGCGGCACCTCGACCGCTACTACAATCAATTCATCGCCGAAGGGGCTGCGCCGATTTTGCGGAGATTTGCGGAAGTATCGAGCTATTTTGAGGGCAAGCGCGTGCGCATCTCGACGAGCACGGATAACTTTGTGGGAACAACGGCGGGGCTGGAGCCTATGGGGATTCTTCGAGTGAAACGCGACGACGGAAAAATCGAAAGCGTGATTTCCGGAACGGTGGCAGAGGCGGAATGATGCTGCTGGCAATGGACGTGGGGAATACGAACACGGTGCTCGGCGTGTTTCGCGGCACCGAGCTGCTGGCGAATTGGCGGCTGACAACAGCGCGCGATCAAACGATTGACGAATACGGAATCCTGACGCGAGAGCTGTTCACTCTGGCTGGACTGGCCGCGACAGAAATCAAGGGCGTGATGATCGCGTCCGTTGTGCCGTCGCTGAACGCAACTCTCGCGGAAATGGCCGAGCGATATTTCGGTTTGAAGGCTCTCTTCGTTGAACCGGGGATCAAGACAGGCATGCCGGTGCATTATGATAATCCACAGGAAGTTGGCGCGGACCGAATCGCGAACGGCGTGGCGGCGTTCGCGAAGTACGGCGGGCCGTGCGTGGTGGTGGATTTCGGCACGGCAATCAATTTCGACGTGGTGTCGAAACGCGGAGAATATTTGGGAGGCGTGCTCGCGCCCGGCGTAGGCATTTCCGCGGATGCGCTGTTTGCGCGCGCCGCCAGGCTCTTTCGAGTGGAGATTCGCGACCCTGGAAAAATCATCGGGACGAATACAGCGGCATCGATGCAGGCTGGGCTGTACTACGGCTTCATGGATCTGGTTGACGGAATTCTGGAGCGGCTAAAAAAAGAATTGGGAGCGGAGACGCGCGTGATCGCCACGGGTGGTCAAGCAGCGCTGATTGGCGCGGGGTCGCGGCACATTCAAGAGGTTGACGAGCACCTGACACTGGAAGGATTGCGAATCCTCTGGGAGCGCAACGCGATTACGGAAACAGCGAGTCCCCACGCCGGCTTGGAGCGCCGCGAACCTGGCCGCAAGGCAACACCTTCGGCGCGAAAACCGGCGCGTTAGTTGCGTTGTGGCGATGGCGGAATTCAACTACTTCAATTATTTTACCGAAATCGAAGAACACTTTTGGCGCAAGCGCGGCGCGCATCTATTGGTGTCGCCGCTGGATTGGGCAATTTTGGAAACATGGCAGAAAGCCGGAATTCCGCTGGGAGCAGTGCTCAAAGGAATCGACCGGGCATTTGAAAGCTACGGACGGTCGCGGCGCGGGACGGCCGGGCGTCCGCTGAAAAGTTTGGCGTATTGCGTGGACGCGGTGCTCGACGCGGCCGCAGAGGTACGGGAAGCGGAAGTCGGAAAAGGTCCCGAAGGGCACGCGAGAGCCGCCGCAGCGGAACCATTTTCGCGAGAGGAGTTGGCGCGCTATTTGGACGACGGAATTCGAAAACTGCGCTTGGCGGCAGAACAATTTGCCGACACCTCGCAAGATCTCGCCAAACGGCTAGTGGAAATCGCGCGCGGAGTTGAAGAAGCAAAAATGACTCTTGATGCTCCCGCCCGTCTCGACCTCGAAGAACTCGAACGCAGGTTAACCGTACTTGAAGATAAGCTCTCAGCGACGCTTACTTCCGCGGCAGACGCGGAAACGATGCTGGCGGTGAGGCGCGAGATGGACAGCGCGCTCACGCCGTACCGGCGGAAAATGTCCGCGGAGCAACTCTCGCTTGTGGAGAAACAATACATTCAGAAGCGGCTGTTCGAGACTTACCGAGTATCGAGACTGAGCCTCTATTATTTGAAGTAATCCACAAGTGACGCCGACCGGGGTTCCACAAACTATGCGCGTAAAAATCGAAAAGCTTGTTTACGGAGGCGAGGGACTCGCGCACGAAAACGGTGAGGCTGTGTTTGTGCCGTTTGTGTTGCCCGGCGAAGAAGTGGAGCTCGACGCGGGAGAGCGTAAAAAGAAATTCGTTCGCGGGCGTCTGACGCGAGTGGTGACTGCTTCACCGGAACGCGTTGAGGCACAATGCCCGCACTTCGGCGTCTGCGGCGGGTGCGACTACCAGCACATTTCGTACGAGGCGCAGCTCCGTTACAAAGAGCAAATCCTTCGCGAGACTTTGCGGCGTCTTGGCAAGATCGACTGGAAGGGTCCGATAATGGTTCACGCGTCGCCGCCGTGGCAGTATAGAAACCGCGCGCAGTGGAAGATTCGGCCTCTTTCTGGAGATCGCGCGGGCGCTTCGGTTAATGAGGCGGCTGGCATTGGATATTTTCGCGCGGGATCTTCGACGTTGTGCCCCGTGGAACTTTGTCCGGTACTTTCGCCGAAACTTTTTGCGACGTTTGAAGCCCTGCGCAGCGCTTTGCGCGAAGGGAAATTACCGGAAACGTTGAGAGAAGTGGAAGCGTTCGCTGATGCCGAAGATCACGGCGTCTTGCTGAATATTTCCTGCACCTCCCTTCCGCGCAGCGCGGGGTCAATCGCGAAAATGCTCAGCGAGAGAATCGAAGATGTGAAAAGTGTTCTGATACAGGACGCGCGCGGCGAGCGAATGTCGCTGCACGGCCCGGGATTTCTGCAATACAAAGTGGCGCAGAATAGTTTTCGAGTGGGGCATATGTCTTTTTTTCAGGTAAATCGATTTTTGGTGGAGGAAATGGCCAGCGTTGTCGCGGCGGCGGCGGGAAGCGGCGAAGTGGCTCTGGATTTATATGCGGGCGTGGGATTGTTCGCGATGTCACTGGCGAAAAGCTTCGGACACGTGGAAGCGGTCGAGGCGAATCCCGCATCGGCGCGCGATCTAGAGACAAACGCGGGATTGAGCGGGAAGGTGATTGCGGCGCGAAATGATTCGACGGAAGCGTTTCTTGCGGCGTGGAGGCGGAAGCGCGGCGTTGCGGCGCCCGACGCGGTGATTGTGGACCCGCCGCGCGCGGGAATCGAGCCGGATGCCCTGGAAAAACTGATAGAGATCGCGCCACGGCGAATCGTCTACGCATCGTGCGATCCCTCAACGCTGGCGCGCGATCTGGCAAAACTCTGTGGGAAGGCGTATGCTCTTCATGGTCTTTACCTATTTGATATGTTCCCACAAACGTATCATATCGAGGCGATCGCGCGGCTAGAGCGAGTCCGGTGAAACTTCCGGCACTGTGGCTTGGACTTGCGTTCGCTTCCGGTATCGCTGCTGCCAAATTCCCCGGTACGCGTCCGACACTTTGGACTGCGACCGCAACGCTTGCGATTCTTGTTGGCCTGCTTCTCGCATTGCTGTGGAAGAGAATTGCGGCGGCGGGAATTTGCGCGTTGGCGGCATGGTTTGCATTGGGCGCGTTGGCGATGCAATTGGACCAGCGCGATGTTGCGCCCAACGACGTGGCGGGTCTCGTGGAATTGGGACAAATCGATACGAGCCAGGCTCTACGTTGGCGCGGAATCCTGCGCGAAGATCCAGAGCGTTTGCCGTGGGGCGTCCGCTACACAATCGATTTGACGAGCGTGGAGGCTGACGGGGGAACAATTGTGGTCCGCGGCGGTCTGCGTCTCAACTATTATTTCGGCCGCAACGGGGACGTACTTCCGCAGTTGCGCGCCGGGGATCGCGTTGAAGCTCTTTGCCGCGCGCGAGTTCCGCGAAACTATCAGGACCCTGGCGCGTTCGATGAACGCGGATTTCTGAAACGGCAGAATATCGACCTGCTGGGCACTCTGCGCAGCACGGAACTGATCCAAGCCGACGGCTCGGCAAACGTCTCCATCGCGCAGCGTTTCGCGCGGGCCCGCGGAGATTTGCTGTCAAGGTTGGATCATCTCTACTCCGGCCAGCCGCAGAGCATTGCGGTGCTGCGTGCCATGCTGCTTGGCGATCGCAATTTTGTGAATTCCGAGCTGGCCGAGAGTTTCCAGAAAACGGCTGCGTTTCATGTGCTCGTCGTCGCGGGATTGCACGTTGGCGCGCTGGCGGTTTTCGTATTCTGGCTGTGCCGCTTGCTGCGTCTGCCGCTTGGCGCAACGACGGTCATCACGCTCGTCGTGCTCGCGGGATATTTAGGCGTGGTGCAGGAACGTCCGCCAATTTTGCGCGCGGCACTGATGACAGCGATTTTCTTGTTTGCGCGATTGCTGTTCCGGCGCGTCGTTTTGGTCAACACAGTGGCGCTAGCGGCGCTGATTCTGCTGATCGCGCGACCTGAAGAACTCTTCGATGCCAGCTATCAACTCTCATTTTTGGCAGCCGGCGTGATTGCAGGGTTGGCCGTGCCGTGGATCGATCGCACAAGCAGCCCTGTGCGTCGGGCACTGGAACATATTGGCGACGTGACTCGCGACCGGCTGCATTCGCCGCGCGCCACGCAGTTCCGTCTGGATCTTCGCGCGGCAGCGAATGGGCTGGCACTGAGACTTCCGAAACGTTCATCAACATGGGCCGAGCCGTTGTTTACGGCGTCGGTGCGGCTCGGGCTGCGCCTGTGGGAACTTGTCTTGCTGTCGTTTTGCATTCAGCTGGGCATGATGCCTTTGTTGGCGCTTTATTTTCATCGCGTCAGTTTATCGGGGCCTGTCAGCAACGTGCCTGCCGTGTTGTTGACGACGCTGATCGTGCCGCTGGGGTTCTTGTCTTTGGTAGCCACTTACGTTTGGGGTGGACTCGCCGCGGCAATCGCGAAA
>DASYYR010000104.1:0-6937 GCA_035933575.1 Candidatus Acidiferrales bacterium | reverse complement strand
TTACGCCCGTGGGACGCGCCATGTCTCACCTCCGTGAGGATGCGTTCCGCAAATTAAACTCAATTGTTCTCTGAAAGTTTTGAATCAGGGCCGCAAACTGCGCACAAATTACATTTGCGCGTGCGGATAAGCAAGCGAATTCGGTTTCTTACGAGGTCAATGCCATTTTCTTCTTCTCTCGCGCCCCGCGCCAGTAAAGCGCGAGCCCGACGAGCACTGTCCCCACCGTGCCACCAATCACTTTCGCCAGAAAACTGAATTTGTCAGTCGCTTCCCCTGGCGGTATAAACGACAACGCGATGCCCAGCGCGGTAATCAAGAAGCCCAGTCCGCCCGCAATCCACGCTCCTATGATGCCGCCCGGAATCAACACCGCGTGTTCGTTGCTGCGCCGGTCTTTGCGGTATGCCAGCTTGATAGCCGCCGCGTACATGTACAAAAACGGAATGAAATAGAGAATCACCGCCGCGTCCACCACCACCTGATACGCCGTCGCTGCCGTCGCCTGAATCTGCGCCAACAGCAAAATGATGCACGACAGCACTGCCTGCACGATGATGGAGATATACGGCGTCCGCCACTTCGGATGAATTTTGCCGAATGCCTTCGGCAAGTAACGGTCGATCCCGACCACGAACGGCACGCGCGCAATCCCCGCGACAGTTGAGCCAACACCGCCTGCATTTCCCACGCTGACCAGCACCGCGGCTATCACGCCAACAAAGCCGATTTTCAAAATCGTCGAGCCCGACGTCAGCGCCTGAAACACGCCGCTCAGCGGATTCACTTGCTGCGCTGGAATCAGCACCAAAACCGCAATCGTCCCCACAATGTAAATGAACGCTACCGCCGCTCCCGCGCCCCACACCGCGCGGGGCAGAGTCTTGCGCGGATTGCGCACCTCTTCGCTCATCGCGGAGACCAGCTCGAATCCAGCAAACGCAAAAACCATCTGCGGCCAGAAATTCACGGTGGCCTGATTCCACGCCGGCATCATGTTTCTCACCGTGAAATGCGTCGCCGAACCGTGCGTCGCCCAAATCCAGATGGCGATGCCTATCAGCATAAGCAAAGGCGTATAGGTCCCCACACCGCCCGCGTTTTGCAGCCATTTCCCGATATTCAGTCCGATAATGTTCAGAAAAACCGCGATAAACAGCAGGACGAACGAGCCAATCACCAAAAATTCGCGATTCGTCGCCAGCCACGTGTGTCCCGCGCCGCCAACGTAGGCGCTCATCGACGCGCTCGCCAACAGCAGTCCCGGAAAATAAAACACCGTGTAAATCCAGTACGTCCATCCGGCGACGAAGCCGTGAAAGTCGCCGAACGCTTCCTTCGACCAAACGTACAGCCCGCCCTCATCGGGAAAGCGCGAGGAAAGTTCGTTGATCACAAATGCGCTGGGAATGAAAAACAGCACTGCGGCGATAATCCACAAGCTGATCGACGACGTGCCGTTATACCCCGCGGCCGCTAGCCATCGCGGCCCCAGCACCGTCGCGATATTGAACAGCAGCACGTCCCAGAATCCCAGGACGCGCCTCAATTGTTTTTTCGGATCGACCGTAGCGGGCGAGGAATCCAAACTCATCGGCTCGCGCTCACTCGGTCACGTCCAGCGCGGGAATTAATTCGTCCTGCAAGCGGAAATTTCGCAGCAATGGGTCTTCTGACTTTTCGAACTCCGCCCACGTGCCGAAGAATTCCACGCCGCCATCGTGCAGGAAAATCACGCGGTCAGCCAGCCGCCGCGCCAAATGGGTGTCATGCGTCACCACAATCGACGTCTTATGAAATGTTTCCTTGAGTTTCAGAATCAGCTCGCCCGTATGCGCCGCCATGATCGGATCCACCATGGTCGTTGGCTCGTCGTAGAGAATCGCTTCCGGATCCTGCGCCAGCGCGCGCGCAATCGCCACGGCGCGCTTCGTGCCCGTGCTCAATTCCGACGGGAGCCGGTCGGCGAATTGCGAGACTTCCAACATTTCGAGCAACTCGTTCACACGCGCATCCACCGCGTCTCTGTCCACGTTGCCCAGCGACACCATCGGGAAGGCAACATTGTCCGCTACTGTGAGCGAATCGAACAACGCGCCGGACTGAAAGACCATCGTGACGCGCCGCCGCACCAACGAAAGCTGCGTTTCGGTGAAATTCGTAACGTCCTCGCCGCCAACAATAATGCGGCCCGCATCGGCCTTCAGAAATCCTAAAATCAATTTCAACGAGACGGATTTGCCAACGCCGCTGCGTCCCAAAATCACGGCCGTCTCTCCGCGATCCATGTAAAAACTCACGTCGTGCAGCACCACTTGCTCATCGAACGCTTTCGAGACGCCTTGAAATTCGATGTAATGTTCGCTCACGATGCCGTTTTCTCTCCCAAGCTCTCGCGCGCCTCGTCGTAGTCCTCGGGCGTGTTCACATTCTTGAACAGGCGGCCGCAAGGGTCAAAGGCTTTCCATTCCGCGGGTGCGATGCTTGCCAAAGTCAGGCCTGCCAACCCGTCGGTAATTTTTCGCACGCCGTGCTCAAGGGCCTCCGCAATCGCGCGCCGCGCGCTTTTCCGATACATCGCGCACAGCGGTTCGAACCCGCGCTCGTTCAGCGGTATTACCACGTCGACGGACGACCCGGCCGCCCGCGCGATCAGAAATTCGAGCCATTCGCGCGTCAAGAATGGAAGATCACATCCCACAATCAAATTCCATTCACATGTAGCGACACGAAGCGCGGTTGAAATGCCGCCGAGCGGCCCAAGATTTTCGCCATCGTCGGGAACCACGCGAATTCCAAGATGCGCGTAAACTTCCGGCGGCCCGATGATTATCGGCATAATGCGCGGTTCGCTCACGAATTCCAGCAAGCGCGCGGCATGCACCACGAGCGGCTCGCCTCCAAACGGCAGCAAGCCTTTCGCCCGCCCCATGCGCGAGCTTCGTCCTCCTGCCAAGATAAATCCGCCGACTGGTTCGCGATTCGCCATTCTTTATTTTCCGGGGCGCTCGATGCCCAGCTCGCGCAACTTTTCCTGCAAGCTTTGCCGGTGCAATCCCACCGATGCGGCGGTCCGCGACACATTCCAACGATGCTCCGCCAGTTTTCGCTTCAGAAACGCCACCTCGAACTTTCGCTTCGCCTCGCGAAAATCAATTCCGCCCAGAATTTCGTCAGACGTACTTGCGCCGTGCCGCATTTGCGAGTTGCCACCGCGCCGAATTTCCTCCGGCAAATCTTCGAGCCCAATCGTTTCACCCGCGCAAAGCACCAGGCTGCGCTCCAGCGCGTTTTTCAACTCGCGCACATTTCCCGGCCAATCGTAATGCAAAAGCGCCGCCGCCGCTTCTTGCGAAATCCGCCCCGCGCGGTTATGACGCGCCCCCAACTGTTCGAGAAACGTTCCGGCCAGCAGCGGAACATCTTCCTTGCGCGCGCGCAGCGAAGGCAAGTCCAGCGTCACCACGCGCAGACGATAATACAAATCCTCGCGAAACCGTCCCGCGCCGATCTCCTCGGCAAGGTTGCGATGCGTCGCGCTGATCACTCGCACGTCCACGTCAATCGAATGCGTGCCGCCCAACCGTTCAATCTTGCGGCTTTCCAGCGCGCGCAACACTTTCGCCTGCGTCACTGGATTCATGTCCCCGATTTCGTCGAGAAAAAGCGTGCCGCCCGAGGCCAACTCGAATTTCCCTTTCTTGGTTTGCGCCGCGCCCGTGAACGCGCCCTTCTCGTAGCCAAAAAGTTCCGACTCGATCAGATTCTCCGGCAGCGCCGCGCAATTCACGGCGATGAACGCCTTCCCCGCTCGCGGCGAGCGTTCGTGAATTTCCTGCGCCAGCAAATCCTTCCCCGTACCGCTCTCGCCGCAAATCAGCACGGTCGTATCCGTCGCGGCCACGCGTTCCGCGAGTTCGTACACGCGCCGCATCAGTCCTGACGCGCCGCGCATGCGTCCAAACTCTCCTTCGGCGATCAATTGCCGCCGCATCCGCGTGTTGTCCGCTTCCAATTCCACGATGCGCACCAGATTTGCGATGCGTTGCCGCAACTCGTCGATGTCGAAGCCCTTCACAATGTAATCATTCGCGCCGCCGCGCAACGCCTCGATCGCCGTTTTCGCTGTATCCAGCGCAGACACCATCAGAATCGGCTTGTCGAAACCTTCTCCGCGAATCGCGCGCAGAAACGAAATCCCGCTCTCTCCCGGCAGCACCACGTCCAGCAACACCACGTCCGGATTCTCGCGTGCCAGCAATTCGCGAGCGGCCGCCGCCGAATCCGCTTCCACAACGCGGTACATATTTTCGAGCGCCCGCCGCAACCCGTACCGCGCCGCCGCCTCATCATCCACAATCAGTATCGTTCGCATGAAATTCACTCCCCTTCTGTCATCCCGAACCCGGTCGCCCGCTCTTGGCGAACGGCGGTGAGGGATCTGCTTTTTCTTTCAACTGCCGGCGCTCAACGACACAGTAACGATAAATTTCGTCCCTCGTCCCTCACTCACCGGGCTCTCCCACGAAACCGCGCCGCCCATTTCCGTCACGCGCCGAGCCACAATCGCCAGCCCCAGCCCTGTGCCGCTCGGCTTCGTGGTGAAAAATGGCTGAAACAATTTCGCGCCCACACCCGCGGGAACGCCAGGCCCGTCGTCGACAACCTCCACGCGCATCGCGCCGCCGCATCGCCTCACCGACACGCAAACTTTCCCGCCTCCGCTCTGCGCTTCAATCGCATTCACCACCAGATTCGAGATAACGTCCGTCCAAGCCTCTTCCGATCCGACGACAACGGTCTCACTTCTAGTGTCGTCCGCCGCGAATTCCAGCCGCACGTTGCGCCGTTCCGCATCTCGCCGCAGCAGTGACACGACTTGTTCGGTCACCGTCGCAATCGCAATTCGTCCCGCGCCATCGTTTCCGCGAATCCCCGGCCGCGCGTAACGGAGCAGTTGCGTCAGCTTGCTGCTCAACCGGTCCATTTCACGCACTACAATTTCGCAATCCTCACGCACACGCGGCGTCAAGTCGCGTTCCTCGAGCAGCGCCTGCAAGACAGTCTTCATCGAGCTGATCGGATTCCGCAAATTGTGCGAAATGCTCGCCGCCATTTGCCCCACCAGCGCCAGCCGTTCGCGTTCGCCAAGTTCGCGCTCCAAGCGCAGCTTTTCCCCGATCAACCGGCAGTGATTGACGAGCGTCGGCATTTGCTCGGCAAGAAATTCCAGCGCCACCGTCGTTTCACCCACCAGCACCGTCCCTGTCGAGCACGCCTCCAACAGACCCATTTCTTCGCGCCCATTCTTTAGCGGAAGCTCGATGCAATGCCCCAGCCCTCCCGGCGCCCGCAACGGCATCCAATCGGCGCTGCGCGGCATTGCCAAACGCACCACCGACAAACCAAATTCCTCTCGAATCCGCGCTTCCGCCATCGCAAGCAATTTCTCCACGTCGCCGTTCTGCGCTTCCGCCTGCAATTCAACGAGCAGCCGCTGCACGCGGTCCATCCGCTGCTGAAACGAACGATAGAGCGTGCGCCCAATCACCCGCTCCAGCGGCTCAAAGAAAATCACCAAAACAAATAGCAGCACCGCCGCTGTCGCTTCGGGAGGAACAACGGGTTCCAGCCACCCACTCACACGCCGCACAAGCGCCAGGCAAAGCACAGCAAGAAAGGTCGCCGAGAGCGCATACACAAGATTCCTTTGCGCTCCTAATTCGAGAAAGTTGTGACGCAAAGCGTAATAAACAAGCAGCAGTCCCGGTAACAGGCCAGCCACCAGAATGGCGACGTGGGAGCCGCTTAACTGCAGCGGAAGAGCCGCCGACACAGTGCGGACATCAATCGCCAGGAGTATCGCGATCGCGAAAGTAACGCCGCAAAGCCATTGGAACAATTGGCGCGTTCGCCCATCCCTCTGCCTTTTCGCTACCGAAAAATCCAGAACCCCACAGAGTAATGCGGAAGCCACCAATCCGAAGCCGTCGTTCGGCCCAATTACGATTGTCCAGGAAAGAAACCCGGGCACAACGGCCGGAAAGCTCTCATGAAAGAGAAACAGAGTGTCCAATAGCGCAAACGAATAAAATGGAATAATCGCCAGTAAGAAACACCATCGCGGAAACTCGGCACGGTCCAGAATGGACATGTATTCGAGATGGGTGTGCACAAGTAGCGCAGGCAAATACGCCAAACCCAACAGAACAAGACCTTGCGCGAACAAAATTGTCGCTGCGGGCGGTGTTGAGTAATGGATTTCGGCGTTAACAAAGAGCAATCCGCCCGCGTAGATTAGAAACATTGCCAGAAACAAAAAGAACAGCACGCGTTCAAATCGTCGCGGCCGCCGGTGCCCCACAATCAGCGCCAGCAAAAACAGGTACAGCAGCGCTCCCGCCGTAAACGCAATCAGTCGAACATAGAAGAGTGCAGGCATAGCTCGCGTTGGTGTCGGATTCTACTCGCACCACTCATCGCACTTCAATGCCCAACTGTCGGAGAAACCTTGCAGCGCCATAAGTCACTGTATATAAGCATGATAATTGAAATCGAAGCGCCCTCGCGCGAATCGCCGAATCTCGCCAATGTCGGGAAACTCCTTGACAGTCGTCCGAAAACTCCATATATTAGCACTCGTCGTCGAGGAGTGCTAAATGTCCCTCGCACCTACCCTCGCGATAATCCCGAAGTCTCTTAGCGGAGGTTACGAAAAATGGCAGTGAACATTACCCCGCTGCACGACCGTGTGCTCGTGAAGCGGCTCGAAGAGAAAGAAACCGTCAAGGGCGGCATCATCATCCCCGACACGGCAAAAGAGAAGCCCCAGGAAGGTGAAGTTGTCGCCGTCGGCGCAGGAAAACTCGAGAAAGGCCAGCGAGTTCCCCTCGACGTAAAAGCCGGCGATCGCATCCTGTTCGGCAAATACAGTGGC